>JAZDLX010000066.1:0-2455 GCA_043801585.1 bacterium | reverse complement strand
CCGCGTGGTCGTCGTAGCAGATGTCGTTGAAATCAATGAGGCCGCGCACGAGGTAGTCTTCGAGCTTCTCCTCCGGCACGATACCGGTGCCGCTCATGAGCCGGTGCTGTTCGCGGCGGTGCAGTTCCTGGATGAGAATCTCGTTGTCCACCGGCTGGAGGCGGATGCTGGCGAGGTTGAGTTTGAACTCCCGATATCCCCGCGTCACATCGCCCACGGGCTGGACTGTAATACGGGGGATGTCAATCGAAAGCTGGTTCCGCAACGTGATGGTCTTGGCCACGACCTCGGCCACGTTTACCTGCTCGGCAATGCCCGCCAGTTCCTGCTGGGCGGGGGTGATAGCCTCTTTGACCTTCTCGACGATCTGCTTCTGGATTTCCGGCTTGGCGAGGTCGGCAGATCGCGGCAGCCGTTCGAATTCCCGGCGAATGACCTCCAGCGTCGCCTTGGCCGCTTCCTGCTCCTTCGGGTTCTCGAACAGCAACTTCGGCTGATCAACCTTGTACTCGCCCTTGGCCTCCGCAACGGCCAGAGGCTGAATGCGTTGCATGATCTCCGGCTCCGCAATCACGACCTTGGAGCGCTCGTCGCTGACGTAGATGACCTTCAGGCCACCCCGGATGACGGAGTCAGGGCTGTTGGCATAGTCCACGATCTCCTGGAACTTGTCGTGCGAGACAATGGTAAGCCGATCCACCACGCCGACGCCGGTGCGTTTCCCGTAGGGCAAGCGCAGGCCGCGCCCGATGGACTGTTCCACCAGCGTTTTCGAGTTGGCCGCTCGGAGGGGGACGATGGTGTAGAGATTCGTAACGTCCCAGCCTTCCATGAGCATGTTCACGTGGATGACGATCTCCGTCGGGTTGTCCGGCTTCTCCACGTTGATGAGTTGCTCGACGGTCTCGTCCCTCTCCTCGCCGCTCTGCTTGGAGTGAACCTGAATGACCTTGCCCTTGTATCGGCCCTCGAAAAACGCCCCTGCCTGCGCCGCGCTTCGCTGTTCCGGCGCGGCAGGCAGGTCGTCCCCTTCAATCATTTTCATGAGAGCGTCGGCATGCCCGGTGTCCCGTGCGATCACCAGCATAAAGGGCTTTACGATGGGCTTTCCGTTCTCGCGGGCGTAGACCTCCAACTCGACTTTGGTGTTCTCGTGAATGCGGACCCCGTCTTCCAGTTTCAGCCGCTCCAGTCCCGCCGCGTCATATTTCTTCGGATTGAAGTTTTCGCGAGTCGCTACGGCGGGTTCCTTGACGAACCCGTCCGTCATGGCGCTCGATAACGGGTAAGCATAGATGACATTCTGAAAGGGCTGGGTGCCCCCGCCGCGTTCCACGTGCGGCGTGGCGGTGAGTTCCAGGCCCAGAATGGGCTTCAACTCGCTGATCGCCTTCATGCCCGCCGATGCCCTGTAGCGGTGCGACTCGTCCATGAGAAGCACGAGGTCGTCGAGTTTCGACAGATATTCAAAGTAGCTCTGTCCGATGTACTCCTGAAGCCGCCGGAAACGGGGAACATTGGTCTTCTCTGCACCCTTGGGCGCCTCCGTGCTCGTGATCTTCGAGATGTTGAAGATATTGACGTGCACCCTTTCATCTGTGCCAAAGAGCGTCCTGGCCCGAACCCCCCGGCCGCTCTCGTAGTTGTCACCGGTGATGATCTCCGGCGACTCGACCGCGAAGTCGGCAATGCCCTGGAAGACGTACTTCGGCGTGTTGGGCGTGAAGTCCGCGATGAGCTTGTTGTAGATGGTCAGGTTCGGCGCGAGGACGAAGAAATGCCGGATGCCCTCGTCATTTAAAAGTTAGGCTATGAACGCGCCCATGAGCCGTGTCTTCCCCACGCCGGTCGCAATAGCTATGCAAAGCGACGGGAAATCGCGTTCGAAATCCGTGACGGATACCTGGCCCCCGCTATCCATTTGAACGGCTTGAATATCTTTCAGCGCCTGGACGGTATCTGTGTTTTTCTCCAGCGGAATGACATCGCAAACCTTGGCAAGAATTTCAAGCGATACCCGTTGTGGTGGACGGAGGCTGAGCCGGTTGGCGATGATGTTCACGTTGGAGTTCATCGTGAGCCCTCAGCTTTCAGCGTTCGGCGATCAGCCTTGATTTTGCCGATGAGTGAAGCCAACATCCGCTTGACTTCCGTAACATCAGTCGCGAGTTTATGAAGCGCCGAATCGTCCAAGTATTTCAGATCAAAGGAGAGTAGCAACAGATACTCAGTTTCGCTTGCAGACCCCATGGAGATTTCAAGAAAACGTTTGAATTCTGCATCCGTGTTTCGGCCACATCCTTCCGAGATATTGGTCGGTATAGACGAAGCCGCACGCCGCAACTGGCTGGTCAAACCATAACGTTCCTCTGCGGGGAAACTCGTAGTGCAACGATATATGGCCAACGTGAGTGCATGGGCCTTTGCCCACACGTCGAGTTTTCGGAAATCCTTC
>JAZDLX010000056.1:0-10500 GCA_043801585.1 bacterium | reverse complement strand
CAGGCTGCCGTCGTTGACACGCCACAGCTTGATCGTGTGGTCCCCACTCCCGCTGGCGAGCGTTGTTCCGTCCGGGCTGAACGCGACGGAATACACAACATCCGAATGCCCCGTGAGCGTACGCCAGAGCACATCATCCGCGACATTGAGCGCGTCTGGCGACGTCGCGCCTGCGCCGTTCCCCGCACGGTCAGTGAAAGACACGGACACCGCGGCATTCGAAATTCCGGTACGGTCCCATCTGAGCGCGTCGGTTGTGGCCGAGTAGGTGCCGTTTCCTTCGTCCGCCATCATGAAGGTTTGCCAATCCTCGACCGTAACCTGCGCAACACCCCCTGTCTCCGGGCCGAAAGCATCGTCCGACAGCGTCAGCGTGAAAGTAGCGTAATCACCAGTGCTAAGTGTATCATTCTCTGAAGATGAGGTCCAACTGAACGAGGCGACCTCGGCCTGCGTGTCGAGCTTGATCGTGTCTGACACGGTTACCGAAGGTGGATACCAATCATTGACAAACCATGCGTAGACGATTTTCTCCCCGTCACTCCCCAAATCCCAGGAGTATGATTCCTGGTAATCAATCCAGCCCACACCGTTGGAATCAGGAGTATTGGCAAGCTTCATTATGGCTGCCCCCACCCCCGGCATGGAGAGTGCCACCTGCCAGTGGTTGATGTACTCCGAATCGGCGGGCAGGATGGTCAGTGCCGGACGCAGGATCGCCGGTTCAATGGCGTCGCTCACTGTTTCCTCGATCAGGAAGTCGTTGCGGACGTTCAGCGTGACGGTTTTTGTACCCACTCCAGTCTCGAGCATCCAGTCGGATATAGATGTGGCAAAGGATTGCCAACTCGTGGTGTCCGGGATTGTGTCGTTCGCGAGCTGCATCTCGATTGCGCCGGTGGCTGACAGCTCAAGATTCACCGTACGAGTGGGTGTCGTCTCCGCGCCACCCGCGATGGTCAGTGATGTATTAAGGGGAGTGGGTTCGATGTCGTCACTGACTGTTTCCTCGATCAGAAAGTCGTTACGCAGTGTGACATGTACAGTTTTCGTGCCCGCTCCGGTGGATAGCGTCCAGTCGAGAGTTTCGGTGTAGGGCTGCCATTCTGCGGTGGTCTCACGCGCCGGGTTTCCGCTGTGATCAAGACCTGGTACAGCCTTGGATTGGGGGGTTGCTTTGTCTTGCTTGTGAGGAATTCGTGATGAGGCTGGTTTCGCCGTCGGATCATTATTTCTTTTAGGATCTTGCGGAACGGACATTGATCTGTCCTGATCAGTTTCGATCATTCTTTTTCTCGCATCCATTTTTATCAGTTCCCCATCTGGAACCGATTCGTTGGAAACGATCATCTCCACCGCGCCGGTGGCGGACAGGGCAAGAGTGACCTCGCGTGTGGGAGTCTCGGTATTGCCGCTGTTGATCAGAACGGAAGCGTCCAGCGGAGCCGGCTCGATGACATCGGAAACGACATCGGATGTGTCGCCGTTATCCCAGATCACCTGAGTGTGCACCGTCTTCGTCCCTGTGCCTGTGGCCAACTGCCATGACTTTGAAGAGGCAAACGGCTCCCAGGACACATCGGTGAAGGAGGGGTCGTTTGCAATAAGCATTTTCTCCGCGCCAAACGCGAGCAGGGTCAATGTGACGTTACGGGTCGGGGTCTCTGTGACGTCCTCGCCCTCGATGACGAGCATCGGGTCGGCATCAATGGTCACAGCGGCTTCCTCGGTCGTGCCCGCTTCGCCTCCCTCCGACCGCGCGACGATGTAGTAGCTGTACCGATGCCCGTTGACAATCGTACGGTCGGTGCAGGTTGTGGTGGTCATCTCCATCTGCACGAGAGACGTGTACTCACCCTCGTCAACGCTTCGATAGACCGTGTAGCCGATCAGGTCGGGGATGCTGAGCGACGACCAGTTCAGCCGCACGCCGCCATCTGCGATCACTGCGGTCAACCGGTATGGGTCGCCGCCGGTCTCCGGATTGTCCGGATCGAGGGGGTTGTTGTTTTCAGGCTCGGAGGGGATTTCAACACAGGAAACGGCGAGGGACAGAGCCAAGATTATGATGAACGATAGTAGTGCAGCACCGATGAAAGGCGGTTTGTTGATCGTTATCATTTTTCACTCCTGAAAGTCTGAATCTCTCCCAGTTCAGAAGCCGCCACTTAATCTGAATGAGATACCCGGCACCGCCTCTCCACGGGAATCGCGAACTAACGTTGGCTGAATAAATCCTCCAGCGTTGCCATGCAAGCTGGACCGGGGGGAATCGTCACGCTTGATGCCGAAGATGACGATGTCAGCCAGATTCCAGATGTAGAGACCGCCCGCAACGGCCGCAGCGGCAATCATTATTTGCTGCTTTCTTTGCACATTATCCCATGCATGATCCCGTCTTTCCTTCGTAGTGGCGATTTGATCCATTGAAATAGCGCTCTCATAGAGAGCCTGCGCAGCATCATATTTGTTGACACTGCTGTTGTATTCATTGATGGAATAAATGATGGCTTCCGACGCGGCCAGTTCTCCGAGGAGATAGACTACACCAATCCCGCGTTCAGCATAGAGTTGGCCCAAGCCCGGTAAGATCGCGGAACGCAGAAGGGCTTTATTCCTGGTTTTCGGGATAAGACCCGCGGTAACGGGAATCTGACTGCCTCGTGTGATATTTACTTGTAAAAGTTCCGAAGATGTGTAACCAGTTCGCTTAAATGTCACAATGTGTTTTCCAACTGTCACGGAAGGGTTGGACATGGGGACCGTGCCGATATGTTTACCGTCCACGTACACGCGCGTTCCAGCAATAATTCGAGAAATGTCCAAGAATCCCATGTACGGTTGCGGGTTGGCTCGCAAAGTATATATCCGCTCTTCAGTCAATGTGACGGTATTTTGCCATGGTTCGAAACGATCTTTATTGACTGTGACGGTGTGTGTACCAAAGGGCAACGCCGTACCGACTGGAAATCGAACCTTTCTCGTTGAGTCGTCAATGGTCAACATCGCCTCGCCCAATTCCGATTCGATCCTCAGGGTTGCATAGATTTTTTCCAGATTGAACCTCACCTGTTCAGTCTGACCCGCCTCTAACTGAACAGTTTGCTGTTCGATCTTGTATCCGCGTAAGAATGTGGCAATTTTGTACTCCCCTGGTTTTGCATTGTTGAACGACAGCGGGGCGGTTCCGTACGGTCTGCCGTCTATTGCGATCTCGGCGCCTTCCGGAACCGTAATGATCTCGAGTCCGGCGTAATGGGTCAGCGTCCAGTCAACACGGTTTTCCTCACCCGCTTTCAATCTGACTATTTTTTCAAGTGGGAGATACTCCTCGTGTTCAAGGCGAAGGCGGTGGTCGCCCGCTTCGAGGTCGTTGACGACCTGTGGAGTTGGGCCAATCCGTTCACCGTCGAGAATGACTGTCGCTTCGTAGGGAGTGGAGGTGATGCGAAGCGAGACTCGGCCTGTTGCCATCGGGATCTCAATGCGGGTGATACTATTGGGGTCAACAAATATCTGTCTTTGGCCGACGAGATTGTTTTTCTGCACCCTGACCGTGTGCGGTCCGGCGGCGAGTTTCTCGAGCATCGCTGGGGTTGTTTCCGGCCGCGGCTTGCCGTCAATCCAGATGGCGGCTCCATCAGGCTCGGACTTGATGAAAAGGTCGCCCACGCCCGCGACTGTACCCGCACCGGGTGAAGTGACCTCTGGAATGACCGGCGGGGCAAGCCCGGCCATCATGTAGGCGACCTGGCGCAGGCGGGTGGAGAGGACGTCCTCGATTGTGCACAGGCACTCGACACTCTTGGCGTCGACGATCTCGCCGGTTTCAACGTCTATGCGCCTGACGATCACCGAGTGGGCCTGGCCGACACGACCAATAGAGCCTGCGATAATCTCCCGAACTCCGAGGAGCTTTCCTACCTCGACCGCGCATTCGGCGGAGGTGCAGCCCGCCAATTGGAACCCCTGCTCGCCGAGAATGTCCTCCATCCGGTTGCGCTCGATCACCACGAATCGCCCTGTCGCAAACAATTCCTGGCGCAGCTTGTCGGAGAGCGTTCGCTGATACTCCTGCGGGATGCCGCCGGAAATGTCGAGGTCCAGAACTGCGACGGTGGTCTGAGTGGAAATCTGTGCGAGGCAAAGGGCTGGGAAAAGGCATACGACAAAGGTGGCGATGATGGATCGATGTGGAGAAGTTCGGAATACCTTGAAAAGTTGCATTGCACTCTCCATAAGAAGAGGATCAGAGTACAATTCTGCATAACCCAAGATTCAGAATGAAACTTAATACAATGGAATGGGGGGTGAGTAGTATGCCTGGGCTAAGACGCGAAATGAACTGCTTGGAAGAGGAGACACGCTTGCTGTGACAGTATACCTGTTGTCCAGGATATGCTGTCACAACTTCCACTGGGACAGTTACCTTTTGCTGCGCAAAAGAGAAACTGTCCCTCCTGACTACCGTCACCCCTTTTCAAGAAAATCCTTCACAAGCGCGGGAAAGCGGTTGAGAGCTTTCTGCATCCACACCAGGCGCAATTCATCCCGCTCGGGCTCGGTGATCCGCCAGTTGACTTCGGATCGCCAGAGACGATGCATAACGTCGTAAAGGGCGAGGGCGACAGACACGGAAATGTTGAAAGATTCGGTGAACCCGACCATCGGAATCTTGACAAATTCATCGGCGAGTTCGGTGGTTCTGCGCGAGAGACCGGTTTCCTCATTTCCGAAGACGAGTGCCAGGGGATGTTCGACGGGGAGGTCGGGAAGCAGGACATCGTTGTCGTGTGGTGTTGTCGCGACGATGCGGTAGCCTTTCGCCTTCAGCTCACCAAGGCAACGGTTCGTGTTGTCTTCGCCGCGTTGGTTCCAGCGGTGCAGCGTGACCCATTTGCTCGCTCCGACGGAGACTCCTGAGCTGAGCGTGTAGTGGTTCCTGTTCTCGATGACATGCATGTCCTGGATGCCGAACAGGTCGCAGGAACGGACGACTGCGCTGGCGTTGTGGGGCTGGTAGATGTCTTCCACGACCACGGTGACATGACGTGTCCGGTTTGGGAGAACGTCATCAAACCGTTTCAGTTTGTTCTCGGAGACGAAATCTTTAAGGTGATTCATCAGGGCGCGTCGAACGGCGGGATCTTCTGGAATGATCGGTTCTTTCAGACGCGCAGCACTCACAGGCGTTCACCTCGATGTTGACAGGACAGGGACGGATACAGGGATATACGTGAGGGAGGTGACCCAGTCAAGCGTTTGCGGGACTTGCAGAGCCGAAGTTGATCCTCGATCTCTCCTTTGCGTGTAGCGTGCGCAAAAACGAGGGTGTACCTTTTCGGCGGCGTGATACTGCGCTGAGGTGGCAGCCAAGATTGGGGAATGATCATGGCCAGGGAACACATCCTCGTTATCGAGGACGAGGACGATATCCGCGAGCTGATCCGGTACAATCTGCAACGGGAAGGGTACCTGGTTACAGAAGCGGCGAACGGTGAAAATGGGATCCGGATCGCCCGAGAAAAGCATCCCGACCTGCTGGTGCTTGATTTGATGCTGCCGGGGATCGACGGTTTTGGCGTCTGCCGCGCGCTGAAAGGTGACAAGACCACATCGGATCTGCCGATCGTGATCGTCACCGCCAAGGGCGAGGAGCCGGACATTGTCACAGGACTTGAACTCGGGGCGGATGACTATATCACCAAACCGTTCAGCCCGAGGGTCCTGATTGCCCGTGTCCGGGCGGTTCTCCGCCGCCGTAGCTCGGATATGAGCACTCCCGACGAAGCTTCGGTAATCGACCGCGAGGGGTTGCGCATCCATCCCGGACGTCATGAGGTGCTGGTGGATGGCGCCCCTGTCGATCTGACCTATTCCGAGTTTCGCATTCTTCACCTGATGGCGCGCAGGCCGGGTTGGGTGTTCACACGGTACCAGATCGTCGACGCCGTGCGCGGCGATGATCACCCCGTTTCCGACCGCAGTGTGGACGTCCAGATCGTCGGTTTGCGGAAAAAACTTGGCGACTGCGCCCACCTCGTTGAAACCGTGCGTGGTGTCGGCTATCGTTTCAAGGAGTGACGGGTGGTCCGGCGACGTTTTATCTGGCAGCTTTTCCCATCCTACCTGTTGATCACTTTGCTCTCGCTCGCCGCGGTTACGGCCTACGGCTCGCGCTCCCTTCGCAAGTTTTTCCTGCATGTCACCACACAGGACCTCGAAGCCCGCGCCATTCTTCTCCGGCCGGAAATCGAGAAACTCCTTGCCGAATCCAACGAACAGGAGATCGACCCCCTCTGCAAGGAGCTCGGCGCCAATTCAAAAACCCGGATTACGGTGATTCTTCCGGATGGCAGGGTGGTCGGTGACAGCGAGAAGAAACCCGAAGAGATGGATAACCACCGTGACCGGCCGGAGGTTGTGGAAGTTCTCGAGGGTGCGGTTGGCAGTTCCAGCCGCTACAGCAACACGCTGCACCTGAAGATGATGTACGTTGCGGTGCCGTTGCACATTGGCGGCCGGGTGGCCGGTGTGCTGCGTACCTCGACACCCGTTACAGTTATCGACCACACACTATCCTCGATTTATCAGCGGATCGCGATGGGCGGGATTGTGATCGCCCTTCTCGCCGCATGGATCAGCTGGGTGAATGCACGCCGGATCACGCATCCGCTCGAACGCATTCGCCGGCAAGCGCAGAGAATCGCCGACGGCGATCTCTCCGGCCAACTTTCGACCCGAGGGCCGGAGGAGGTGGTGTCGCTTGCGGAAGCGATGAACCAGATGGCCACCCAGCTCGAGGATCGCATCCAGACCATTCTCCTTCAGCGGAAAGAGCAGAAGGCGGTCTTTTCCTCGATCTCGGAGGGTGTGCTTGCCGTGGATGCGAAGGGTCTGGTGATCAGCATCAACAAGGCGGCAGCGCGGCTGTTTGATGTGGACCGCAAGCAGGTCCGTGGCAAAACGATTCAGGAAGTGATCTCCAACCCGGACGTCCGCCTGTTCATCGTCGAAGCTCTTTCGACATCCGGCGAATTGGAGGATGAGATTATACTGGATGCCGCAGGCGATCCACGGTATCTCCAGGCGCATGGACGTCCGCTCATCGATGAAGCGGGGCAGAGCATGGGAGCCGTCGTTGTACTCAATGACGTGACACGGTTGCGCCGTCTTGAACACGCTCGCCGCGATTTCGTCGCCAACGTTTCGCACGAACTCCGGACTCCGGTCACTTCGATCAAGGGATTCGTGGAGACGTTGCGGGACGGTGCTCTCGAACATCCGGAGGATGCCCGCCGTTTCGTGGACATCATCAGCCGCCAGGCGGACCGGCTTGACGCGATTATCGAAGATCTGCTCAGCCTGGCACGCATCGAACGGGACGCCGAAAACCTTGATATCGAGATGAATGAAGAGTCGCTGCAGGAAGTCATCCATAGTGCTGTCATGGCCGTGACCCCCCAGGCGAAGGCAAAAAACATCGCCATCGAAATCCATTGTCCGTCCAGTACGACAGCCTGGATCAACGCGCCGCTGCTTGAACAGGCGATTATCAACCTGATCGACAACGCCGTCAAGTACAGTGGGGCTGATGCGCCGATCACAATCGATGTGCAGGAAACGGAATCGGAAATCCGGATCAATGTGACGGACCGGGGCTTGGGCATCCAGCCGGAGCACCTGCCTCGCCTGTTCGAGCGGTTTTACCGTGTTGACAAGGGCCGCAGCCGCCAGGTCGGAGGCACCGGGCTGGGGTTAGCAATTGTCAAACACATCGCCCTCGCTCACAGCGGAAGTGTTGCCGTCGAGAGCACTCTCGGCGTCGGGAGTACCTTTACTATACACCTCCTTAAGTTCAGTGATCACAGGTAACATAGCCTTCTTAAGTCCCACTAACTCTCCACTGGCTCCGCTCACAGTTACCTAACAATTGTCTCATCCACTCTTAGCAGTCCTCGGCCTTTTTACCGGCGCATTCGATGATGCTGTGTCGACCGCCATGGGGGCGATTCATTCGACATCGGGATGGGATAGCACAAAACATGGGCAACAAGATGAGCACCTTGAGGGTGAAGGCAATCCGGCGAATCATTCCTTTTCTGGTCCTTCTGTTATTCGCGGCCGCTGAGGCGGTCGCGGGGAACGTCGAGGGCACTGTCACCGGTGGCGACAACAAACTGCCGCTGACGGGCGCGAACGTCACGGTGGAAGGAACCAGACGCGGAGCCGCCACCGACCTGGACGGCAATTTCGTCATTTTCAACCTTGCGTCCGGGACATACATCCTTCATTTCACCATGCTCGGTTATCAGGCGGTGGTGAAGGAAGGCGTGGAGATCGGTGACAAGACGGTGGAAATGTCGGTGGAACTTCCTCCCTCCACGGTGGAACTGCAGGGAGTCACCTATGCCGCACACGGCGAGGCGGGGACCCAGGAACGCGAGCTGGAAGAAAGACTGGAGAAATCTTCCATCACTGATGCCGTTTCCCGGGAAGTGCTGAGAAAGCTCCCCGATCCGGACGTCGCCAATGTCGTCCGCCGTGCCACCGGTGTTTCGGTGGAAAAGGGCGATCCGATCATCCGGGGGCTGGGTGTCCGGTACAGCAAGGTGACCCTGAACAACGCCACCGTTGCCGGAACCGAGCCGAACCGCAGCGCGGTTTCGCTTGAGCTCTTCCCGGCGAACCTGATGAACCAGGTGACGATCAACAAATCGTTCCTGCCCGATCAGAACGGAGAGTTTGCCGGTGGCACGGTGAACATGAACACCTTTGAGTTGCCGCACTCGCTGAACATCTCCGCCTCCGTCTCCAGCGGGTACAACAGCCGGACCACCTTACAGCCGTTCCAGACTTACCAGGGTGGAGCCTATGACTGGCTCGGTATTGACGACGGCACGCGCGCCATGCCCCCTGGCATTGCCGAGGCAAAGGACAAGCTGGTTTCCGCAGGGCTGACAGGCGAATACGGCTACACTCCGGATCAACTCAAGACCTACGGCAAATCCTTCCAGAATGTGTGGAGTCCGACGGGGATGACAGCGAGCCCGAACCAGAGCTACTCGCTTTCGATCGGCAACCGTGCCAACGCGTTCGGATTCCCGATGGCTTACATGATGACCGGTGTCTACGGCCATTCCTACAAGTATGAGAGCGGCCCGCGGAATGTCTACAAGGCGGGCGGCGCTCCCGGTGAAGTCACGGACTGGCATTCCTACCGGTTCGATACGTACCAGAAAGCGGTGAGACTCGGCTCGATGCTGGCGCTCAAGTTCTACCCGCACGAATTGCACAACCTGAACCTGAACGTCCTCTACAGCCGCGATGTCACCGATGAAGTCCGGCTGCTCCAGGGATACAACGACGACAAGGGAACGAACATCCGGGACACACGTCTTCGTTTCCTCGCCGAACAAACCCTGACCACGCAGCTCTTTGGCCATCATGCGCTGCCGAATGTCGCCAACAGCACGGTTGACTGGCAGATGACCTGGAGCCGTGGCACCCGGGATGAACCGGATACACGCGAACAGCTTTATCAGCAGGATCCCGTTCAGGGTATATACTACTGGGCCGAGGAGAGCCAGAGCGCAAGCCATCTCTTCAACAACCTGGTGGACAATTCGCGCAGCGGCAGTGTCGACTGGACGTTCCGCCCCGGTTTAGGTCCGGAAAACCTCAAGATCAAGACAGGGGTGGCGGGACAGGTTCGCACGCGCGATTCCAATTACCGAAAGTTCCGTTATCTGGCGACCTCCGGATTTACACAGGCGTCGGATATCGGGTTTCTCTCCCAGGCGCCTGAGGTCATTTTTGCGCCGGAGAACATCCATCCCTTCGGTTGGGAGATCAACGAGTATACACGTCCCAACGACAGTTACACGGCCAGCCAGACACTCCTCGCCGGGTACATGATGGTTGAGACCAACCTGCACCCGAGGCTCTTCGTGGCGGGCGGGGTGCGTTTCGAGGACAGCCGTCAGTCAGTCGACGGGTATCAGCCCTTCATTCTACTTTCCGATGCCAGCCAGATTTCCTCGACAATCCAGACCGCCGATCTGTTGCCTGCGATCACGTTCAAATACCTGGTGGCGAACCGGATGAACCTCCGTTTTGCCGCGAGCCAGACGGTATCCCGTCCCGACTTCCGTGAGATGTCGGCGTTTGAGTACACGGATTTTGTCGGTGGCTATGCGGTGATCGGAAACCCCGACCTGAAACGTGCGCTGATCCAGAACTACGACCTGCGCTGGGAGGCGGTCCACGGTGTGGCGGATCTCGTCGCCGTCAGCGTTTTCTACAAGAATTTCGAGAATCCCATCGAAACTGTGTTGCAGAACACCGCGCAGATACGGGTTTCCTACGACAACGCCCTGGCTGCGCGCAACTACGGTGTTGAGTTTGAAGTACGGCAGAACCTCGGCCTGATCAGCGATCACATGAGGACGTTCACCATGACGTCCAACCTTTCGTTGATTCAGTCGGAGGTAGACCTCC
>JAZDLX010000046.1:0-24165 GCA_043801585.1 bacterium | reverse complement strand
GTTCCCTCCCCCTCCCGCCGTGCGCACGAGATGGATGTGATCATCTTCCGTGAGAACACCGAGGATGTGTACAGCGGAGTCGAGTTCGCGTCGATGTCGCCCGAGGCGGTTCGACTGATCAAACTGCTCAAGGAAGAGTACGGGAAGACCCAGATCCGCGACGACGCCGGCATCGGAATCAAGCCGATCAGCCCCACGGGAACCAAGCAGCTCGTCCGCAAGGCGCTTGACTGGGCAGTCGAGAACAAGTTGCCGAGTGTGTCCATCATGCACAAGGGCAACATCATGAAGTTCACCGAAGGCGCGTTCAAGAACTGGGCGTACGAAGTCGCGCGTGAGGAATACCGCGACCATATCATCACCGAGGCGGAACTGTGGGATGAGACGGTGGCCGAGGACGGTGTGACACCGATCCAGGCTCCCGGTAAGTTCGCCGACCTTCGCGGCGGCAAGGAAGCGGGCGACCCCAACGGCCGCATCGTGATCAAGGATCGTATCGCCGACAGTATGTTCCAGCAGATTCAGACCCGGCCCAGTGAGTACGATGTGATCGTCAGCCCGAACCTGAACGGCGACTACATTAGCGACGCGGCGGCGGCGTTGGTGGGCGGCCTTGGGATGGCCCCAGGCGCGAACATCGGCGACTTTATCGGCCTGTTCGAGGCGACGCACGGCACTGCTCCGAAATATGCCGACAAGAACGTAATCAACCCAAGCTCGGTGATCCTCTCCGGTGTGATGATGTTCCGTTATTTAGGTTGGGGCAAGGTGGCGGACCTGATCGAAACGGGGATTCAGGAGACGATCAAACAAAAGCGGGTGACCTACGATCTGCATCGCCAGATGGAAGGCGCAACCAAGCTCTCCACCTCGGAATACGGCGACGCGATCATCGAGAACATCAACGCAAACGCCTGATCGTTTTTTTACGTCTCGACCTATGCGCGGCGGGAACGGGGAAGCATTTCTGTTTCCGCTGCGATTTCTCACGGGGAAACGGCAGGACAACTCGAGGATCGCCGGGTTCGGAGACCCTGGCCTACAAGACTTTTGCGCGGCGACAGGGTGGCCCGATCCATTCAGGGTCGGGTTTCTGACAAACAATGATACCCTGTCGGTCAAGCCGACAGGACCAATAAGCTATCGTGTCATTGCCCGGCTTGACCGGGCAACCCAGTCATGAAGAATTAGAAAAACTCTCATGAAGAATTAGGATAAACCCTGTTTGCCCACTTCGCCAAGCAAACAGGGGCACACGCAAATGACCTGGTGGAACCCAAGTGTCATTCCAGCGAAAGCGGGAATCCAGAAGCTCCTCCATCGATTTCTTCTGGACCCCCGCCTTCGCGGAGGCGACAAGAGAAGAAGTCCTTCGCGGAGGTGGCAAGAGAAGAAGTTCTTCGCGGGGGCGGCAAGCGAAAAAGACCGGCGGGTAGCTCGACTTGCTCGCGTGGTGGCTCGACCTGCTCGTACGGCAGGTCGTGAATCAGCAAAACCCTCGCACCGGCTTTTTCGCGCTTCATTTCACACTCTTTCATGCCTACCTTTATGTTCACAGCGCCCGCAACGGGCGTTTCGTGTGTAGTGTACTCTCGATTCTGGAGACAGGTTGAGTCTGTCAAACGGACACCTTGCGATCAAATCCTTCGGGGAATTGAGACTTTGGTGGAAGACCCGGGCCGCCCTCGGCGCGTTGGTGGGTGTGCTGATGGGAACACTCTGCCTGCACGCACTGGCGTTTGCCGCCGTGCCCGGCGACTCCCTCGTTTCGGAGACAGTGTCCCCTGAAATCCAGCAGGAGCAGGGCGCCTCTGCCGGGGACACCCTTCAAGCGACGGCTGCGCCGTCAACCCTCCTGTCTGTTCAGGGCGCCGCAACCGAATTGGAGCTGCCGGAGAGTTTTTCCTGGGATGCGTACATCGCGGGCGAAATCGACCTCGACTCCCTGCGACTGCGGGAGGCTCATGTCCCCGCCGGGTTCCTCCCGGTGCTCGAGCATATTCGCCCCCGCGTCGGGTTGGCGCTTTCCGGCGGCGGAGCGCGGGGAATCGCGCATATCGGGGTGATCCAGGTGTTTGAGGAGGAGGGAATTCCCGTTGACATGATTGCGGGCACCTCGATGGGGGCGATCCTCGGCGGGTTGTATGCGGCGGGGTATTCCGGACGGGAGCTGCAGACGGTCGCAGAACAGATGGACTGGGGCGGGCTTTTCTCCGACACACCCAGCCGCCGGAATCTGTTTCTCGCGCAGAAGGAACAGGTTTCGCAGGAGATGGTGAAGATCCGTTTTCGCAACGGACGTCCCTACGTGCCGGACGCTCTCGTCTCGGGACAGAACCTTTACCTCGAAATTCAGCGGCGGGTGAGCAACGCTCCCTATGCCCCGGCGGGTGGATCGTTCTCAGGCATGCGGTCAAAGCTCACGGTTATCGCAACCGACCTGAATCGTGGAGAGGGCGTGCGGATGGATGAGGGCGACCTGACCCTCTCCCTTCGCGCCACCATGGCGCTGCCGATTGTTTTTCGAGCACTGCGTTTCCGTGGGATGCTGCTGGTGGACGGCGGTGCGATTGAGAATATCCCGGTGCGCGCGGTGCTGGACATGGGCGCGGACGTTGTCATCGGTGTGGACTGCGCAAGCCCGGTGATTCCCAACCTGGACCCGGACCTGCCTTGGGAGATCGCCAACCAGGTTACCACGCTGATGAGTGCGCCAAACGACACCGTATCGCGGAACCTTGCGGACCTCGTGCTGACGCCGGATCTCGCCGAGCAAACCTCTACCGAATTTCGCAACATCCGCGGGATTATCGAAAAAGGTCGTGAAGCGGCGCGGCAGAACCTGGACCGGATCATTGCCTTGACCTGTCGTGGCAACGGCGCACCGTCCCTGCATGTTTCCTTGGAAGGCGTGGAGCTGGTGACGGATGCCCCGATGAGCGAACGAATCAACCCGGAGCAGTTCGGCCTGCGCGCGGGCGAGTACACCACCAAGCAGATCAACGGACGGCTCTTGGCGATCCTCCGCGATTTGCATCTTCATGGCTACAGCGCGTCCTCTCTCACCGCGCAGATTACCCCCGATCATTTTCTCCGGATCGAGATTTCCCTTGGTTTGCTCCACGCAATCCGCGTCGAGGGCGTACCCCGGGAGCAAGCACCTTTTGCACTGCGGGAGGTAAGTGTCCGTGTTGGAGAACCATTAACGGAACCGGCTCTGCGGAAATCGCTCATTCAGCTTTTCGCTACGGGCCGTTACACGACGGTGTTTCGGTTGATTGAACGTGACAGCACGGGCGGAGTCAATCTTACGTTCCTGCTTGAGCCCGCTCCGCTTCCCCGTCTCGGGCTCGGGCTCGGTTTCGACACCGACAGGCGGAGTCGATATTTCGGAGAATTTGCATTCGCGAGTCCCTTGCCCTCCATGGGAAATGAAATACTGTTTCGTGCGAGGTATGGTGAAAAGGACGAGAAATACGGGATGTACCTGCGGACGGACCGTCTCGCCACGACCTACCTCGGATGGCGGGGGTCCATGGAGTATATCTCCCGGGAGCAGACCGTTTATAATTTCACAGGCAACGCGAAGACAGTCGGCGATGTGTACACAACACGGGGACAACTGGACGCGATTTTCAACCTGCGCACCTGGGGCGGGCTTTCGGCGGGGTTGCTGGCGGAACGGGTTGCGGACGACATCGGCGGAGACGATCAGAACAACGTCTATAACGGATTCGAACTTCGCGCCACACTCGACACCGAAGACCGTAAACCATTCCCGTCTCACGGTGCACATGTGGATGTTGGCTACACGACCTATATCCCGAAGATCGGAGAAAAGGGCTTCAATCTCTTCTCCATCCTCGGTGAAATCGTTGGTCCGATCGGTCCCCGGTGGGTTGGCAGGGCGGCCTATGTCGCCGGAATCGCCGATCTGACAACACCGGAGACTCACCGTTTCGCGATCGGTGGACTGACCAGTTTTCCAGCGGCGCCGCCCTACCGCTGGCTTGGCCTGCGCCACATCGGAGGCACTGCGGAAGTACGTTACGACCTGATCAGCCGGGTGATCGCAGAGACTTATCTCCTGGCTCGTTATGATGTTGCGGCATTCAGCGACCAGAAAGATTGGCGCCCTCAGCGTGACGACCTGATCCAGTCCTTTGCGTTGGGAATCGCTCTTGACACTTTCCTTGGCCCCTTCGAGCTCTGGGGCGCCTACATGCCACCTTCACGGTCCGCGCCTGAAGCAAAACGGGTGATGGTCAATCTCGGATACCGGTTTTAACATGAACTGACTGAAACAGGATGGACAACGACAGGAACTTCCTGATACGGGATGGACAGGATGCTCAGGATGGACTACAAATAAATCTTGTTTGAATCCTGTCTATCCTGCCTTTGTTATCCTGTGTATCCTGTTTCAGGATTTGGTTAGTCACCGCCGGGCGAGACGCTCGATCACCTCTTTGGGACCGCTGACGAGAAGCGTATCGCCGTTCCGCAGAACCAAGTCGGGTGAGGCGACGAGGCTCTGCGTGTTGGACGGTTTGTCGGGGCTGTACCGGCTGACAAGCATCACCTCGATGCTCTCCTTGCCGCGCAGGTCGAGAGTCCGCAAATCCTTGCCGGACCACGCACTCGGCATCTCGATTTCCGCCATCACATAGTTTTCCGCGAGGGGAGTGCTGCGGACTTTCTGCGCGACAAGCACACTGCTGGCGACAGTCCCCATCAGATCCCGTTTCAACAATTCATGGTTGTAGGAGTCGACCACGTCGGCACGATGCACGCTGCCGATGATCCTGCCCGGGCTGTCTGGGTCGATCACCGGGAGCTCGTCGAGATTGCGGCGGGCGAAAAGCTGGATCACTACGTCGAGCGTGTCGTCGGGACGCACGGAGACGGGGGAGAGGTTTGCGATGTCCGCGGCGGCGAGCACCGGTTCGAGCGCCTCGACGTCGAATAGAACATGCCGCAGTTCGTTGTATGCGATATATCCAACAAGGTGGTCATCACGGTTGGTGACGAAGATAGAGGAGTTGGTGCTGGAGTCCGCGATCAGGTCGAGCACCGGGCGCAGCCGTGTGTTGTCCTGAACGACCTTGAAGTCGGTGCGCATTACCTCTCGTGTATGGATTCCCTTTAGCACGTTGACCTCGGCGCCGCGGCGAAGCTTGATTCCCTTGGCGCTCAGCTTGACCGTGTAGATCGACTCCTCGAAGAGTTTCCTGCTGACAATCACGGCGATAATGCTGGCGAGCATCAGCGGCAGGATCACCTCGTAGCCGCCGGTCAATTCGAAGAGAATCAGGATCGCCTGGAGGGGGGCGTGCGTTGCCGCCGCGACCACCGCCGCCATGCCGACGAGCGCGTAGGGACCGTAGGTGGTGGCAACATATTCGGGGGCAATCGCATGCGTGCCGTTCCAGATGATTCCGCCGATCATCGCTCCCATGAACAGCGAGGGGGCGAGGATACCTCCCGATCCGCCGGACCCGAGGGTGGCGGAAGTGGCAACGATTTTCGCCACGATCAGTATCAGCATCAGGGTCAGCGCCAGGTGGCCGGCGAGTGCCTCCTCGATGAATTCGTAACCGACACCGTAGACATGAGGCAGACCGAACGCTCCCATGACACCGATGACCAAGCCGCCGACGGCAGGTTTTGTCCAGTCGGGTATCCGCAAATTTTCAAAGAAATCTTCGGTGGCGGTAAGTGTCTTGCTGAATCCCACGGCGACGAACGCCGCCGCTACGCCCAGCACGGCGTAGGAAATCAGCTCCAGCGGGCTGACCATCTCATAGCCCGGCACTGAGAACGCCGGGGCGTTGCCGAGGTGCATTCGGCTGACAGCTGTGGCGAGCACCGAAGCAACAATGATTGGGCTGAGCTGGCTGACCGCGAAATCCCCCATGACGATTTCGAGGCTGAAAAGCATTCCGGCGACAGGGGCGTTGAACGTCGCGGCGATTCCGGCTGCCGCGCCACACCCGACGAAGGTTTTCATCCGCCTCGGACTGACACGGAAAAGCTGCCCGAGAGCGGAGGCGATGGAGCTGCCGATCTGGACGATGGGACCTTCGGATCCGGCCGAGCCGCCGGTGCCGATGGTTACTGCGCTGGCGATAACCTTGGCCGCAGCGACCCGTCCCCGGATGATGCCGCCCTTGGTCGCAACCGCGGCCATTACTTCGGGAACACCGTGCCCCTTGGCTTCCGAGGAGAAAAAGGTGACGATGGGGCCGACAATCAATCCACCGATGACAGGGATCGCCAGCCGCCAGTACCAGGGCATCTGAAGCAGGATATCGAAGGTGGGGGTTTTGACGTGAAAGGTGATTTTTTCCACGATGGCGATTGCCCAGCGGAAACCGACCGCACCGTAACCGCCGATGATACCGATAATGCCGGCCATCAGCATGTTGAAACTGTACTCCCGTGTGGGAAATTCACGCAGCGCACCGATTAATTTCGCCATCAATCCGCCGGATTTCCCCCGGCTACCGCTCCCCATCTTGCTCTCCACAACCACGTAGTGAATGCACTTCTACGTCCAAACCAAAAATTCCACTGGTTTATTTGAATTCCCCATCGAACCGCTCGCCAAGGATATTCACAAACCCAAGAACTTTCACGTTAAACTTGCGCGCAGGCGTGGTAATCGACACGATTTCGTCCGCTTTTGCGCCGCGAAGTTGCTGTCCAACCGGAGAGAGTATGGAAATCAGGCCCGCTTTCACATCCATTTCTTCCGCAAGCACCAGTTCGTAGGAGTATCGTTTCCCGTTTTCCACCTCCTCGAGGTCCACGACGGAGTAGAGGCCGACAGACGTTTTGTCGACGTCGTCGAGGTTGATCGCCATCAGCTTGGAGTGGCGATGATGAAGCTGGAGCAGCCTGACCGCGAGATAGCCCTGGAGTTCCTTGGCGGCGTGGTATTCGGCGTTCTCGGAAAGGTCACCCTTTGAACGCGCTTCGTCAATGCGCTTTGGCAACTCCACTTCGAGTTCGTGGGTGACTTCGCCGATCTCGTTTTCCAGTTTTCTGCGAATGGCGTCGATACGTTCCTTCATCTTCTCCCTCGGAACAGGCACGAAAAAGGCATCGGGGCACACGCCTCACAGGAAGCATGTCCCCGATGCATCGGGCGAAAAGTTAGCCGTATGCCGCTTTGTGCGCAAGGGGAGTTTTCGAGGATTGAGCGTTATCTGAGGAGGGGGCACATCGAGCAGGATCATTGCGAATAGAGCAGAAGGAACAGGATGGACAGGATGATAACAGGCAGGATAGACAGGATGAACTAAATCGGTTGGATGAAAAATACAAACAGATTCTACTTTAGTTCTTATCCTGTAAATCCTGAAGTATCCTGTACATCCAGTTTCGGGCAATTTTGTCATTGCCAGCCATCCGCCAGCTGGCGGATGGCGCGGCAATCTCCAATTCAGTCATTCACCCTGGAAACCCTTTGGAGATCACTGCGCCCACCCGCTGACGCGAGAGGGCTGGTGATGACAGAAATCGGGTCAGTGGAACAGGATGAACAGGAGGAAAACAGGCAGGATAGACAGGATGAAAAGATTTACACGGATTTCATGCAGTTTTTCTTTTAACATCCTGATTATCCTGTACATCCATTTCAGGCAGTTGTTCTTTGTGAACGGCCGGCTAAGTTGTGTAGTTCACGTCAAAACCCTTGAGATCTCCCTTCGCACCCGTCCATTCGGTCTCGACGAGGGCTACACGTGCGCCGCTGGGGCCTGTGTTCAGCACCTCCAGCAGCCTGTCCAGCTCCTCGTGGGTGCCCTCCGCCAACACCTCCACACGCCCGTCAACACGGTTTCGCACCCAACCGGTGATTTCGGGCAGGTGCAGACGCACCGCCTGGATCACATGCCAACGGAATCCGATGCCCTGAACTCGACCGGAAACATAAGCGTGAAGGCGTTGTTTTTCCATCACATAGCACCAATATTCACGGACGAATTATCTCTTTTGTACAATAATTAAAGGGACACATTACTTAATTCAGTTTATTGCGAACCATTTGAGAATAACATACGGATTTACAATCATATAACTTTTACTGATCATTGTCAAATTGAATTAAGTAATGTGTCCCCTTAATTATGGCCGCATCCGGTACATCATTCTCGGGAACGGGATGGCTTCGCGGAGGTGGTTGCGACCGGCGATCCAGGTGACCGTACGCTCGAGGCCGAGGCCGAATCCGGCGTGCGGCACCGATCCATACTTCCGCAGGTCCAGGTACCATTCGAAGGCTTCCTCGGGCAGTTGGTGCTCGCGGATGCGCTGGAGCAGCGTGTCATAGTCGTCCTCACGGACCGATCCGCCGATCAATTCTCCGTACCCTTCCGGGGCGAGCATGTCGAAGGCGAGGACGCGGCCGGGCTGTTCGGGGTCGCGCTTCATGTAGAACGCCTTGATCTCCGCCGGAAAGTGAGTGAGGAAGATGGGCCGATCGAACGGCTGTGTGAGGATCGTCTCGTGCCGCGCCCCCAGATCGCTTCCCGCTGCAAACTGTGCCTCTTCCTCGCCGGGATGTTCGGCGGCGTAGGCCAACAGGATTTTCTCCGCCTCGTCATAACGCACACGGGGGAACGGTTTCCTGATCGCTTCGAGCTTGCTGATGTCCCGCTCGAGGGTCTCCAGCTCCGTTCGCCGTTTCTCGAGAACGCGCTCGACGGCGTAGATCGTCATATCCTCGGCCAGCTCCATGTCCCCTTCGAGGTCGAGGAACGCCACCTCCGGTTCGATCATCCAGAACTCGGTCAGGTGGCGGCGGGTCTTGGATTTTTCCGCGCGAAAGGTGGGGCCGAAGGTGTAGACCTTGCCGAAGGCCATCGCCCCGGCCTCGGCGTAAAGCTGGCCGGACTGGGTGAGGAATGCTGTGCTGTCGAAGTAGTCGGTGCTGAACAGGGTAGTCGTGCCCTCGACGGCGTTGGGCGTAAACATCGGCGTGTCGAAGCAAAGGAATCCGCGGTTGTTGAAGAAGTCGCGGATCGCCCAGATGATCTCGTGGCGGATGCGCAACAGGGCGTGCTGTTTCGCCGAGCGCAGCCAGAGATGGCGGTGGTCGAGCAGGAAGGTGGTTCCGTGCTCCTTGGGGGTGATCGGGTAGTCCACCGAATCGCCCACCTTTTCGTAAGAGGCAACCTGCATCTCGTACCCACCGGGCGCGCGTTTGTCCTCGCGAATGACGCCGCGGACGATCAGCGAGGTTTCCTGGGTGAGGCTTTTGGCCAGCTCGAAAAGGTCATTGTTTACATCCGCCTTGCTGAGTACCGCCTGGACGATGCCGGTGCCGTCACGGACGAGCAGGAACAGGATCTTGCCCGAACCACGCTGGTTGTACAACCAGCCGGCGACTTCCACCTCCTGGCCTTCGTACCTGGGAAACTCCTCGATGTACACGCGCTTCATAGATGATGCTCCACCTTCAGCGATCTCGTCATCAGTGCGGTCACTGCCTCACGAGCATCGGCTTCTTCAAAGAGGATACGGTAGACCTGATGGGTGATCGGCATTTCCACGCCTTCACGATTCGCCAGGTCGTTGGCGGATTTCGTCGTTGTGACGCCTTCCGCGATCATGTGCATGTTCTTGAGAATGTTGTTCAGGGTGCGCCCCTTGCCGAGCTGTTCGCCGACGAAGCGGTTGCGGCTGTGGCGGCTGGTGCAGGTGGTGATCAGATCGCCCATCCCTGACAGGCCCGCAAAGGTTTCCCGCTGTCCACCGAGCTGGATGCCGAGGCGGGTGATCTCGTGCAGGCCACGCGTCATCAGGGCGCCCTTGGTGTTGTCGCCGAATCCCATACCATCGCAGATGCCGGAGGCGATGGCGATCACATTCTTCAGGCTGGCGCCCAGCTCCACACCGACTACGTCATCGGACGCATAGACGCGGAATGTTCTGCTGGAGAACTCCTTTTGAATCCGCTGTGCCAAAGCAAGGTCACGGCCTGCCGCGACAACGGTGGTCGGGATGTTCTGCGAGACTTCCTCCGCATGGCTGGGGCCGGAAAGCGCGATATAGCGGTTGGCAATATCCGGTCCGAGCACCTCCTCGGCAACTTCGGACATTCTTTTCAGCGAGCCGTTCTCGATCCCTTTTGAACAACCAACCCAGACCTTGTCCTTCACGGCGAGGGGGTCTATCTGTTCCATCACCTTGCGAGTCACCTGCGAGGGGACGACCAGCAGGACGATTTCCACCCCGGCGAGAGTCTCGTTGAGATCGTTTGTAACAGTAATGCCGTCGGGAAACATTGCGCTTGGGAGGAATTCCCGGTTTTCACGGTCTCGTTTCAACGCCTCGGCAGCGTCGGGTCGAAATTCCCAGAGGCGCACATCATGCCCGCTTTCGCTTGTGAGCTGAATCGCCAACGCCGTACCCCAGCTTCCCGCACCGAGAATCGCCAGACTCGACATGCTACTCCACTCCTTCGTGATCTTCTTCAGCAAGATGATCCATATTTGTCCGCATCTGCAGTTCCTTCCCGGAGAAGATGCGGGCAATGTTGCGCCAATGGGTGGCCATCAGCAAGAGAGGCACTGTCAGCCCCCAACCGAGCACATGCCAGTCGCCGTCGCCCTCGCGGAGGAACAGGAGCACCGGATAGGCTGCTGCTGCTGTCAATGTCGCCAACGAAAACGTTCTTGTCGCAAAGAGCGCTGCGGCATACACGAGGATCGCCAAAGTCGTCGCCTGGGGAGCCATCGCAAACATCGCTCCGAGTCCTGTCGAAGCGCCTTTTCCTCCACGGAAATGGAGGAAGGGCGACCGCACGTGTCCAAGAAACGCCGACAGTCCGACCCAGGCCATAACGGCGATTGCGTTCGGCGCGAATCCGGGAATGATCAGATTGTGAGCGAACTTGGAAACCAGCCACACCGGCATGTAGCCTTTGAACACATCCACGGCGAACGTGGTGATCGCCCATCGTGGTCCAAGGACACGGAAAACGTTGGACGCACCCGGATTGCCGCTTCCGACCTCCAGGATGTTGATCCCCGCAACACGCCGGGTAACGAGAACAGCGGTCGGCATTGCGCCGAAAAAGTACGCGCCGATCATCGCGGCAATAAGGAACATGCGGTCTCCACCCTATTTCGTCAGGCGAAGCAAAATAAGGCCTGGTTACGGGCGGAAAAAGGGTGTGGCACCGATTGCAGCGGGAACCGGCGCATTGAAAAGTTCCGTCGGATCGGAAACGAAGTGGAGATCCGACGGAAAGATTATCGGGTCACCGCTTCGCTAAAGACCCGGCACAACCAACGAATCGGATACTCGATTCCAACCTGGGGGTCGGGGTGCTATGCCGCCTCCACGTGCCCGATGCGAATCGCTTCGATGCCGGTTTGCATGCCGTGTAGGATCAGCTCCTTGGCGCGACCCGCGGGAATCGCAATGACCCAGCCGACACCGAGGTTGAACGCGCGGCGCATCTCCTCATCGGGGACCTCGCCGAGCTGCTGGATGTGCCGGAACAGCGGCGGAACTGCCCAGCGGTCCCACTCGATCACCGCCTTCAACCCTTCGGGGACGATCCGTTTCGTGTTGCCCTCGACTCCACCGCCGGTGATGTGAGCCATGCCGTGTACCTCGAGTCCGCGAGCGAGCCATCGTGACACGGTGGACTGGTAGCAGATGTGCGGAGCGAGCAGCGCCTCGCCGAGGGTGCGGTCCAACCCATCGAGACGGGCGTCGGGTTTCAACCCCGCCTGTTCGATCAGCACCTTGCGGGCGAGGGTGTAGCCGTTGGTGTGCAGCCCGCTCGAGGGGAGTCCGACGAGCAGGTCGCCCTCGCGGATTTTCGAGCCGTCGATCAGTTTCGATCCGTCCACGACGCCGACGATCGTTCCCGCCAGGTCGTAGGAGCCTTCGTGGTAGACCTGCGGCATCTCCGCCGTTTCCCCGCCGATGAGTGCGCAATTCACATCCCGGCACCCCTCGGCGAGGCCTGTAATCACCTTTTCGGCGATGTCCACGTCGAGTTTGCCGGTGGCGTAGTAGTCGAGGAAGAAGAGCGGGCGGGCACCGCAGGTGAAGATATCGTTGACGCAGTGGTTGACGAGATCGCGCCCGATGTTCTCGTGACGGTTGGCCCAGATCGCGGCGAGGGTTTTGGTGCCAACGCCGTCGGTGGAGGAGACGAGCATCGGATCCTTCATCCCGGTGGTGTCGAGACGGAACGCTCCACCGAAGAGGCCAAGGTCGGAGGCCACTTCCGGCCCGAAGGTCAGCTTCACCGCAGGTTTGATCCGGCGGACCAGCTCTTCACCGGCGTCGATGTCCACCCCGGCGTCACGATAGGTGGTTTTGCCCACAGAACATATCCTCGTCGTTTTCCGATGGCATGGGAGCGAAAGGTACGGCGGCGGGGTAGCGGTCACAAACGGGACGAAGTGAAAGAAACCTGGTCCCGGCCGTTCGGGACTGGGTTTCCCTTACGGGCGCACGCTAATGATCGGTTGAGATACCCGGCTGGCGGGGCAGCCGGGCCACACCAACGAGCCACCTGTCTGTCATTGTCCGGCTCGTACGCCCACGGCGTGCTTGACCGGACAATCCAGGTTGAAGAATTAGAATAAACCCTGTTTGCCCGCTTTGCTAAGCAAACAGGGGCACGTTGCCTGCGCATCCGCTACGGCGGACAGGGCCGGGCCACACGGCAAAAGAATCAGGATAAACCCTGTTTGCCCGCTGCGCAAAGCAAACAGGGGAACAGGGCAAACAAGGACACACGACAAAGGAGAAGACAGCCGGGTTCGAAGACCCCGGCCTGCAAAACCGCGTAAACAGGGGCACAATCGACTGGAAGAATCAGTCATCCTGAGCCACCGAAGGTGAGCGAAGGATCTATGTTTCGTATCAAGGAAACGCAATGGGAGATCACCGCGCGCCTGACGGCGCTGGTGATGACACAAGGAGAGATGCCGGGATTCGCTGGTAAGGTGAACATGCCGGAAACCCCGGCTTACAAAACTGACCCTCCGTTGTCATTGCCCGGCTTGACCAGGCAATCCAGACGGGAAGAATTCATACATGGTCAGAGAACAAAGATCCTTCACTTCGTTCAGGATGACGAACACGCTGCGCAAAGCAAACAGGGGGGCATGGCCCGGCTCCGGGCACCACGCGGAGTGGCCATTGCGCACCGCCGACCATTGTGAATACTATATCCGGTTCTCTGATGCGGGGAGAGAACAAGGAAAAGAAGGGCAACCTGAGCGCTGGAAGCCGAGTTATGCGCTGAGACGAATGAGCACAACGTCCCCTTTCACCCTCTGGCCCACCCTCCAAACGGTTCATGCAAAGCGCTATCGGAGAAGGACACGTTCTCCACGGCAGGTTGAACCTATCGACAACCCTTATAAGCAGAGGCGGATCGATGACGATCCTGTCCACAACATCCATCACCCGAACCTTCGGCGATTTGATTGCAGTCAACGACCTCACCCTCTCCGTGGAGCAGGGCGAAATCTTCGGACTGCTCGGGCGCAACGGAGCGGGTAAGACGACCCTGATCAAGATGTTGTCCACGCTGCTGCCACCCACTTCCGGCACAGCAACCATCGCCGGGTTCGATATCGTCCGCCAGTCGGCGATGGTACGTCATGTGATCGGGTACGTCCCGCAACTCATTTCTGCCGATGGCGCCCTGACCGGTTACGAAAACCTGAGCCTTTTTGCGAAACTCTACGATATCCCCCGAGCCGAAAGGGAATCAAGGATTTCAGAGGCCTTCGCCTTCATGAACCTGGAAAGCTTCGCGGATAAACTGGTACGCACTTATTCCGGAGGTATGATCCGCAGACTCGAGATCGCCCAATGCATGCTCCACCGTCCCCCCCTGCTCTTCCTGGATGAACCGACCACCGGCCTCGATCCCATGGCGCGACAGATGGTGTGGGAACGAATCCTGGAATTGCGCACCCTTTTCAATACGACGGTTTTTCTCACCACTCACTACATGGAAGAGGCGGACCATCTGTGCGACCGCGTTGCCCTGATGCACCTCGGCAAGATGACCGCAATGGATACCCCGGCCAATCTGAAAGCCTCGGTAGGTGGCAAAGGGACCACCCTTGATGAGGTTTTCGAGCACTACACGGGCGGCCCCCTCGAATCGGGTGGCAGTTTCCGTGAAACGATGCAAGGGAGGCGCAATGCCCGACGCCTTAGTTGACCGGGCTTTACCGGTCAAACCCGGTTTCCCGAGAGGACTGCTCTCCTATATCAACAAGACGATTACCATCGTCAGCCTTGAAATCCGCAAACTGGAACATGATCCCACTGAAGTGGTGACCCGTGCGATCCAGCCTGTCCTCTGGCTGCTGGTCTTCGGTGAGGTGTTCACTCGAGTTCGCGCCATCCCCACCGGCGATCTGCGTTACATCGATTTCATGGCACCGGGAATCCTCGCGCAGAGTGTGCTCTTCATCGCCATCTTCTACGGTATCTCGATCATCTGGGAACGTGACCTGGGGGTGGTGCACAAGTTGCTCGTAAGTCCCACACCCCGAAGCGCACTGGTGCTGGGCAAAGCGTTGTCAGCGGGAGTGCGCGGCCTGACCCAGGCGGTAATTGTCTACATCGTCGCGCTTCTGCTCGGTGTGAAAATGAACTGGAACCCCTTTGCGCTCGTGGGGGTTCTGTTCACTGTTCTGTTGGGATCGGGAGTCTTTTCGACGTTTTCACTGATCATCGCCTGCATCGTCAAGACTCGGGAACGTTTTATGGGAATCGGGCAAATCCTCACCATGCCGCTCTTCTTCGCGAGCAACGCCATCTACCCCATCGCCATCATGCCGGACTGGCTGAAAGTCGTCGCCCACGGAAATCCCCTGACCTATGAGGTGGATGCCCTGCGCGCGTTGATGCTCAAAACGGGAGAAAGCGTCTACGGATTGCCCCTCGATCTCGCTGTTCTGATTGGGTCGATGGTCGTCCTCATCGCCATCGCCGGAAAGCTGTATCCGAACGTAGTGAGGTAGGAATCAGTATCGGTCCGCGCACCCGACGAATACGCGATCCGGGGAGTGCGAAGCACCATCCGCTATAAAGTGTTTGGCGCCGGTCGAATGTTGAATAGGTCTCAGGAACCTGATTCAGAATGGTCAGGAACGTGACACCGTACATGTTCAAAAGTGACCGTTTCCTCTGATAAACCGCCTTCAAAGGAAACGGTCACTTTTGGCCAACCAGACACCTCCGCCGAGGGGGTGGTCCGGGAATGCGGGCCCAGGTCTTTTTCCCGGCTGGCGGGGCATCCCGACGTTTCGGGACAGGACCGGGCTACACAGTCTTCTGAAACGAATGCGGATTACCGGGACTTCCGTTTCCCCCGGGCAGGCATGTCCGGGTTGATTCCCTTTTGGAGGCTATCCGCAGGGCTCTCATGGAGATACGGAGGGTTGTTTTCCAGAAATAATCACATGTTGGAAGCCTGTTTCCGGGAACAATCGGTGATGTACGGAGGTGTATTTCTACATAGATTAACGCCAATCATGATTCGGTAATACTGCCGAATCGCTCGGGCATTTTGCCGAGCGCACGGATCTCCGGCCCCGTCTGGTTCTTCAGCGAATGCAGTGGAATCCGTGTGTCAGCATGGTTTTTCAAGCTCAACGCCGAGATGTGGAAAGACGGCGTGCTTTTTGCAGTAAAAGCAGGTGTTTAACTGTCAACATTGAGGTGCCGTGGAAGCACGGATATCAGGAAGAAGAGCGTGCGATGATGATCACCAGAACGGTTCAAACAGTTGCTTTCTTTCTGCTGCTGATGGCAGCTCCCCTGGCTGTTGCCCAGCCTCCCGGCGGCATGGGCGGCGGGGAAAATGCTCCGATGACTGGAACAATCACAGGCCATGTTGTCGATACACGTCAGGACATTCCCATCGAGTATTCCACGATAGTCCTCTTCTCCGCCCGGGACAGCTCACAGGTGACCGGGACGATTACCGACAAGAACGGTGTTTTCGTTCTCTCGGGTCTTCGTCCGGGGCAGTACTACGCCGACATCTCGTTCATTGGATTCGAGGTAAACCACGTCGACTCAATCCGTCTCGGACGGGGGTCGCTGTCGGTGGACCTGGGGACGATCCACCTCGCCCCGTCGGTCATCAAGATGCAGGATGTGGACTATGTGATCGAGCGCTCGCCGGTGGAGTACCAGATCGACAAGAAAGTGGTGCGCGTGAGCAAGCAGCCGACCGCCGCCTCGGGTACGGCGGTGGACGTTCTCGAGAATGTGCCAAGCGTCAGCGTGGACATCGAGGGCAACGTCTCGCTGCGAGGGAGCGGAAATTTTACCGTACTGATCGACGGTCGTCCAACGATCCTCGATCCCAGCGAGGCGCTGCAGCAGACTCCTGCCAGCAGCATCGACAACATCGAAATCATCACGAACCCATCTGCGAAATACGATCCGGATGGCACCTCGGGGATCATCAACATCGTGATGAAGAAAAACCAGGTTGCCACGACCAGCGGGATGGCCACGGTCAGTTACGGTTCGTTCGGCCAGAAAAGCACGGACATCCTTGTCAACCGCCGCAACGATCGGGTGAACCTGATTCTCGGAGGCAATTACGGCGAGCGGGATTTCCAGGGGTTCTCCTATTCGGAAACCCGTACCACGGTGGATGGAGTGACCAATTACAACCTGTCCGATGGCGACATGGCACGAACGAGGACTTCCTACGGGTTGCGCGGCTCAGTGGAGCTGAATGTCGGAGACAGGGGCTGGGCCACGTTCGGGGGAAACTGGGGCAAGCGTTCGGGGGGACACGATTCCAAGCTTTCCTACAACACCTGGGTGGACACAGTGATTGCGCACACCCGGTACACGAGCGACAACAACAGCGATGAAAACCGAAACAACGCCTCCGCGTTTGCGGAATACCGCCAAGAATTTGGCCGCAAAGGACATGAACTGACCGGGCGTCTGGAAAGCAGCTGGCGCAACGGGGATGACATAACCCTGACGCAACTGATCGACAACACGGGAGCGATCAACGACGGCCGGAGAACCACGGAGAGTGAACCATCCCGCCGCACGGATATCCGCTTGGACTACGCCTGGCCCCACGGTGAGGACCAGAAGTTGGAAGCCGGCTATCAACTGAGGAAGGAAAGCTCCCAGGAGCACAACAGCTTCGAGATGTACGACACCGGGCTCGGTGAGTACACCCAGGAGTCCCGGTACACCAACAGGATCGATTACGACCGGGACATTCACTCCCTGTTCGCAGTCTACTCGGGCAAATCAGGCAACCTGGGCTACCAGGGAGGTCTGCGGGGCGAATATGAGGATCGCTCTATCGCCCTCAAGGATACCACAGCGAATTATGCATTGAACAAAACAGATATTTACCCGTCGGTGCATCTCTCATATCAGCTACCCCGGAAAACCCAACTGATGACGAGCTATTCACGCAGAATCGACCGTCCTCGTGGTTGGTTCCTCGAGCCATTCGAAACGTGGCAAGACGCCTACACGGTTCGTCGTGGGAATCCAAACCTCGATGCCGAGATGATCGACTCCTGGGAATTCGGTTACCAGATACCCATCGGACCGTTTTCCCATTCGACGGAATTCTACTACCGGGTCACTCACAACCTTACGGAATTCGTGCGCAGTGTGTACGACGAGGGCGTAACGCTGATAACGGTGGACAATGTCGGTTCCGCGTACGATTTCGGCGCGGAGGTGATGTTCGCCGGGGATCTCGCGCGGTGGTGGACGGTTAACCTGATGGGCAACCTGTACAACCACCGGATCGACAGCCGTTTGGCGGCGCCGGGTGTGGACAACGAAGACTTCAGCTGGAGCGGGCGTTTGTCGTCCACCTTCAAGATCGCGAAGACGATGAAATTCCAGGTGAACGGAATCTACAACAGCCCGACGATCACCTCGCAGGGAAGCAGTGAGGCGTTCTACATGACAAATCTCGCGGTGGAGAAAACGTTCCTCGACCGTTCCCTGACGGCGATCCTGCAGGTGCGTGATGTTTTCCAGACAATGGAGCACACGCGGCTTGCGGAGGGTGCCGGACTTTACAGCTACAACCGTTTCAGCATGGACTCGCCGATCTTCAACATTACCCTCCGTTATAATCTGAACCAGTTCCGCGAAAAACGACAGCAGCAGCCGACGGAGGACAACGGGAACGGGACGGAGGACGAGGGTGACTTCATACAGTGACATTCGAGGTGATGGAATAAAGGAAAGAGAGTGGTTTCATGGCTCTGGAGCCTAAGTACTGAAAGCAATCAATGGGCTGTACCCTGCGTATAAGACGAGTGCACGAGGAGAAAGGTATCAAAACCGAAAAATGTGCTGAATGCTACGAGAAATTTTCTTACGTTACAGGCCATTCTTCAAGCCGATACAGGCAAATCTTGTGTGTGTCCATTCAAGGAAGGAAAATCGTTTTGAACAAAGAAAAGAAATCCTTTCAATCACCTTGGCCGATACTTCTGGGTATGCTGGTCGTTGTGTTTTTCATCCTCCCGAACAACGCGTATGCATATCTCGATCCAGGCACCGGGAGCATGATCCTGCAAACTGTCCTGGCCATATTTCTGGGGACTGCGTTCATTGTCCGGATCCAATGGAAAAAGTTCAAGTCCCTGTTCAAAAAGAACAAGGAGCAGCAGGATAAACAAGACGAAAAGAATGACAATGCATCGTGATGAAAAAGCCGGCGAAGTCCTGGGTGGATCATTCCGTGACCCAAGTGGGTTTCTCTTTCACCACGACGATTTTCTTTACCGCCAAATCAACAAGAGCTATCAAGCCAACTACGAGTTCTTCGCTTCGAGCGGGTTATACGATGAGCTGCTAAAACAGCAACTCCTGATTCCTCATCACGAAGTCGACCTAACGCCTGCGAAGCCGGAACTTGCCTTCAAGGTTATTCAACCGGACCCTGTCAGGTTCATCAGCTATCCGTACGAGTGGTCCTTCAGCATGCTGAAAGATGCGGCGCTGGCAACGTTGAAGATTCAGCAGATCGCTCTTGATTTTGGCATGTCACTGAAGGACGCCTCCGCTTACAACATCCAGTTTCACAATGGAAAACCGACACTGATTGACACGCTGTCTTTCGAGAAATACGAAGAGGGAGGGGCGTGGGTGGCCTACGGGCAGTTCTGCCGACATTTCCTTGCGCCGCTCGCACTGATGAGTCTGCGAGATATCCGTTTCGGGCTGATGTTCAGAACCTGTATTGACGGCATTCCGTTGGATTTTGCCTCTGCCAACCTGCCGGGGAGAACGCGCTTTCTGAATCTTGGCCTGGCCACGCACATTCACCTGCATGCACGTTTTGAACGCCGTCATGGAGCAGACAGTGAAGCGGCAGAGACCAGGGGAAAAGGGGTGTCGCTGAGTGCAATGAGGGGCTTGATCGTGAACCTGGAAAGCACGATCAGAGGATTGAAATGGCGACCGGTGGGGACGGAATGGGGCGACTATTACGACTTCACCAATTACACGGACGACTCGATCGGCAAGAAGCGGGAGATCATCGAACGGTTCCTCGACAAGATCAAACCCTCAACGGTGTGGGATCTCGGCGCCAACACGGGAGCGTTCACAAGGATTGCCACGGACCGGGGCATTGCCGCGGTCGCGATGGATATCGATCCCGCGGCAGTAGAAAAGAACTATCGGCAGGTAGCGGCCAACGGGGAAAAAAGCCTGTTGCCGCTGGTAATGGATCTGCGCAATCCGAGCCCCGGCATTGGGTGGGCAAACCGGGAACGTGAAGCCTTCGCAGAACGCGGTCCAGTGGATGCTGTTTTCGCACTGGCGCTGATCCATCATGTCGTCATCAGCAACAACGTTCCGTTGATGGTTGTCGCGGAGTATTTCAGCACCTTGTGCGAACATCTGATTATCGAATTTGTGCCCAAGGAGGACAGCCAGGTAAAACGGTTGCTGAGTACCAGGGAAGACATCTTCCCCGACTACAACGAGAGCGGATTCGAAAAGGCATTCAGCAGCACATTCAAGCTGGTCAATAAAGAAACGATAGAAGGTTCTCTCAGGACAATGTACCTGATGAGCAAACGATGATGGTGTCAGAATGAAAAAACGATTCCGCAACATTCACGTTCTTCTCTTCGCGATCTATCCTCCTCTTGCCCTCTTTGCTCACAACATCAAAGATGCTGCGTTCCGTGACCTTGTATTCTGGGTGCTGACCATCCTTACCACTTTTTTTATTCTCTGGCTAATCGAATATTTCGTCGTGTTTCGGCGCCATGCGGACAAAAGCGCCATCGCCCTTTCGACCTCCCTGATCCTGTTTTTCTCCTTCGGCCACATCTATGGATTTCTGAAACCGTTGTGGTGGAGTCTCTTCGGTGTCACGAGCCACACGAAACTGGGGTTGTTGCTTCTGATCATCTGGGGCGTAGTCGGGTTGGGATCGCATATTATACTTTTCAGATTGAAGAAAAACCTCAAAGATGTCTCGGGTACTTTCAATGTCATCTCGGGATCGTTGATCGTACTGGCGCTGATCACAGTCCTGTTCTCTGTCAGAAAAGGGTTTTCGAATCATTCCTATGACAATCTTCTTGATCGAACGTATCAGCAGGCGAGCCTTGATTCCGTAAAAGCGAAATCAGGTTTGCCGGATATCTACTTCATCATCCTCGACCGCTACAGCAATAATGAAGAGCTGCAGACCCTTTATGGATTTGACAATTCAACGTTCACTGATTTCCTTGAGAGTAAAGGTTTTTTTATACCAAAGTACAGTGCCAGCAATTATGTGACGACGCCTCTGTCGCTGGCCTCCAGCCTGAACCTTCAGTACCTGAACACGGAGGCGGTGCATCAGTTTGACCCGGACAACATGAGGGGGCTCAAGGCATTCATACATGAAAGCCTGGCACACCGTTTCCTGCGATCCCAGGGATACAAGCTGGTCAATTCGGGATCATGGGCAAATGTGAGTCGAGTGAACCCCTATGCCGATTACAACATTTTGAACAACGACATGTCGGAATTCTCGATCATCTTCCTCAGTACGACGATTGTTCATCCATTCCTTTCTTTCTTCGATCTGAAATGGCATCCGGCGAGGGCACAGTGGCTACGTGCCCAGAACCATTTCAAGAACATGGAGAAGGCGATCGACATCCCCGGACCGAAGTTTGTCTTTGCCCACTTCCTGATTCCCCATGACCCGTTTGTGTACGACGATGACGGGGGTTATGTCTCTATGAAGAAACGACTGAGCACCCCCATCAACGTTGGATACATCAGAGCAGTAAAGTATGCGAACAGGCGAACCGAGGAGTTGGTCGAGAACATATTGAGCCGTTCGAAGATTCCGCCCGTCATTATCATTCAGGCGGATGAAGGCCCCAACAACACGACGAATTTTGATGTCACCGATTCCACAGATATTGCAAAAGCAGAGAGAATGATTTTAAGCAGTTACCTGCTGCCGGGTATGGATGCACAGACCGTACTCAGCGACTCCACCTCGCCCGTCAACAATTTCAGGATTGTCTTCAATGAGTATTTCGGTACCCACTACGAGATGCTCAAGGACACAACGTTTGTTTTCCCGGAAGCAAGAGTGTTCACGGACGCCAACGGCTTTTAGTTGCGTTTGTTTTCCAGCGCAGACGATTTCAACTTCGCCGTGAACGGCGGGAAGCTCCACGACCGCTGCTGCCGAAGAAGATCAGCACGCCGAGCAGGTATCCGAAGTTGTACCAGCCGCCGTTGTTGTGCACCTCGTAAATCTGGACGTTGTGGTTGAACAACGAGATGATGAAGGTGAAGAGAAGAATGAAACCGTGCCAGAGGCCCTGCCAGAAACCGGCGACAGAACCCTGCTCACCGGGTGAATTGGCCATCTGATTCGGCCCGGCGGCACATCCCGCGATCAACGCGAGCGCCAGGATTAACACGGCGGACAGGAAAAGCACTCGTTTCATGGTCTCCCCCCCGGTGCAATCAGGAGCCCTGGGACTTTTTGCCTGAGTGTCTTTCCTCAGGGCATGTTGGAATTGGGTGAAATGTAGCCCGGAATGATGATTCGGGCAAAAGGGAACCCCTGACAGGAGATTATTGAAGCATCTCCCCCTCGGCATTGGACACACGGGCGATAATTGCCTTGGCGGTGATGCGTTCAAGGGAAACGAACACTTTAATATCGGATCGCGTCAGACGTTGAACACCTTGCGGAAGTGGAATCCGTAAATCGCAAGAGTCACCGCAAGTGCGAGATGACGGGGCCGGCGGAAGAGCGTCCAGAACAGCAGCCGCCAGTACTGTACCCGCTCCTTGCCGATCACTCCGAGGATGAAGAAGGATTTGAAAAGAGCCGAGATGTCCCTGATACCGATTCGTCCTCTCAGCTTTTTCTTCGGAAAATCACGGAGAAATGTGCGTACACGCTCGTAGTACTGCCGGGGAGTGTAGATCTCCTCGATGATCTTCTGGTACCCTTGGACGAGTGTCGTCAAGTCCATCCGTGGTATGAAATTGATTGTTGAATCCGTGTTGTCGCCTGTTGAGTTTTGCAGGATTCGGTTCTCGCCCAGCAGCCGCTTGTACAGTTGTGTGCCCTTCGGTGCGTTCAGCAGGCCGACCATCGCGGTAACGATTCCGCTGGCCTGAATGAAGGCGGCCATCTTGTCGAAGATCGTTGCGTCGTCGCTGTCGAACCCGACGATGAAACCTCCCTTGACCATCATTCCGCGTTCGTGAATCCGGCGGACGGATTCGAGGGGGTCGTTTCGGGTGTTGTGCAGTTTGTTGCACTCCGCAAGCGCGGTTTCGTTGGTCGTCTCGACACCGATGAAGATCGAGGTGAATCCCACCGCCACCATGCTTTGTATCAGATCGTCGTCTTCCGCGAGATCGATCGAGGCTTCCGAGCTGAAGGTGAACGGGAAACCGTGGCGAGTCTGCCATTGCAACAGAGCCGGAAGCAGATCCCGCTTCAACTTGGTTTTGTTGCCGATGAAGTTGTCGTCAACGAAGAAGACTTCTCCACGCCATTTCAACGCATACAATTTATCCAGCTCGAGAAGGATCTGCTCCGGGCTTTTCGTGCGAATCTTTCTGCCGAACAAGACGCCGATGTCGCAGAAATCGCAGTCGTAGGGGCAGCCCCGGGAATACTGTATGCTGATCTCGGCGTAGCGGTTGAGACGGACGAGTTCCCAGCGCGGAACCGGGGTCAATTTCATCGGAGGAAAGGTGTCCGTGGCATAGAGCGGCTTGGCTTCGCCTCGCGCCAGATCGTCCAGAAACAGCGGAAGCGTCTCCTCGGCATCGTTCAGAACAAAGTGGTCAATCCCCGTGAATTCGGAGTGATAGGCTGTGAACAACGGCCCCCCGGCGACAATTCGCAGGTTGTAGTGATGGCACTCCTGGACGATGTGGAGCACGGACTCACGCTGCACCTGCATGGCGCTGATGAAGACAATCTCCGCCCACTCAAGGTCACGTTTGCGGAGTCTGGTCACTTTCAGATCGACGAGACGGAGAGTCCAGTCGTCGGGAAGCATCGCCGCAACCGTCAGCAGCCCGAGCGGCGGAGCCGTGGATTTAAGCGAAACGAAACGCAGGGCGTACTTGAAACTCCAGAACGTATCGGGAACGTCAGGATAGATCAGCAGAGCGTTCATCAAGTTCCCCATGAAGACCAGCTATCCATGCCTGTCGGCGGGAAGCCGGGTACACCAGCAAACCATCGAAATGGCGCTCTATGCTCGTGATGTCGGCCAGTTTATTGCGACTGTCATGGCGGGTTGACCGTTCCGGGAAAACGGAGGACCGTTCCTGTGGAGAAGTGTCACCTCACTGGCGTTCGCCACTATTGGCAACAATCTAATAACACTCTCGGTTCATCTCGCATGTGTAGCGTGAAAGAGAGAATTTTTTCTCGAGCATGATTGTAATTTGTAACGGAATTACGCCGATCTTTTCGGCCCTGATCGTTCTTTTACAAAAAAGGTGAAACGGCGCTGCCGGAGCCACTTCTTTGCCTGTCGGACAGATCGCCACATCGATACGGGAAAACCCCTCCGGGGTTCACGATTCTGAACGGCTTATCAGGTGCGGGGAGGAAGGTGTGGGGATGCTGTGTATATTGAC
>JAZDLX010000032.1:0-5190 GCA_043801585.1 bacterium | reverse complement strand
TCCGGCTTTCTTTGCGGGAGCGGCAGCCTTCGCCTTGGGTACCGCTTTCTTTTCAGCGGGTTTCTCTGTAGCCTTCTTGGCCTTGTCGTCCACCTTCGCGGTAGCTTTCTTGGGAGTTGCTTTCTTCGGAGCCGCTTTCTTTGGAGCGGCCTTTTTCGGTTTCTCCTCCGCCGGCTCTACGGTCTGCTCCTCTGCGCCACCCTCCGCCTCGGCGGTTTCCTCCGCTTCCACAGCCTGCTCTTCGGCCTGCTTCGGCTTAGCAGTCTTCTTCGCGGCGGGTTTGCGGGCTTTCTTCTTGGTCTCGTCCGGGGCAAAACCGACTAGTTCAAGAACGGCCATCTCGGCGCCGTCACCGTGACGATTGTCGAGCTTGACGATCCGTGTGTAACCGCCATTGCGGTCACGGAACTTCGGCCCGATCTCCTCGAAGAGGACCTTTACGATATCACGGCTGCGCAGTTTCGAGAGCACCTGGCGGCGCGCCGCAACATCGCCCTTGCGGGCAAAGGTGATGATCCGTTCGGCGTAACGGCGAGTGGCACGCGCTTTGGGCAGCGTGGTGATAATTTTCTTGTGGGTGACCAAAGCAGTGGTCAGATTCGCCAACAACGCCTTGCGATGCGCTGCCGTCCGGTTGAGACCCACATTGTTTTTGCGGTGACGCACAGTTCAACTCCTTACATGCTTCGGCGACCCGGCTGAAACGAAACGTTTCCGCCAATCCCCTCTGCTGCAACCGGGATCAGGCGCTGGCCTCGGACCCCAGGTACTTGTCCACGTCCATGCCGAACTCGAGCCCCTTGCCCTCGAGCTTTTCCTGCAGCTCGACGTAGGACTTGCGGCCGAAATTCTTGAAGTTCAACAGCTCATCTTCCGTGTGCTTGACGAGATCGGCCACGGACTTGATCGCCGCGTCCTTGAGGCAGTTCGCGCTACGTACGGAAAGCTCGAGGCTCTCTACGGGTTGCTTCAGCAGCTTACGGATGCGAAGCACCTCCTCGTCGATCTCCTGCTCCGGCTCGTCCTCGGCGGTCTGGTCGAGGTTGATGAAGAGCTGGATGTGATCGCGGAGGATTTTCGCCGCCTGGCTGAGGGCGTCGTCCGGCGTGATGCTGCCGTCGGTCCAGATTTCGAGGATCAGCTTTTCATAGTCCGTGCGCTGACCGACACGCGTGTTCTCGACGCTGAAGGTGACATTGCGCACAGGGCTGAAAATGCTGTCAATCGGTATCGTCCCGATGGGCATGTTGGTTTCGCGGTTCTCGTCGGCGGTGAAATAGCCACGGCCCCGTTTAATCGTCAGCTCGATCGAGAAGTTGGCCTCCTCGGTGAGCGTGGCGACATGATGCTCGGGATTGAGGACCTCGAAATCGGTGTTTCCCTTCTGCAGGTCCGCGGCGGTGAACTCGCCTGCACCCTTGAAGGAGAGAGTCACCTTGTTCGGCCGCTTGTTCAGCAGCTTGATGCGGACTTCCTTCAGGTTCAGCACGATTTCGGCGACATCCTCGATCACTCCGGGGATCATCGAGAACTCATGCAGCACAGCGGGTTCGGCCTCGATGCGCACGGAACTGATCGCGGCACCCTGGAGGGATGCGAGCAGCACGCGGCGAAGGCTGTTGCCGATGGTTACACCGAAACCTCGCTCGAGCGGGTGGACGAAAAACTTGCCATAGGTGGCACAATAAGTGCCTTCGTCCAGCTCGATGATTTCAGGCATCTGAAAGTTCAGGGTACTCATTCAGGTTCTCCCTGAAGCGAATTGACGTTACTTCGAGTACAACTCGACGACGGCCTGCTCGTTGACGTCGAGCGGGATGTCCGCACGGGCGGGCATCTGGGTCATGCGGCCTTCGAGCTTCGCTTTGTCGAGCTCGAGGTGCTGAGCCAGCTTGCCTTCCTTGACACGGCGCAGGCTGTCATGAATGACCGACGTCCGCCGGCTTTGCGTTTTGACCCGGACAATATCTCCGGGGTTCACTAAAAAGCTGGGGATGTCGACGATGTGGTCGTTGACCGTAAAATGACGGTGCCGCACGAGTTGACGCGCTGCTCGAAGGCTCGGCGCGAACCCGAGGCGATAGACCACGTTATCGAGACGGCGCTCGAGCATCTGCAGCAGGTTTTCGCCGGTGATGCCCTTCTGGCGGTTCGCCTCTTCATAATAGTTGCGGAACTGCGTTTCGAGTACGCCGTAAATGCGGCGAATCTTCTGCTTCTCCCGCAACTGGATGCCGTACTCGCTGCGCTTGCGTCGGCGTCCCTGACCATGCTGGCCGGGGGCGAACTCCTTGCGCTCGAACGAGCACTTCGGTCCGTAGCAACGCTCACCCTTGAGGTACAGTTTCTGACCTTCGCGGCGGCAAAGCTTGCAGACCGGGCCTGTGTAACGAGCCATGCTGTATTCTGCCTTTCGTTGTGAGGGGACAGTTCCGACGGGTCGGAACACCCGTTTACAGATCCGGCGAACCGGAACCTTCTTCCGGATCGGGCGCCCTCAAGTCTTTCCTCACCCCCTGCCCATCGTGGGGGCCTTCCGTCTCCTGAACGGAAGGGAACGAGATCGTTCCTGTTTAAACGCGGCGACGCTTCTTGGGACGGCACCCGTTGTGAGGAATCGGGGTGACGTCACGGATCGCCGTGATCATAAGACCCGCAGTTGCCAATGCGCGAATCGCGGATTCACGCCCGGCGCCCGGGCCTTTCACCAGCACCTGGACCCGGCGCATGCCGAGGTCCATCGCCAATTTCGCAGCGTTTGTCGCAGCCTGAGTCGCGGCAAACGGAGTGTTCTTGCGCGAGCCTTTGAGGCCGACGCGACCGGCCGAAGACCAGGAGATCACGTTCCCGTACTGGTCGGTGAGTGTCACAATCGTATTGTTAAATGACGACTTGACGTAGGCCAGACCGTTGGCGTCGACCTTCTCTTTCTTCTTTCCGCGCTTCTTGGGTGCGGCCATCGCTTCCTGTCCTTTCAGAGCGGCGCTTTACTTCTTTTTGTTCACCGGACCACGCTTGCGGCCCTTGCGCGTACGGGAGTTGTTCTTGGTGTTCTGTCCACGTACGGGGAGGCCACGACGGTGACGCAGTCCGCGATAGCAACCAATGTCCATCAGACGCTTGATGTTCATCTGGACTTCGGTGCGGAGCGGACCTTCAACCTTGTGGTTCGTGTTGATTTCCTCGCGGATCAGGCGCACCTGCTCATCGGTAAGGTCGCGCACCTTGATTCCGCCGTCCACGCCCGTGGCCTGACAAATCTGGCTGGCCCTGGTGCGGCCGATTCCATAGATGTAGGTCAGGGCGATGTCCGCCCGTTTCTCGTTGGGAAGGTCGATACCTGCAATTCGTGCCATGATCTTACCCCTGACGCTGCTTGTGCTTGGGGTTCTTGCTGCAGATCACGCGCACGACTCCACGCCGACGGATGATCTTGCAGTGCTCACAAATCTTTTTCACTGACGCGCGGACCTTCATTGAAGTCTTCCTTTCCGCCCTTCGCGTTCCAAGCTTCTTTACTTGTATCGATAGACAATTCGCCCACGCGAAAGGTCGTAGGGCGAAAGCTCGACTGTCACCTTGTCGCCGGGAAGGATGCGAATATAATGCATCCTCATCTTGCCCGAAATATGAGACAGCACCCGATGGCCTCCCTCGAGTTCAACCAGAAAGGTCGCGTTCGGGAGTGTTTCCACGATCGTTCCGTCCATTTTGATCGCTTCTTCCTTTGCCAACGGGCTGTCCTCTCAGTTCACATCCGGCGTCAGCACCCGAGGGCCGCCCGCCAGGATTGCTATCATATGTTCAAAATGTGCGCTCGGCTGGTTGTCCGCTGTCACGATCGTCCAGCCATCGCTCAGCACCTTTACCTCGAAAGTGCCCACGTTGACCATCGGTTCCACGCAGAGGACCATGCCCTCCCGCAGTTTCAGGCCTCGGCCCGCTTTGCCATAATTCGGCACTTGCGGCTGTTCCCAGAGCTCCTGACCGATGCCGTGGCCCACCAACTCCCGGACCACCGAAAAACCCCGCTCTTCGACATAACTTTGGACTGCGTGTCCGATGTCCCCCAGGAAGTTCCCGGGGCGCATCACCTTCACCGCTTCTTCCAAAGACGCCCTGGTCGCTGCGACCAGTTCCAGCTTCCGGATGTCGGTATCACCGCCGACGATGTAGGTGCGGGCAGCGTCTCCGTACCAACCGCTCTTCGTCCGCACCCCAATGTCCACTGAAAGGATCTGTCCCGCTTTCAATGGCTCGTCATTCGGAAAACCGTGCACCACCTGCTCGTCCGGGGACATGCAGGTGATCGACGGGAAGGGGCCGGCGCCCGAAGGCCCCTGGATTCCCTTCCATGCGGGTTTCGCGCCCACATTCAAAACATGCTTTTCAATTGCCGCGTCAATCTCGCGTGTCGTGATTCCGGGCCTTACCATCTCCCGCGCCAGGGCGTGGCATTCCATGACCAACGCTCCCGCGCGAGCAAGCTCCTCAATCTGGTCAGGAGTCTTGACCCGAATCATTCAGGTTCTCCACCCGGACATCTCAGGCGCCCAGAACAGCCCTGATTTCGTCTCCAACAGCGTCCACGGACTGACTGCCATCGATCGCCGTCAGGATCCCGCGCTGCCGATAATACTCCACGAGCGGCGCTGTTTGCGTATGATAGACCCGCAACCTGTTCGCGATCACTTCCGGCCGATCATCCTTGCGCAGCTCCAATCCCACGTGTCCGCAACTGTCGCAGACGTTTTCCACCTTCGGCGGCGCGGACAGCAGGTTGAACACCGCTCCGCAAACCGGACAACTGCGCCGTGCGGATATACGCTCGATGACAATGTCATCGTCGATTTCGAGCTCCAGCACATGATCGAGCTTTTTACCGAGCCCTTCGAGCAGGCGATCGAAACCTTCGGCCTGTGCAATGGTTCTCGGAAAACCGTCAAAGATCACACACCGTTGACCCTGTTCGTCAAGCCATTCGCCCACCAGCCCGAGGACGATTTCATCCGGCACCAGATCACCACCATCCATGTACTGCTTCGCGGATCTTCCCAATTCGGTCCCCGACCGGATCGCTGCTCTCAGCAGGTCTCCGGTTGACAACTGGACCGCCTTCAGACGTTTCAACATCATCTGAGCCTGCGTGCCCTTACCCACTCCCGGCGGGCCGAGCAGGATAATCCGCAT
>JAZDLX010000204.1:0-10857 GCA_043801585.1 bacterium | reverse complement strand
CCTACCACCCCGGATTCGCTTCCACCTCCCTGGCGAGCTCCGGCACGGATGCTCTCAGCAGCGTGCGGAACGTGGATTCCGCAAGGGCGGCGGTCCGCTGCACCTCTTCGTGCGTCAACGGAGTCAGCGAGATCCCGGTCGCCTTGTTGGTAATGCAGGAAATCCCGCAAGTGCGGACCTTGAAGCGTGAGGCGGCGATCACCTCGGGGATGGTGCTCATGCATGCGGCGGAAACTCCAGCCATTTTCAGCAATTGTACCTCCGCGGCGGTCTCATAGCTTGGACCGGTCCAGCCACCGAGGACACCATCCTTCAGCTTGATGTTCTGTTCGAGGGCAACCTTGTGCAGCACTTTGCGCAGGTCCGGATCGTAAGCGCGGCTCATGTCCGGGAATCGTTCGAATCCCCAGCTCTGGGCGATCAGCGGATTCGTACCCATCAGATTGATGTGGTCGGTAATCGCCATCAGGTCGCCCGGTTCGAGGTGTTCGCCGAGCCCGCCCGCGGCGTTGGTAACGACGAGGCCCCTGGTGCCAAGAGCCGCCGCGATGCGCACAGGAGTGACCACCTGCGACATCGGGTAGCCTTCATAGAAATGGATACGCCCCTGCACGACAAGCACATTGACGCCGTCGATGGTCCCCGAAACGAGCTTTCCGGCATGTCCGGCGACAGTTGAAGCGGGGTAACCCGGAACGTCGGTCGTCGGGATCACAACCGGGTCTTTGACCTCCTCAGCAAACGACCCCAGGCCGCTTCCGAGAATCAGCGTCAGAGTTGGAGCCTGGCCGAATTTATCGAAAACGTACAATGCCGCTTTTTGAATGTCTGGATCGCGAGTATCGCGCATACAGCCTCCTATCTCCTTCGAATCTCGAAGTTTGCAATAACTATTTGGCAATATAGGAAACGAGAGAGGCTGTAGCGACCCCGGTCGATCCGCATTTCAACTTTCGGGGCTATTGCATCGACCATCCTTCCCCGTCATCTTTTCACATTCACGCAAACGCGGGTAATCATGCCGAGACGTATCCCGAAAAACCTCGTACCGCTTCCAGGTCTGCATCGCACTCCCATGCAGCCGTCCGAACCGGGCGCTCCCTTTGGTTCAGAGCTTGAACTCTGGGATGAAGGGATGATTGTCATCGGTATCGACGAGGCGGGTCGTGGTCCTCTCGCGGGTCCGGTTGTCGCCGCAGCCGTCTGCTTCGACTCGTCCGTGCGGATCGAGGGAGTGGGAGACTCCAAGGTTCTCTCCCGTCGTCGGCGTGAGGAGCTCGATACATTGATCCGTGAAAAAGCGCTGGCGTACGCCATTGAAGAGTCCACTCACCTTCGTATCGACGAAATCAACATCCTCGAGGCGACACGGGAGGCAATGGCACGAGCGGCGAAACGTGTGCGGGAACTTATGGGAAGCGCACACCCGGTTCTCCTCGTCGATGGCAGGATACCCGGGCTCGGCATTGGCCGTCAAATCAACCTGGTCAAAGGGGATTCCCTGTCGTTCTCCATCGGAGCGGCGTCCATCCTCGCCAAGGTTCACCGCGACCGGCTGATGGTGGATTTCGATTCACTCTGGCCGCTGTACGGTTTCGCCCGGCACAAGGGCTATCCAACGGTAGAGCACCGCCATGCGTTGATGGAACACGGCTTCTGTCCCATTCACCGCGGCACCTTCACCATCGAGGTTCGGGGTCAGAGAATGCCCATCGGCGATCTGAAAGGAACGCCAAGGTGAGCGATGAACGCATCAGTCTGGGCAGAAAAGGCGAGCATCTCGCCGAGAAATTTCTGAAGCGGAAAGGGTTCAAACTCGCCCAGCGAAACCTGCGGCGGAAGGCCGGAGAAATCGATCTGCTGATGTGGGATGGCGATGAACTGGTCATTGTCGAGGTGCGCACAGTGAGCGAAATGCACGGACTCGAGACCTCGGACCGATTCCCCATATCGAAACGGCGCCAACTTGTACGGCTTGCAAAAGTCCTTCTCGCCGAATGGCAGGATCCCGTGCCCAACGTCCGCTTCGACGCCTGCGTAGTCGTGCTCAAGCCGAAACCGGTAATTCACCACGTTCCCTACGCGTTCAACCCGGATGATTTTTAATCATGCTACGTAAGTGAGGCACTATGAAACCCCCATCGATCAATCCCGAGATCGATGCTCACATTGCATTGGCGGATCATGTTGATGTGCACAGCGGGATGACCTCAAAATCGTTGCGCGACGCACTGTACGAGATGATCCGCTGGCAACCCTTGTGGTTGAAATCGCTGTACGCGATACGGACCTTTCTCGCGCCGTTTTTCGGATACCGGATCGTCGGCATCCCATCGACTCGGGTGGGAAAGTCGTCCGAAATCCCATTCCGCCCCGGCGACCGGGTCTTCATCGGATGCGTCTGGAGAGCGGAAGAAAACCGCTACTGGTCCGTATCAGCCGACGACCGTCATCTCTCCGCGATCCTGCTGGTGCTCCGTGAACCTGGACGGTCTGAGACGGCCAGATTACTTGTCATAACCGCAGTAAATTTCAAGACTTGGCGTGGGAGACTCTACCATCGGCTGGTTCTGCTGTTCCACCATGGAATCGTTCGATCGATGATCGACGCAGCGAAATGAACAGCGCCTGCCCTGAAAGGCACGCTCGCGCCGCAACGAAGGACATGTCTCATTGTCGCCTGCCCGGCCTACGGGCTATATTGAAGACTTGAGCATCCAATCCCGAACGCAAGAGGAATCATGCCGACTTTGATGACGGGAATATCAGGCATCCGCGGAGTCGTGGGGGATGGTCTGACACCGGATATCGTCGCCCTCTACGGCGCCGCATTTGGTTCGTATGTCAAGGGCGGCCGTGTCGTTGTGGGTGGCGATACACGCCCCTCGCGGCATATGGTCCGCTCCGCACTTTTCTCGGGACTCGTGGCAACCGGGTGCGAAGTTGTCGATCTCGGCCTCGCGACAACTCCCACCATCGAGTTGATGGTTCCCCAGCTTGATGCGGCCGGGGGAATCTGTATCACCGCCAGCCACAATCCCACCGGCTGGAACGCATTGAAGTTCCTCGACAGCAAGGGGGATTTCCTCGACGCGAAGGAAGGTGAGGCGGTAAACAAGCTGTTTCAAGACGGCACCTTCGCCTATGTTGACAGCCACCGCCTTGGCAAGATCAGTGAACATGAAGGCGGCGGCGTCGATTTCCACATCCGCCGGATTCTCGAGGATAAACTCGTTGATGTTGGCAACATTCGCCGCAGGCAGTTCAGGGTTGCGGTGGACTGTATCAACTCCGTCGGCAACCTGATCATGCCCAATTTGCTTCACGAACTGGGCTGTGACGTCCGTAAGATCAACGGCGACCTGACGGGTGAGTTCGGCCGTGAGGCGGAACCCCTGCCCCAGAACCTCACCGACCTCAGCGATCTGGTCAGCAACGAGGGCATGGACATCGGACTCGCCCTTGATCCCGACGGAGACCGTCTCGCGATCATCAACGAACAGGGTCAGCCGATCGGCGAGGAGATGACGCTTGCGCTCGCAGTCCGTCACGTTCTCGACCACGAACCGGGTCCCGTTGTGATCAACCTGTCGACAAGCCGGGCCGTTGAGGACATCTGCAAACAGGCCGGGGTGGAATGCCACCGGACTCCCGTAGGCGAGGCTCACGTAGCAGAGAAGATGCGCGAAATCGGCGCGTTGATCGGAGGAGAGGGCAACGGTGGTGTGATGCTGTCCTCTGTTCATGCAAACCGTGATGCCATGGTCGGCACCGCACTCGTCCTGACCATGCTTGCGGAATCGGGAGAACCGTTGAGCGTCCTCGTCAGCCGTCTCCCTCAGTATGTGATGATCAAGCGCCGTGCTCCGTTGCCGAAGAAGATGTCACGGACCGCGCTGGGAAAGGCGATGAAATCGGCATTCGGCAGAGGAGCAAAAATCGACAATCGTGACGGCGTCCGTGTCGACCTCGAAGAGGGGTGGGCGCACATCCGGCCATCAAACACAGAACCCATCGTCCGTATCTTCGCCGAGGCACACGACCGCAAGACCGCGCAGGAACTGGCGGATCGAGCCACTGAAGCACTCAATCAGGAGTCGAAAAAGTGACTGTGACCACTACCCCCTCCGTCGAGGGTAAAACCATCCAGCAGTACCTGGGTGTCATCGCGGGAGAAGCGATCATGGGTGCCAATGTCTTCCGCGAACTCTCCGGCATCATCACCGATGTGATCGGCGGCCGCAGCGGAGCCTACGAGTCCAAACTGCGGGATGCCCGTGATATCGCAATCCGTGAGATGGAGCAGGAAGCCGCTGCGAAAGGCGCCAACGCAGTGGTCGGCGTCGACCTCGATTACGAAGTCCTCCGTGAAGGAATGCTGATGGTGACCGCCTCCGGCACCGCCGTGAGGGTTGCATGACCCTGCAGAACCCCTGGTGGCCCGATAAACCTGTCGACCTCGCCGCCATGATCGATCACACACTGCTCCGTCCATCGGCAACTCGAAAAGAAATCATCCAGGTCGCGTCAGAGGGTCTCGCATCCAGCGTCGCATCCGTCTGCGTCCACCCCATCTGGGTCAGCAACGTTGCCGAAGTGCTCAGGGGATCCAAGGTCAAGGTGTGCACAGTTGTTGGTTTTCCCTCCGGCGCTCATCGCCCCCAATCGATTGCGTTCGAGGCGGACCGCGCCGTCCGCGAAGGCGCCGAGGAGGTAGACATGGTAATCCCCCTCGGCCGCGCGAAAATGGGCAACTGGGAGATCGTGGGCGGTTCGATCAGCACGGTGAAGGCCGCAATCGGATCAGCGCTGCTCAAGGTGATCCTCGAAACGAGCGAACTGACGGATGAGGAAATTATCCACGCCAGCGAAACCGCGTTTGATGCCGGAGCTGAATTCGTCAAATCGTCCACCGGGTTTTCAACGGGCGGCGCCACCGTTCACGCGATACAACTGATGGCAAAGGTGGCGACGTCGAAGGGTGGTGCGGTCAAGGCATCGGGTGGCATTCGCACACTGAAAACCCTGCAAGCCATGGTGGAGGCTGGAGCGAGGCGGATTGGAACGTCCTCGACGCTGAAGATTCTCAAAGAGTTGCAAATGTCCCTGGAAGAAACTTGATGCCATTGCCACTGGCAACGAGGCATGCATGAGAGTGTAGATTCCCCATGGTATTCGGACCTCTTCGCAGGACAAGTACCAGGTGCCATGAGACAAGCTGGGGGGAAGGAAGATGCATAACGTTCTTGCTCTCATTCTCGGTGGTGGCCGCGGCACTCGCCTCTACCCCCTGACCAAAGAACGCAGCAAACCCGCCGTATCCCTCGCCGGCAAGTATCGGCTGATCGACATCCCGATCTCCAACTGTCTGAACGCCGGCATCAACCGAATCTTCGTGCTCACCCAATTCCTTGCACAAAGCCTGAACCATCACGTCGCCCAGACCTTCCGGTTCGACCCCTACCGGCGCGGATTCGTCAACATCCTTTCGGCCGAACAAACGGACTCGGAGGGAAGCGACTGGTACGAGGGAACAGCCGACGCCGTTCGCAAAACCCTTCACCACACCAAGCGTTATCATTTCACCGAATACGCCATCCTCTCCGGCGATCATATCTACCGGATGGACTACGCGGAGATGGTGCGTGAACACCGCAAACACGGGGCGGATGTCACCATCGCCGCGCTTGAGGTGCCCCGCGAAAAGGTGCCGCAACTGGGAGTCATGGAAATGGACGACGAGGGACGGATCAAGCGGTTTGTCGAGAAGCCCTCCGATCCCAAGGTGATCGATACATTGGAGATTCCACCGGACTACTTCCTCAAGCGCGGTGAGCCCGTACAGAAGGGGCTCCATGTGGCGAACATGGGCGTTTACGTCTTCAACCGTCAGGCGATGCAAAACCTTCTGATGAAGCACTCCGTTGCGGAGGATTTCGGCAGGCAGATTCTCCCCCTCGCCGTCGAAAGCGGACTGAAGGTTTTCGGATACCGCTTCAACGATTACTGGGAGGACATCGGAACCATCCGTTCGTTTTTCGATGCGAACCTCGGGTTCACGGACCCCGTTCCGAAATTCACTTTTTACGATGAAGTCCGGCCCATCTTCACGAGACCCCGGTTTCTCCCCCCCTCAAAGATCAACAGTGCCTCCATCGAGCGCGCGCTCGTCGGCGAGGGGTGCATTCTCGAAGGGACGTCGATTTTTCGCTGCATCGTCGGAGTCCGGAGTGTCGTGCGGGCGGGTTCGCGAATCGAAGAAAGCATCCTGATGGGGGCGGATTACTATGACACTCTTGGCCGTCCCGATCTCGATCGCCCGGAAAACAGCCCCGACCTGGGCATTGGAAGGAATTGCACGATCCGCCGCGCCATCGTGGACAAGAATGCACGCATCGGGGATGGCTGTACGTTGATCGGAGGGGATCAGGAGGAAAAAGAGGGTGATGGGTGGACCCTGAGCGACGGTATCCTCGTCATCCACAAGGATGCTGTGGTTCCGCCAGGGACACAACTGAATTTCGGAGGGTGATCGGAAAGGCAGGGTGAGGTCGCCGAATCGGTCCTTCCCTACCCTCCAGGATCCTGCTGCACCCATCCGTGTTCGAGACCGAGTTCCTCCAACAAATTCGCTGCCTTCCAGTATTCTTCGTTGGTCAATCTCCGATTCAATCCATCCACTTCACCCGCTCGGTAGAGGGGATGGAACTGGCTCATCAGGCTGACAGTGACCTCCGGTCCCAGCTCCCGCGCCAACCAGCGAAGCACCTCCTCGGTGCCGGACCGGTCGTTCGGAAGAACCAGGTGACGAACGATCAACCCTCGCATCGCTATCCCTTCCTTATCGGTAACGAGAGAGCCGACCTGCCGCCACATCTCTTTCAATGCCGCTGTTGCACGGGTTGTGTAATCATCAACGCCGGACACTGTACCAAGTTCGTCCCGGCCGTACTTCAGGTCGGGCATGTAGACATCGATCAATCCGTCCAGAAGATGGAGCGTTTCCAGCGATTCATATCCGCCGCAGTTGTAAACAACGGGAATGTTCAGGCCGTTCTCCCACGCGAATACGAGGGCTTCCACGATCATTGCATTCTGGGGAGTCGGTGTGACCAGGTTGATGTTATGTGCGCCGAGTTCCTGCAAGTCGACCATTCTGCGCCCAAGCTCCCCGGGCGTCGTCTCGCGCCCCAACTGCTCGTGGCTGATGTCGTAGTTCTGGCAGAAAAGACAGGCGAGGTTGCAACCGGAGAAAAACACCGTCCCCGACCCTCGAGTTCCGCTGACCGCCGGTTCCTCTCCGGGGTGCAGATGGGAGGACATCACCCGAAGTTCCGGTCCGAGACCGCACTCTCCAAACTCTCCCGCAAACCGTTTCGCTTCACACTCTCGAGGACACAGGCGGCAAGCAGCCATCAGCTTTTTCAACTCGGGCAGCCGATCCCTCGCCAATTTCGCCTTTTTGGAAGAATTGAGATTCACCAAAAACCCTCAAGAAAAAGGGCAATGGCCCCATACCATCGCCCAATGTTTGGAAGGTAAAACGCTCCGTCTCGGAAAGGCCAATCCAACTGAGAGACGTTTCCCCGAATGGGCAAGGGACAAGGAGTCTGAGAGCCAAAAGTGACAGTTTCCTTTGAAGTCAGTTTTTCAAAGGTAACTGTCACTTTTGAACACGAGCACTGCGTCACTCATCAACCAGACTCTTTTCGGTGATGTGATTGATCTCTTTTGTCGCCATTCCCGGTTTGAAAATGATGCCCTGGTTCTTATGGCCGTTCATCATCACGACAAGTGGAAGGTCGAACCGGAGAAGGCGGACGTGTTTCATTTTTTTTGCCGGTTTCTGCTCGAGGAGAAAATCCCAATCAAGATTCCCCTGGCCAACATCTGGATTCACTGTGAAATAGCCAATGCTCAGGCTGGTGATGTTGTGGAAAAAATGAGCGCCCTCGGACGGTTGAACCTTGAAATCGTTAAAGCCGGTTTCAATGATTACACGGACGCCGTTAATCTGGTCCCACTCCACGGGAATGCCAAGCCAGGGATCCATGCTACCCCAGCGGCCAATCCCGATCAGCAGGTACGGCCTGTTTTCCGCGAGTAATTTTGCGTTCAGTTTGGCAACCTCCTGAGCCACCTCACGAGTCGTGGAGCGATCGAAATCCCGGGGATTGACCATGACGACATCACGGATATCATCGATCATTCCGATGCCGAGCACCTTGTTGCTCCGGCAGATCAGACGCGACTGTTCCACATCATGTATCTTCAGTTCTTCAACCTCCTGTGCGAGCACGAGAGGACGCATCTGCAGGAGATAGAATTCCTGTTTTTCTCCTCGCGGGACCGAAACGTTCGCCGCAAACTCCAGCTCAACCGGGCGGCTCATTCCCCGCTCGCCCTGTTCCAGCAGAGTCTTCAGGATGTCCGCAAGCGGGAACATGCGGTGTTTCAGGATCGGCGCAAAGGAAACCAGTCGCGTACCATCCCGTCCAAGCCCGTCGGAAATCGCCCCGTTCTCATGGCTGTACACCGATCCCAGGAGGTTAAGCGTGCCATCCTCTTCCGCACAATCCAGACTGTGCTGATTGACCGGCATTCGCTTCGCAACGTTGATGGCAACCCCTGGTATCGGCATGTCCAGCGTATAAAACTCCTTCTGAGAGTAGTTCAACATGTCCTCGACGGTGCCGAATTGTGCGGTGTGACGGGGATATTTCGGACAGAAACGCACCCCTTCCCGTCCTTCGACCACGTAGGTACCGATGCCAAGCGCCACGTTGGCGATTCCGTCCGCCGAGGTTGCCGGAGGAGTCGGATAAAAATTGTGTGATCGGCCCACGCCCGAAAAGTCCGGGTAATACCGTCCATGGTGGTTCAATCCAATCAGGCGCTGAACGATCACCGCCATCTTCTCCTCTTCCAGACGGTACGGCGTCGATCGGATGTACGCCCGGGCACGATGTGAGAAGGTGGAAGCATAAATCAACTTGATCGCCCGGATCAGCTCCTCCTGACGTTCTTCGATGTCCGGATGATTGTTCGGGATCATGAAGGTGTCATAGATCCCGGCAAAGGGTTGATAGTGGCTGTCTTCCAGCAGGCCGCTGCTGCGCACGGCAAGAGGATAGGTCATCACCTGTATCAACTCGCGAAGCTTAACCCAGGCGTGCATCGGGAAATTGCCGGCGAGAAACCGTTCTCGAATCTTCTCTCCGTCTTCCTCCTGAAGGGCAAATTCTCTCAGATCGTTGTCATCGAGAAACTCATCGAAAATGTCCGTGGAGAGCACTGCGGAGGCGGGCGTCGCAACGTGCACGCCCTTCCAGCGATCCGTCAACTCGTTGGTGTTGATCAGGTTCGCGAGGAACGCCAGCCCCCTCGCCTTTCCGCCCAGCGATCCTCCGCCGATCCGTGCAAAACTGCTCATCGGGTCGAAATCCGCCATCTTGAAATCCGCGATAATCCCCTGCCGCTGCTGATGGCGGAATTCACGGATGGAATCGATGAGGTTCTGGCGCAATGCATCGACCGTGGAAAACTCGGAGACTTTTCTCGGCTTCAGACGTTCGGCTACGGCGAATTCCGTTCGCGCTTTCAACCAGTTGCTGAAATGATCCCTTTCCGCATGGAAGACGATCGATTCATCGGGAACGGTGTGGAGTTTTTCTTCGAGAGATTTGAGGTCATGGGCACGGTCAAGAATCTGCCCACTTGCATTCATGAAAATGAAATCCCCGAAGCCGAAATTATGCAGCATGAAATGGCGCAGTTCACTGAGCAGGGTCCGGCTGTCCTTGCGGACAAACGGCACTCCCACCTCTTTTGCGATCGCAGCAGTTTCCGGTTGGAACGACTGCAACAGAATCGGGATGTCATCCCGGCGTTTCCGTATCCTCTTGACCAGTTCCGCTCCCGCTCGCGGATCCTTCTCCCCCTCCCTTTCGTACTCGATGTCGGTGATCACACCGAGCATGTGCTTTTCATACTTCAGATACAGGTCCCAGGCATTCTCGAATTTCGTCGCGAGCAGGATTTTAGGACGTGCGCGCATTCGCATGACCTGGTGAGCCATGTTCATCCCCTCGTCGATCAGGCTTTGGGACTGGCGCACGAGTTCGGTGTAAATCATGGGGAGGTAGGACGAATAGAATCGGATGTTGTCCTCTACGAGGAGGATGGTCTGTACTCCCATGACACGGGTGTCATGCTCGGCGTTCATCGAGTCTTCGATCAGCTTGATGATCGCGAGCAGGATACGGAAATCGCCCTGCCAGAGAAAAACATGGTCAAACGCCTCTATCTCCCCGCGCCGGATCAGGTCTTCCAACTCACGGTTGTCGTAGGTCAGCAGTACCACCGGCGCGCGGACACCCTTCTCCTTGAGCCGGTGAGCGAATTCCGTAGCCCTCATATCGCCGACGTTTGTCGTCGTCAAAACCAGATTGAAACGAGGGTCATGTTCGGCGAGCCAGAGCGCCTCGGACGCCTTCGGGACACGGGTCATCCCCGGCGAGTGGTGGAGGTTCAGCTCCATGTATTCGGTGAGCAGCAACTCCTGAATTTGCCCGTCCTGGGCGAGGATATAGGAGTCGTAGAGGCTGGAAACCAGCAGGATTTCGTTCACCCGCTGACGCATCAACTGCTGGAATCCGGTGAAGCGGTTGACAGGTTCGATAAGGCTTCGTTCGCGTTCAGTGCTGTCCATGAGGGGCGTCCCAAGAGTGTTCGTATTCTGCGCGAAAAGCGGATCGCGCATGCAGAAGGTAGCCCCGGCGCTGCGAACGAGCAACACACAAAAGCTCCGGGAAAAGAAGTGGGCCGGGGTCTCCGACTTGTCCGCCCTTTGGCGGA
>JAZDLX010000018.1:0-4202 GCA_043801585.1 bacterium | reverse complement strand
TGATAGGATGCATGGGGAGCACGGTGAAGAGGGTCCAGGTCCCACGCCGTTGTTTTCTGTTGCTCCTCCACTTTGCGACCGCACCCGCCGAAAGCGAGCGCAGCCACCAACAGGAGGAAAAACGGTGAAAAACGGTGTGTCCATCTCATGCGTTCACTCCTCCTGCTGTCAATACTCGAGAGCGAGACAAGCCGTCCATTACGGATACACTCTATTCCTTTCCCAGCGGTTGGTCATCCCCGTTTTTTAGGGGAGGCCGCTTTGCGCTTTGTGGAAGCGATGCTCGTTGAGGTGATTTTCGATCGTGTTCTTTTTGATTTACTGCCCTTGGACGCCCTACCCGCTTTTCCTTTCCCTATCAAGGCCAGTTCGAGCACCTGATTGACTGTGGTCACCGGATGGAAGTTGATTCGCTTGCAGATGTACTTCGGAATCTTTTGAAGATCCTGCCGGTTGTCCTCGGGAATGATCACGTGCTTGATCCTCGCCCTGTTCGCGGCGACGACCTTTTCACGAAGCCCCCCGATGGGCAGCACCCGTCCTTCGAGGGTGATCTCGCCCGTCATCGCCAGGTCGGCACGCACCTTCCGTCCACTGTAGATGCTGGCGAGGCTCGTCGCCATGGTGACACCCGCAGAGGGGCCGTCCTTGGGTGTTGCACCCTCGGGAACGTGTATGTGGAGGTCGCGGTTGGTGAAGAGCTTTCCTTCAATGCGGAGCATTTTCTGGTTCGCCCGAATCCAACTGATTGCGATCTGAGCCGATTCCTTCATTACATCGCCGAGCTGACCGGTGATTTTCATCTGCCCCTTGCCGGGCATTAACACGGTTTCGATCGGCAGAGTGTCGCCGCCGTAGGGTGTGTAGGCGAGTCCCGTTGTGATACCGACAGCGGCCTTCCGGTTGACCCACGAGGGAGTGATTTTTCTTGGCCCGAGGTAATTGCGGATGTTCGCGGTCGTCACCCGGACAGGTTTTGTTCGAGGGTTGACCGCAACCTTCCGCGCGACCTTACGGCACACCGTACCGATTGTCCGTTCGAGGTTACGCACTCCCGCTTCACGAGTGTAGTAGGTGATCATTTCGTCAATGACCGCCTTGTCGAACCGGATGTGTTTCTTGAGCAAACCATTTGCCTCGATCTGGCGTGGCACGAGATACTGACGGGCGATCTCAACTTTCTCCTCGCCGATGTATCCCGGGAGCCGGATGATCTCCATGCGGTCACGCAGCGGCGGTGGGATCGCCTCGAGATAGTTGGCGGTGGTGATGAAGAAAACCGCAGAGAGGTCAAAATCGATTTCGATATAATGATCGCTGAAACTTTTATTCTGCGCCGGATCAAGCACCTCGAGCAGAGCGGAACTCGGATCGCCGCGAAAATCACTGACCAGCTTGTCCACTTCGTCAAGCATGAACACCGGGTTTCTCGTGCCCGCCTTTTTGATCGACTGCAGGATGCGGCCGGGCAACGCGCCCACATAGGTCCGGCGATGTCCGCGAATCTCGGCCTCGTCTCGCATTCCTCCGAGACTGATGCGAATGAATTCGCGGTTCATGCTGCGCGCAATGGATTGACCGAGGCTCGTCTTGCCCACTCCCGGAGGTCCGACGAAACACAGGATGGGACCGCCGGCGTCCTTCTTCAACTTGCGCACCGCAAGCATCTCGAGGATGCGTTCCTTGATATCCTCGAGCCCGTAATGATCCTCGTTGAGAATGGTCTCGGCACGTTTCAGATCGAGATTGTCCTCGGACGTTTTTGCCCACGGCAACGAAACGAGCCAGTCGAGGTACGTGGTGACAACGCTGTATTCCGCGCTCGCAGGATTGATCCGTTCGAGGCGTTCAAGCTCTTTTTCCGCGACCTCAAGCACCCTCTCGGGCAGATTCGCCTCTTCGACCCGTTCGCGCCATTCACGGGCCTCGGCGCCTTCCTCGTCCGCATCGCCAAGCTCTTCCTGAATCTTCCTCAGCTGCTGGCGCAGGAAATATTCACGCTGGGTCTGTGCGATCTCCTCACGCGTTTCGCTTTTCAGTTCGCTGCCGAGCTTCAGAATTTGAAGTTCACGGGCAAGCAGATTGCGCAGCAGGCGCAGGCGGTCGGGTATGCGTATCGTCTGCAGCACCTGCTGTCGAGTGGTCGTGTCAAGCTGGATATTGCTGGCGATCAGGTCGCAGAGTGCGCCTGGATCGTCGAGGTTCATCACCGCTGCCCGGAATTCATCGGGAATCGCGTCGCTAAGCTGTGCAACCTTGTCGAATTCCTCACGAACCGTCCGCACCAGAGCTTCCAGTTGCAGGCTGTTCCTCACCTTGGGGGTGAGGACTTGCACCCGCCCTTTCGGGAACGGATCACGCCCCACGACCTCGAGCAGTTCCACCCGCTCAAGGCCCTGAACGATCATTCGGATCGTGCCGTCTCCCGGACGAAGCAGGCGATGAATGATGATCGCCGACCCGATTTTCATTGCGAATTCAGGTTTGATTTCCGTCGCATCCGGCTTGACGAGAAACGCCCCGAGGATGCGCGAACCCTGGGCCATCACTGAGTCAATCATCTTGATCGTATCCTGATCGGAGATTGCCATTGGCACGATAAGACCTGGGAAGATGACCAGGTCCCGTGTCAGGAAAAGCGGCAAGACATCGGGAATCATCTTGCCTTCAGGATTGCCGACGGGTTGGATGATGTCACCAGAAGACATGAGTTCGCCTCAGTGGATTTTGATCGTTTTTTTCTTCGTCACAGGCTTTCCCTGCTTCTTCAACGTCACCGTCAGAAAGCCGTGCTTGTATTCGGCGCGAGAGGTCTCGCTGCAGACGGTGCAGGGCAATTTGAAGATTCTCTCGAACGGACCGTAGGGAACTTCCATCTTGTGGTATTGCCGTCGCTGCTCACCCGCGGGTTCGCGACGGGTTCCTGTCAGGGTGAGGGAATCCCGGTCAAGGGTCAATGAAATGTCCCGGATGTCCATGCCCGCAATGTCCACCCGCACAACCAGCGCCTCGTCCGTCTCATATAGGTCCGCGGGGGGATGCCAGCCGCGTTCCGCGTGCATCATTGCCGGACGGTGGGGTCCGAAGACAACATCGAAATAGAGGTCGGGGTCGCCGTCCTTCACGCCCATCACGAGATTTTCCTCACCCGTTGCGATCCGCACTTTCATGTTCCGACTCCTTCGTTCATCAGGATCGCCCCGGAGGCTGTCCAGGGACCGTTCCCGATGACCGTTTCCTGCTCAGATGTACTGACGCTCCCCGGCCACCTCCAGGTAAGCCACAAGCAGATCGATCGCCGCCTGCACGTCACGCTTGTGCACGAGTTCGACCGTGCTGTGGACATAGCGGCTCGGGATCGAGAGCGTAACGACATGAGCGCCACCCGGAATTCGCTGCAAACCACTAGCATCCGTCCCGCCTCGCGGCAGGATCTCGGGCTGCCAGGCGATCTTTTTCTTGTCCGCGATCTCCTCAAGGTGCCTGACGAGCTTCGGACTGCTGATCGAAAGGCTATCCATCCGTTTGATGGCCACACCCTTGCCCATGATCGTCACCGCTTCATGATCCTGTGCACCGGGAACGTCGTTTGCGATGGTCACGTCGAGAGCGATTCCAATGTCGGGATTCAGCTTGGTCGCCGCGGCGAGTGCGCCACGAACGCCCACCTCTTCCTGGACGGTCGCCGTGGCATAGATGTTCGCCTTGTGTTTGCCAACGTTGCGAAGCGCCTCGAGCATGACGTAGACACCGATTCGGTCGTCCATTGCGCGACCGCACCACATCTCGCCAAGGTCTTCGAGGGGACCGACCCAGGTGACCATATCGCCGACACGCACGAGTTCCTTCACCTGCTGAGGCGGGAGACCGAGGTCGACGAAATAATCCTTCACCTCGAGTACTTTTTTCTTTTCCTCGTCCGACAGCACGTGAATCGGCTTCGAACCGATCACACCGGGAAGAGCCTTTTTACTATAGACCACAACCCGCTGGTTCAACAGGGTGCGAGGGTCGAAACCGCCGGTCGGATTCAGGCGCAGGAACCCCTTGTCGTCGATGAAGCTGACGAGGAATCCGATCTGATCCATGTGAGCGGCCAACATCACCTTTGGCCCGTCCCCGCTCCCTTTTTTCACACCGATCAGGTTGCCCATGTTGTCGATGCGGACCTCGTCGGTAAGCGATTCCAGCTCTTTTTTCAC
>JAZDLX010000178.1:0-2076 GCA_043801585.1 bacterium | reverse complement strand
AGAAATTCACTCACCCAGGGTTTCTGGCCCTGCCCGAGCGATGCCCCCAAAGCCCCATCGTTGCTTTCCGGATCGATAATTGCAAGATTGATCATCGCCGACCCGTTCCCTCCGTTGTCGTAGCCGTTCTCCATGCTGCCCACGGAGGCCAGCTCCCGGATCCGGATCAGCGCGGGTAGGGCGTCATGCTGCTTGTGGCCCATGACACGCCCGCGGATCCGCTCCCACCAACCCTCGGTATCGTTGTTGTCCGAAATACTCCCGTTCTCAAAGACCCATCCAGAGGGAATGCCGTTGGACGGCGCCCGGAACTGCAGTAGTGTCGACATCGGCGTCGCCGGCATCGTCGCAACGGGCAGATCCGTGGAAAGGTAACGGACACCCGCCGAAAGTTCCTCACTCATGAGCATGTCAGCGGAAGTGGCGATGTCCTCGTACCCGAGAACATGACCCAGTTCGTGCATAACCACCGTCAGGAGGTCCATGCGGCCCGCCGCAATGCTTTCCGCTTGCCCGAATTCCGCATCATCCCAAGGCGTCTGATCCACAAACCATCCATATCCGGCTGCATTGGCGTCAATGTAGATCGTATTCCGATCTGTCAGGCCGAGGGTCAGACCGACAAAATCGGCGATCTGGAAATTCACTTCATGGAGCGCGGCCACCATACTCTCATCGAGGAACATAGTTTCGTTCCAGCGTTCGATCGCCCCATCGACGATCGCGGCCAGCATCTCATCGGTCAGGGCGTCTACTGCATCATCTCCCGTTGCCGCCGTTGCGGCGGTCATCGCCGCCCCATCATCATTGAGAATCGTCACTTTGCCAAAGTCATCCGCAATTGTGGCCCCCGTGACATCCGACAGGCGAACGCCGAACCATTCATCGGCCTCCCCAACCTTGTCGCCGTTGACTATCATGGTGTATTGCTTCGTCGTCTCACCGGCCGCGAAAGTGATGATCGTGTTCGCCGAAACATAATCGGACCCGCTAACGGCCGTGCCGTTTTCAGTGGCCAGATGTACGGTCACCGGCGTCGCCGAAGCCTGAGAAAGGGTAACCGTGACGTTTACCTTTGTCTTGTTGGTCTTGTCCCCCTCGATGATTTTGGCATCAGAAACGGAAAGGCTCGGCAATATTGGACCGATTGCAACATCATCGTTGACGATGGCAATTGTCCCGGCTCCATCGACAATGGTTGCGCCCACAGGATTGGAAAGCTGGACGCTGAAGGTTTCATCGGGTTCAACCCGCAGATCGCCGAAAACGGAGACCGTAACCTGCTTGCTGATATCGCCCGGAGCAAAGATCAACGTACCTGTTGCAAACAGATAATCATCGCCTGCAGAGGCTGTTCCGCCAAGCGTGGAGTAATCGACGCTTACGGGCCCATCGGCCGGCGCAGAAAGGGTAAACGTCACTGTAACCGCTTTCGACCCGTTATCACCTTCCGTCGCCGAGGCATCCGATACGGAGATGGCGGGCAGGGCCGGCGAACTGTTGATAAACGCCGGATCGTCCGTCCTGACCGTGAACGTATCGAAGGAAACCTCTCCGTTGCGAGCCAGCAGACCGAATTGGCCGTCTGTTACCAGGGCGTTGAAGGCAAAACTCAAAACCCCCTGTCCGTTTACGGTCACGCTCACCGTGTTGCCCATCAAGGTCGCGCCCAGGCTGTAACCCTCCGTCGCGTTGAGTGCGGCGTTGCTCCATGCCGCGTTGACCACCCAACCGGCCTTGGCCGTGCTGTGCCCGATCAACACCTGTCCGGTTTCGATCGATACCGTGACGAACTTGAAATCCTGCGGTCCGTAATAGTCGAACACGAATCCGCCCTGAGCCCCCGTCTGGAGCGAAGTGTTCAGCTCCAGGATATAAGCGGGATCGATACTCAAGTTGACCAGATCAACCGAATTTTCACCGATGTAGCGGCCGTCCGTCACCTGCCAGTTGCCGCCTGCCGGCGCCTGGAAAAGCTGGTTGAAGACATCCTGGTCGGCCGAATCCCCCGAGAACTGAACGGTGCTTTCCAGGGTCGTCTCCGGAGCGATCCGCTGCACTACCACGTTGTCGATC
>JAZDLX010000172.1:0-16901 GCA_043801585.1 bacterium | reverse complement strand
GGAACGCGGAAACCGATTGGAGCGGGGACCCTGCAATAGCCGGAGTGATCCTTTCGGTAGAAGATGCCGCTATCGTAGTAATAGTTGATATTGTTGTATTTGGCGTGATAAGACCTGGCTGGCAAACGGCGCACAATGTGTAGCGGTTCGGATGCAGTGTGTGCTGGATTGGACGCCACGGGTGCTGAACGGGGTACTTTGGTGACTGGAATGGACGTTTTAGGTTCCAATCGGTGTGTTTTGGCGACTGGATTGGACACCACAGGTGCTGAACGGGCTACTTTGGCGATTGGATTGGACACCACAGGTGCTGAACGGGTTGCTTCGGCGACCGGAATGGACGTTTTGAGTTCTGAACTGGCAACTTTGGGTGCTGGATTGGACGATGCTGATGCTGATCGTGGCGCTTTGGGCGCTGGATTAGACGTCACAGGTGACGAACGGGGTGTTTCAGCTGCCTTGTTGGACGCTTTGGGCACTGGACTCTGCACGGACTGTGGCATGGGTTTCTGTATGGAGCTTTGCTGGTGGTTCTGCTGGGCTTTCTCTTCGGTGGCTTGGGTCGGTTTGTCAGACATTGGCTTCGGCTGTCCTGCGACGGCGTTCGAAGCGGGGAATGAAAACGTGGCGGCTATTAGCAGTGCGAGACCCCCTATGAAGATTCGAAGGATTCTGTTCATGACATACCTCCTGCAAGTTTCCCTGCCACCAAGAGAGCAAAAGTAATGCCATCTTTCGCCACAGAGGCGGGTTTCGGCTGCCTGCGGCGCGGCCGAGGGACTCCGGTTTGCATCCGATCTGAACGACGCTATCTTGCGCAGAACAGAGATTCTTTCAACAAACGTGAAACACATCCATGGATGAACAATTTGACGTTCTGATTGTCGGCGCTGGACCCTCAGGCATCAGCGCCGCCATCACCCTCGCACGGGCGGGTCTGGAAGTCGTTGTCCTCGAGCGCGGGGAGTATCCCGGGTCGAAGAATGTCTACGGTGGCATCCTGTTCACCCATCAACTCCTGAAACTGATCCCGGAATCCAATACAAATGCTCCCTTCGAACGGCATGTGACACGCCGCCGTTTCGGATTCCTCGCGGGTGATCGGGAAGTGGCGATGGACCTGAAAGTGGGCAGATGGCGTGACAAACCGTGGAATCACACCGTCACCGCATTGCGTGGACGGTTTGACCGCTGGTTCGCGGAGCAGGCCGAGGCGGTGGGCGCTCAGGTCTTCAGCGGATTCATGGTCAGCGAACTCGTCGTCGAGGACGGCCGTGTCGTCGGCGTCAAGGTCAAGCCGGGCGACGAGGAAATGCGGGCGCGCGTGGTCATCTCCGGCGAGGGCGCACAGGCGTTCCTCGCACGGCAGGTGGGCCTGATGAAACCGGAGCTGCCGAAACGCCACATGGTCACCAACGTCAAAGAGGTGATTGGATTGCCCAAAGGCGTGATCGAAGACCGATTCCTGCTCGAAGGGGATGAGGGCGTTGCCATTGAGTATTTCGGGGAGCCGGTCAAAGGCCGTTTCGGGATGGGGTTCGTTTACACCAACGGAGAGTCGGTGTCGATCGGCCTCGGACTCACCGTGCACGACCTGATCGAACAAAAGGAAACGCTGAACGATCTGCTCGAACATTTCAAGAACCTTCCGACGATACGGAAACTGATCCAGGGCGGCGAGTCGCTTGAGTACGCCGCGCACATGATCCCTGAATACGGGTACAATCACCTGCCGAAGATGAGTATGCCCGGATTGCTGCTGGTGGGGGACACTGCGGGACTTGTCAACGGCAGCGTTTACCATGAGGGAACGAATCTCGCGATGGGCAGCGGTATCCTCGCCGCCGAAACGATCATCGAGGCGAAAGAGAAGGGGATCGACATCGGTTCCGCCGAAGCTCTGGCGCCTTACCGGGCGAAACTGGAAGCGAAATTCGTGCTCAAGGACATGAAGAAATTCCGCAGGATCCCCGATTTCTTCAACAGGTATCCCCATGTGCTGCGGGATTACCCCGGCTACGTGTCAAAGTGGCTGGAGGAATACTTCACCATCGACGAAACATCCAAGGCGGAGGTGGAGAAGAACCTGTTCCGCAGCATTCGCAAGGATGTCGGGATGTTCAAGTTCGTGACCGACATGTTGAAAATACTGGGAGCGGTGCGATGAGCGAATTGCCGGTAAAAAACAACCCTGTCACCATAGAAGACAAACTCGGCCTGCTGACCTACAAACCGGATCACCAGTCTCACATTTCAGTGGACCAGGAAATCTTCAAGGCGGACCCGGTCAAGGCTGTGCTCTACATCTGTCCCGCGAAGGTCTATGAGCTGAATGAGGCGACGGGTGAGTGCACGATCAATCACGAGAACTGCGTCGAATGTGGAACCTGCCATGTCGCCGCACCGCACTATGTCAACTGGTTCTATCCCGAAGGCGGGAAAGGGGTGCATTACCATCTCGGATGATCTGATGCCCGGCGGGGAGAGGAATGGTGCCGCGTAAAGGATCGATCTTTGCATTTTGATAAGACCATTTTATCCGGTGCGTCTCGAAGGGCGATGTGGAAACGTACAATAATTATATTTCATAGTAAAAAGAGAGATACCGTTCATATCACGATTCCTTCACTGTATCGTTAAATATAACAGATAGATAAATGTTAGATAGACCTATCAATTTATCCCAATGAGAGCAACAATTTCAAAACGCAGTGGACAGTCATAAGATTTATCAGTACTTTTTGGTCCGAGGAAGTGACATACCTCCCAACTTGTTCATTTGACCTGGAACTTGTGCCACTCTCAAACGTATTTCAAATGATTGAAACGCCTGCTTTGATCGGGCTACGCGTGAAGGCCGAGACTTGCTTGCACGGTTTCCTCGGATGACGGCCTTCCCGGATTGAGCCGGAAGTGCTTTGCCTGGACGGGTTCCTTGCACGGTGCACTTCCGGTTCATTTTTGTGTCTGGGAGGAGCGCGGAAATAGAGTGACAGTTACTCTTTTTTACCGTTACAAATGCCCAGTGACTCGATCAATGTGGAAGATTCAGGAGTCGAAGCAAACACTCCGGGCAGGTCGAAAAAGAGTAACTGTCACGCTTTTTCTGTCACGCGTTTTCGGAGAATCCGTCTGGCAGGCTTGCTTGACTGCAATGGGGTGCCGGACTATATTTGGCACCTGTCAGATCGGGGCGTAGCGCAGCCCGGTAGCGCACCTGCTTCGGGAGCAGGGGGTCGCTGGTTCAAATCCAGTCGCCCCGACCAGCGAAGTCGCTGGACCCATAGGTGGCTTGCTTCGCAACGTCACCGGATTCATGCAGCAATGAAGTGGATGGGTATGGTCGTGAGATCATGCCCATTTTCTTTTCAATGACGATTCTGCCTTCATTGCAGCTCCTGCCTCGTTTTGGATTCAATGGCTTATTCTTTGTATTGGGTCATAAACGCGGCGATGACCCGGCATCGAATTTCCCGCCAGATCTAATTGCTATGCGAAAGGTATTAACAGTACAAGGAAACAGTCGAATCTCTTCACACCACTGAGGATAAAGGGTGTCATTCCCGCGAAAGCGGGAATCCAGTGATTATTTTTTGTTAACATCTGGACCCCCGCTTTCGCGGGGGTGACTCTTATCGTGACACCGCAGGAGAGGAGTGGGCCTTGCGCTGCCTGCCGCCGTCTGTTTTCTTGTCCCTTTCGATCACATTTCACATTCGAGGCAACTGATGGACGGGATCTATGATGGAAAATTCCGAACTCCGGCGTTGATACGCGTGCTTGTGCCCATCGGCTGGGTGGTGTTGGGGTTCGTGCTGAGTCGTCTGCTTCACACGGGGTGGAACCCGATTCTGCTTATCGGAGCCGGTGTTGTCGCAGCCGCACTGTGGTGGGTGATCTGCGAGACGATCCTCGTCCTGTTCAGAATGCAGGCGACATTGCGCGGCATTGACGCCTATTTCCATTCTTATGAAAAGGTCATCGACTCAAAATTTCAAAGGCTTGAAACCCGCATCGTCGATCTGACCAACAAGCAGAAATGACACTGCGAAAATGGGGATAATCGCGGCGAGATACGAACGAAAAAATGCCGGAGGGTGTTAGCCCTCCGGTGTTTTTCTTTTAACGTTAGATCTCCGTCCGCCAACTGGCGGACGAATGACCTGACGGAACAGAAAAAGTCGACTTGTTCTTTTGGATTGCCCGGTCAAGCCGGGCAATGACAATGGTAACAAGACCTTCAACAGAAAGGGTGGCCCGACCCTTCAGGGTCGGGTTTCTGAAAGGGTGGCCCGATCCCGACCAGTCGGGATCGGGTTTCAGAGTGCCTGAAAATTTCATTCCTGCCGCAGCACATCTGCCGGATTTGCCTGGGCGGCGCGAATGGTCTGAAGCGAGACGGTGATCACGGCGATGACCAGGGCGGTCACGCTGGCAATCAGAAACGGCCAGACGGTGAGATGAGTGTGGTACTCGAAATCAGCCAGCCAGCGCTTGATACCGAAGTAGCCGAGTGGCCAGGCGATCAAATTGGCGATCAGCACCCAGCGCAGAAATTCGCCGGTGAGCAGTCCGACAATCCGCCGTTCTCCGGCGCCCAGAACCTTGCGAACGGCGATCTCGTGCCGGCGCTGCTCGGTGGCAAAGGACGCTAATCCGAAAAGCCCAAGGCAGGCGATGAATACGGCCAGAGCTGAGAACCACTGGACGATCTGCGAAAAATGGATGTCCGTCATGTACATCTGGTCGAACTCGTCGTCGAGGAAGCTGTAATTGAAGGGTTCTTCGGGGTAGAACTCCTTCCAAAGCCGTTCGATATCCGTCACCGTTCCGGCGATCATGCCGGGGCGGACACGGATGACCGACTGGGCCGGAGGTTGCGCGGCGAATGCGAAAATGATCGGTTCGATACGGTGGCGCAGGGATGCGAAATGGAAATCGCGCATCACTCCCACGATCGTCAGCATTTGAGGCTCGTCCAGTTCCCCCAGGTTGATTTTCCTTCCAAGGGCTTCATCAGGGGTATATCCTAATTGATGGGCAGCCGCTTCATTGATCAGGATCGCTTCCGTTGAATCCGAAGAGAGATTGGGCGAGAAATTTCTCCCCGCGGCGAGGTCGATCTGGAGGGTCTTGAGAAAGTCCGCATCAACGATCTCGTAGCTCATGATCATGCCTTCCTCTTCGGTCTGCGCGCCCTCGGGGTAAAGGCTGGCCCGGCTGTACCCCCGGCCGGGGACGGAGTACGAGCTGCTGATGTTCTCGACGCCCGTAAGTTTCTTCACCTCATTGAGGAATGCTTCGCGGGACGAGAGGAACCGTCTCGCGCCTGTTGTCATCGTTAGTACTTCATGCCGGTTGTAACCGGGATTCATCGTGCGGATGAAACGGATCTGCTGCCCAGCGACGAGGGTGGCCACGATCAGCGCGATCGATGCGCTGAACTGGGCGATCACCAGCGTCCGCCGAAGCAGAATGCCTCGCCCCGAACTGCGGAAATCACCTTTCAGGACAACGACCGGTGAATAGCTGGAGAGCACGACGGCTGGATAAATCCCGGAGAGTAGTCCGACGAACACAGCCAATGTGATCAGGGAGGGTACCGTATAGACCGACTGGACAAGCGAGAAGGAGAGAGGCCTCCCGGAAAGCTGGTTCAGGGTCGGCATTATCAGTTGCAGGAGCAGGACCGCGAGAATCGTCGCCAGCACCGTCTGCAGAATCGATTCGCCGAGGAATTGAAATACCATCTGTTGCCGGGTGGCCCCTGAAATACGCCGCATGCCGACTTCCCTTGCCCGTTTCGCGGAACGGGCTGTCGACAGGTTCATGAAATTGAACGCGGCGATCACGAGCACGAGGACTGCGATCATCGATAGTGAGTACACCTGCCTGATGTCCGTTTTTCGATAGTTCAAGTCATACAGCATGTGCATTGCGCGCATGTGCAAATCCAGAAGGGGCTGGATTTCGGGGTCCCATACGGCAGGCATTCCATTCTTGTGTGCGAGGGAATCCATCGTTGCTTCGACCTGTCCGGGATCCGCTCCTTCACGGAGCAGTGCATAGGAAATCAGGGAAAGGTTCTGCCAGATCTGCGTTCTCTCTTCCCACCCGGGTAAATCTTGGATTCGAATAAGCATGTCGAATTGGAGGTGGGAGGTCCGGGGAGCGGGTTCGATAATCCCGGTGACTGTCTTCACCTGATTGCCGTAGAATGTGAACGTCTTTCCAATTGGGTCTTCACCCGGGAAGAGAGCCGCGGCGATCGCGGGAGAGATCAGCACGGACGATGGTTTTTCGAGAACCGTTTCACGGTCACCTTCGATCAGTTCCCAGCTGAACACTTTGAAGAAAGCACCATCGACCGCCCAACACTGTTGTGAAACGGTCGATCGCTCGCCGGCTGTCAGGTTAATATTCTGTCCTGTCGGGCTGCAGCGGGTAACTTCCTCCACATTGGGATCGTTCGCTTTCAGATTGCTTGCAAGCGCCAGGTTGGTGATCCCCACATGGCTGCTCGTCACGCCGGGTGCATTGTCGATGGTGTACAAACGCCAGATACGATCTGCGTTTTGATGAAATTTGTCGAATTCCAGATCGTACCGCACGTGAAGGTAGATCGCCAGAAAAACGGTAATCCCCAGCGCGAAGCCGAGGATGTTGACGATCGAATAGAGCCTGTTCCGATACAGATTCCGAAACGCTACGATCAGGTAATTCCTGAACATGATGACTCTTCCTTTTACGGTTCTGGCTACTGGATTTCGCTTAATTCCCTTCCATCTGAGATATGACACAGATAACAACACTGGTCATACCGGATTTCATGAATCCAGTGCGACCAGAAAACATTTCTGAACATCGCAAACTTCTGAATCCGTTACTCTGTCCGCAGCACTGTCGCCGGGTCTGTCAACGCTGCATTGTAGGCCTGAATGGAAATCGTCAGCATGGCGATCACCAGGGCTGCCAGTCCCGCGATGATGAAGGGGAGAGGCGTTATTGTGATCCGATAGACGAAATCGGAAAGCCACTGACGCATCGCGAAGAAGGCAATTGGCCATCCGATAATATTCGCAAAAAGGACCCATTTGACAAAATCGCGCATCAGGATAAACATGATGTTCCCCTCGCTGCTTCCGAGGACTTTCCGCACCGCAATTTCCCGGCGCCGCTGTTCGGTGGCATAGGAGGTCAGACCGAGCAGGCCAAGGCTGGCGATGATGATTGCGAGTGCGGAGAAGACACCCACTTTGGTGGCGAAGTTCCGGTCGCCTTGATATTGGGCTTCGAACTGATCGTCGAGGAATGCACTGTTGAAAGGAACATCCGGAAACATGTTCGTCCAGACTTCGCGCACTTTTTCCATGGTTTCGGGGATCGTTCCTGCTTGAATGCGGAAGGGAACAAATCCCCCTCCCTGGGGAAGGTATTCGAGAACGAGAGGCTCGATCTCCTGGCGGGCGCCGAACAACTGGAAATTGCGGACGACTCCGATAATGGTCTTCGGGACCATGTTTCCATTGACATCCTGAACGATCACATGGCGCCCAATCGGATCATCCCATCCGCAAGCCTGAACCAGCGCTTCATTGGCGACCACGCTGACATTGCTGTCCGCGGATGAACCCTTGGTGAAATTGCGTCCAGCGATCAGTTTCAGATCGAGAGCGGGAATGAAATCGGGACCGACGAACATGAAGTTAACAGAGAGGTTCATTTCGTCCGAAATTGAGTCTTCAGCCCTCGCTTCGTATTTGCCAGGTTGATTAAATGCCGGCATGTGGATGGTCGATCCAACAGCTTCGATTGTAGGAATTTTACGCAGCTCATCCATGAACGTTGCACGGTGGGGCGCGACCTGCTGATTGAACATGAACGTTACTGCAATCTGTTCGGTATCGTAGCCACGATCCATCGTCACCACGTAATGAAGCTGCTGGAGCACAATGATCACGCTGGCGATCAGTGCAATGGACAGGGCGAACTGGAACACGACCAATCCCTGCCTCAGTGCAATTCCCTGTTTGCTCGAGCGGAAGGCGCCCTTGAGAACGGAAACCGGTTTGAATCCAGCGAGGATAATAGCCGGATAGATGCCGGAGAGCAATCCGACGAAAAGCGCTGTCAGGAACAGTCCGAGAATCAGTATCGGGCTGTTGGTCAACGTGAAATTCACCTGCTTGCCGAGGAAATTGGTCAGGGCAGGAAGCGAAAGTTGAACAGTGATCCCAGCGATGACTGTGGCGATCAACGTCAGCAGCACCGATTCCCCAAGGTACTGGCCCATCAGTTGTATCCGGTTCGCGCCGACAACCTTGCGCATCCCAACTTCACGAGCTCGCTTGATCGCCCGTGCGCTCGAGAGGTTGATGAAGTTGATCGAAGCGATGATCAATGTCAGTAACGCGATCACACTCAGGATGACAACCTGGGTTTTGTCGCTCTTTCCCCAATTGAACCCGTCAAATCGAATATCTCCACTGCCCAGGTGAACGTCGAGCAGGGGTTGCAACAGGGGTAGATACTGTTCATTCATTCCGTTCAGTTCAGCAACATCCTGAATCTGTTTCTCCAGACTGTTCTGACTGACTCCCTGGTGAGTACGGAGGTAGCCCTGTCCCGTAATGTTATCCCAGGATTCCCACCAGACCGCGTTCTGCGGATTGACGAGTGCCGGGGCGATGATGTCGTAATGGAGGTGGGAATAACGGGGACAATCGGAAACGATTCCAGTGATCGTAACCTGGAATTGGTTGTTCTGACCGGAAACGCTTTTCCCGATGGGGTTCTCGTCACCAAACAGAGCCCGTGCAACCTCGCGTGTCACCACCGCGGTGTTCGGGGTTTTCAGTTGGTTATCGGGATCTCCCTCGATGATTTTGAATGACGGGAAAACCTTGAAGAAATTCGAGTCGGCACCCAGAATGAACCTTTGAATGCCTTGTTCATTTTCACCAGCTCCGAAAAAGGTCAGATTGACCTGTCCAAAAGAAAATACACGCGTGGTGGCGATGACGTCCGGAACCGCTTCCATCACTTCTTTCGTCAGTGCGCCGCTGGTGATGGCGTTGACATTGCGGGTCGACACGTTCTGAGTCAGAAAGCGGTAGATATTCCTGGAGTCAACATGGAATCGGTCAAAGGAGAGATCATCAATGACGACGAGCGATATAATCAGAAAGACGGATAGTCCCAATGCAAAACCGACGATGTTAATCAGTGAATAAACGCGGTTGCGCATCAGGTTGCGCAAAGCGGTCAACAGGTAGTTTTTCAGCATCAGGACCTCGCTCGAACGGGATCACAACGGTTTTGGAATTCGATCAGATCAGACATCTAAAAGCAAGGGGTATGCCATACAATAGCGTACTAATAAACAATAGATTATGCTAAGTATCCGAGTAGCATTATAGAGCAGGTGTTGTTATTTGCGACGTAAAAACCCTGGAAACAGAGAAACTAAGTCTTCAACTCACGGGTTTCTAAGAAATTCGCTCGAATATTCCAGACCCTCGGTGGCGGCCTTTCAGGGTTGTCGGTTGGTCCAGCCAGCAGTACTTTATAAATAGAGATTGATTGTTTTGGGGACTATCAGGATGACAACACCAGATGATCCGAAACAGCAGGGAGTCACGGAAACTGAACAGCCCGATGTGCCCCTGATTTTGATTGTCGATGATGAACCCCTCGCACTCGACATCGCTGAGATGACTCTGCAACGTCATGGCTTCCGAACACTGACCGCCCGCGGCGGTCAGGCGGGGCTCGAACTAGTGTACAGTCAGCACCCGGACATGATACTGCTGGACATCACAATGCCGGACATCAACGGCTTCGATGTGTTCCAGACTCTGCGAGAAAACCCTGAGTACGTCAAACTCCCCGTCATTTTTGTCACCGCCCGCGATGACATAGAGGATAAGGTCCATGGTCTTGAGTTGGGGGCGGTGGATTACATCACAAAACCCTACAATCCGTCCGAGCTGGTGGCACGCGTTCGCTCCACCCTCAGAATGCAGCGCCTTGAACGTGAAGCAGCCGATCATGAACGGGAGGCGGCACGCCGGAAGATTGTGGAAACGCTGCTTGTCACCCTCGCCCATTACATCAACAACGCACTTGCCGCGATAGACGGCCGGGTTGCGGTGACTGATCCGGGCAACGCGGATTCTGTCACCAAGCTGCTGGAGGTCGTGCGCCGCCGGACCCGTGTCATCGCGGCGACGCTGCAATGCATCGAGGAGATTCAGGAAGACATCGACACCCATACAATGCAGTATGCGAGCAGCGACGTTGAGATTCTGAACCTCGAGGAACGCATTCAGCAGCGAGTCAAACTGCTTGAAGAGCGTGACCAGGAACAGGGACCCGTCCAGGAGTAACCAGAACGCTGCACCATCGCGAAAATCCTTTGTAAATCACCAGTAAATGACAGTGTTGTCTGGTTATTTGGGCTCCGTCTGGATATTAGCGAAGCAGAGACCTGCCACAACGAAATGACTGTCATTGCGAGGAGTGCCGACGGTTCGGGACGACGAAGCAATCTTGCTGTTTCATCCGAGGAAAACAAAGATCCTTTGTTTCGCTCAGGATGACACAAAGGGCTGAAGGGTGGCCCGGCAGGGTGGGGAGGGTGGCCCGATTAGTCGGTTGACTGATCGGGTTTCAATTCGAAAGGGGAAGATTCTCTTGGAGGTTCTGTTGTCTTGTACGACTCGGCGTTGTACATTATGACCAAATGAACACATATGGTCATTAAGTCGAGAACACGATGGACGAGCAGCGCCAAAAGAGAGAACAACGTATCCTTGACGTGGCGAAATGCCATTTCGAGAAGTACGGGTACAAGCGGACGGTGATCGACGACATCGCGCGCGAAGTGGGAATCGCAAAGGGAACGTTCTACCTTCATTTTAAAAGCAAGCAGGAACTCTACCTTCGCATCGTTCAACGCATCCAGGAACAGTCGATTGCGGTTTTCGCGGAGCAACTCGAAAAAATGCAGACGCCGGCTGAATTGATGCGTAACCTACTCTATATCGCCGTTGATCTCCTGCGGAAAGAACCATTGATTCTGGAGACCCTGAACGCTGGGGCGGACCATTTTGTGATGAAGAATCTGATGGCTCAGCCGAAGATGAACCGTGACATGGACGCATCCCTGGTATTCTACAAGCATGTTCTTGAAGAGGGGATACGCATCGGAGAGTTCCGGAAGGACCTCGATCTCAAGGTGACTCCATTCGCACTTGGGTCGATCAAATTCCTTTTTCCCTATCGGGACCTGGTAACATCAGGATGGGTCACGGAGAAGGAATTCTGGGACGGGTACATCGACATCCTGATGCGGGGCATGATGAAGACCGGATGGAGTGAAGTGAATCCCAGGCATCGCCGGAAGTGGGACAATCCCTACGCTGCATAAACGTTCTGGTGAGCACTCGTTGGAGTGCGCAGACTCGGCAAACGAGCGGAAACGGTGGAGAGGTTATGAACGACTTGCCCGTCGTCCATGTTGAAAACGTGGTCAAGAACTACCAGGGTGGAAAAGTACGCGCATTGCGCGGAGTGAGCCTCGAAGTGCCCCAACGCGCTTTTCTTGCACTGGCCGGACCCTCGGGCTCGGGGAAGACAACGCTGCTCAACATTATCGGCGCTCTCGATCAACCCGATGCCGGAATCGTGATTGTTGCTGACCACGACATCACAAAACTTGACGAAAAACAGTGTACTCGCCTGCGCCGCGAAACAATCGGGTTTGTTTTCCAGTCCTTCAACCTGGTGCCAGTACTCACGGCTGTGGAGAACGTTGAGCTTCCGCTTGAAATCCTCGCGGGAACTACCCGTGATTCCCGCCGCAAGGCGGCCCAGGACATGCTTGAGCGGGTGGGCCTGATGGGTATGAATGACCGTTTTCCCAACGAACTTTCCGGCGGTCAGCAGCAGCGGGTGGCGGTAGCCCGCGCCCTGGTCAAACACCCGGCACTCGTGCTCGCGGACGAGCCGACCGCGAACCTCGATGGAGAATCCGGAAGCGCGATCATCGACCTGATGAAGCAGATGCGCGACCAGCTCGGGACTGCATTCATCTTCTCCACGCATGACCCCCGTCTGCTTGAGCGCACGGAAACAATCATCACTCTGGAGGACGGATGTATACGATCCTGAATACCATTCGCCTTGCCTGGCGAAACCTCCTGAGAAACCGCAAACGAACACTGCTTTCGGCGTCCGGCCTGGCCGTCGCTTTGATCATCATGGTGATCCTGAACGGGCTCTATGACGGGATTACACGCCAGACACTCGACAACATGATCAGGGAGGAACAGGCACATGTCCGCATGTTTGCGGAGGGGTATCTTGAGGAGGTGATGCCCGGTCTCGATTACCTGCTGACAGACGTGGATTCCCTTGCACAGCGCGTAGCAGGATTGTCCGGAGCGATAACCACTGCTCGCATGCAGATGCCGGCAACGTTCATTTCGAACGGCGAAGAGACAATTCTGACGGTTCGCGGCCTGAACCTGAAAACGGATCGGAATGTGTTCAGGACACTGGACCATCTCGTCGCCGGGCAGAATCTCGACGGGAAGGAAGGAGAAGCGCTGATCGGTCGGAGGCTTGCCAAAGAGTTCTCATTGAAGCTGGATGATTCCTTCATCGTGCTGCTGAAGAGTGCGCCCGGCGCGATGAACAGCCTTCGACTGAAAGTGCATGGGATCATCGATACCGGACATCCCGATTTTGACGGCAACTCAGTTATCATTTCATTGAAGGACGCTCAGACCCTCGCGCTGGCGGACAGTGCCGCGACCGAAATCGCGATCCTTGGGAAAAGGGAGTCGAACGCGAACCGGCTGCGCAACTCTCTCAAGGCGTCAATGCCCGGTTACGATTGGCAGACCTGGGAAGAGGGAGCCGAGGATTTCATGCCGATGATCCGGATGAAGCGCGCCGGATCATGGATCATGGTCCTTATTCTCGCGCTTGTGGCGATGGTAGCGATTACCAATACGATGACCATGGCGGTGCACGAGAGAACCCGTGAGATCGGATCGCTGCGGGCAATGGGGTACACCAGCCACCGAATCCTATGGCTGTTCCTCACCGAAGGTCTTCTGATCGGCTTGATTGCGGGTGTGGCGGCTGTCGTCGTCGGTGGTGGGGTAACCCTTTGGCTGAGCAAAGTCGGGATCAGCCTCGCCGCATACGATGACATCGATTTCGGGATGGCGATTTCCACGGCGATGTATCCGGCGCTCTCCCTCTGGAGTATTCTTGGCACCTTCATCTTCGGTGTACTGTTGGGGGCTTTGTCGAGCTGGCGTGCCGCCTGGTACGCCGCTCACGGCCAGGTCGTACGAGCCTTGAGGGAGGGGATGCTATGAGCACGTTCCGGCTCGCGATGAGGAACGCACGGCGATCGATGAAACGTTCGCTGCTGACAGCGCTGGCGATCGCCATGGCGGTGGCGGCGGTGACCTTTTTCAAGGCTTACCTGACGGGTATTTTCCAGAGTTTCAATGATACAACCATCCGTCTTGAGACGGGACAGGTCAAGGTGATGCCCGCGAAAGCGGTCGGTCGGATCCGTTCGATTGCGCTCGAAGATGGAATCAGGAATGTTGGCGAGTTGGTTAAACAGCTGGAGGCGATCGACGGAGTCCAGCAGGTTTCTCCACGCATCCCCTTCGGAGTGTTGCTTGACAAACCAAAAGGGGCGATGCCAGCGGCCGGAATGGCGCACGATATGTCGCGTGAGACCCACCTGATGGAGTTAGGCAGCATGGTCATCGAGGGGAGGCTTCCCGAGGACAATGCCTCTGAAACGTTGATCGGGTACCGTCTTGCGGATGAGATGGGATTGAAGCTCGGGGATGAGCTTTTCGTCGTGGCGACGACGTCCTATGGTGGCCTGGGACCCGGACTGTACAAGATCGTCGGCCTGATGGATACAGGAATTCCAACACTCGACAGGAAATTCTTTCACATCCCGCTTAGCGAGGGTCAGTTTCAACTGGCGATGGACGACATGGCCATGGACATCGCGATTTCGCTGGACGACGGAGCCGAAGCTGCGGAGACGATGACGTCGATAATCCAGCAGGCTCTGAATGACGCCGGGCGGAGCGATCTAATCGCGCTCACTTGGCGGCAGGCAAGCCTGATGGCGGGGGCGATGGATCCAGCCGAAAAAATGAGCAGTGTGCTGATGATGCTGATCGGCATCGTTGCATTGACCACGGTGATCAACACGGTGCTGATGTCGGTGATGGAACGTATCCGGGAGTTCGGAGCGCTCCGCGCCCTTGGATTCACACGTGGCCGGATCACGAGGATCGTGCTTCTGGAAACCCTCCTGTTGGGATTGATCGGGACGGCTGTCGGAATCGGAGTGGGGATGGGCATCTCCGAGTGGTTGCACATTGTCGGGATTGATGTAACGACGGCGATGGAAAACATAAATATGATCTTCCAGCCGATCGTCCGTCCGGTACCCTCGATCCAGATCGCCATCTACGCAGCCTTTTTTGGCGCCCTGGTGTCGATCCTTGCGGCGTGGTATCCGGCACGGGTCGCCGTTCGGATCAATCCGGCGACCGCGCTGAGAAGCCAGTAGTAATAATCGAGGAACCAGCAGTAATAAGCGGTTTGACAGTTGAACGGTGGAGTCGATGATGCCTGATACGAAAAAGCTGATGTCACTGGTGGTTGGAATGCTGCTGGTCGCGGTGCAGACAGCCCCTGCGAAAACGGCGATGGAATGGCTGCACGAGTTGGATTACAATATGGTGATGAAGTCCGCCCAGTACATGGCGACAATGACCGTTCACCTGCCCTCCGGGCAGGAGCGAATGTTCAAAATGGAATGCAAGGTTGTTGGCGATCAGTATGCCATGATGGAATACACTGAACCGAAGCGCGATCTTGGCACCCGCTATCTGAAACGGGACGACGAGCTGTGGATCTATTTCCCGCGCGTTGACCGCACGATGCTGATCCAGGGCCACATGCTGCGTCAGGGTGTGCAGGGCGGTGACATGAGCTTCGAGGACATGACTGAATCCAAGAGTTGGGAGGACATCTACGACGCGGAGATTGTCAAGCAGGACTCGAACACGGTGACGATCAAGATGACCGCGCACGACATGACCACCAGCTATCCCTACCGAGAGATTGTCATCGACAAACGCACCTCGCTCCCGATGTTGGAGGTGAGCAGCGACGCTTCGGAGTCACCGATCAAGGAGACGGAGATTCTCAGCTACAAGAAGATCGGCGACCGCAATTTCCCGACCTCGGTGATCATTCGCAGCCGCCTGGTCGACAACAAGTGGACGAAATTCGAGATGAGCGACGTCAAGCTGGATGTCAAATTCGATGAATCGCAGTTCACGAAACGCGCGTTGGAGGAATAGCTTAGATTCTTGAATCTGGCAATTCTTATTCAGGGAAAAAACCTTCTTAAAATCGGGGGGTGGCCCGGGGCTCCGCCCCGGGTTTCATTCAGACACTATCTTCTGTCATGACACAGCGCTATGAAGATCCCGCACACGCCCGCTTCTTCACATTTGGGTGTTACCGCCGCAAACATTTGTTCCTTGTGGATTCCCTCGCCGAGCTCTTCATCCAACACCTTGACCAGTGGCGAATGCAAAACGCCATCAGACTCCTTGCGTTCGTCGTGATGCCGAACCACGTACACATGCTGGTTCACTCGGATCAAACCACGCTGGGAAAGCAGTTGGGCATGTTGAAAGGCAGGTTTGGACGTAATGCACTCCCCCGGATTGAAGAAACCAATGCATCACTTTTCAGTTCACTGGAGGTCAGGGATCATGGCACTATGATGCACCGTTTCTGGCAGACAGGGGGTGGGTACGACCGCAACGTATTCAATGATGATGCGGTAAGAAAGATGATGGAATACATTCACAACAATCCGGTACGAGCGGGAATGGTGATTGTTCCAGAAGAGTATCTCTGGTCCAGTGCAAGGTTTTGGCTGACTGGGGTGTCTGATCTCCTTGAGATGGACAGGCTTGAGGGAGTGTTGTAGACAGGATCATGCTCGGTCGGCATGAGGATTTACATACTGTGGTCGCTGATGATGCAGCCAAAGCAAGTGAAACCCGGGGCGGAGCCCCGGGCCACCCGTCTATATATGATATTCAAATATAAGCCTAATAGAAATGTTTAGCGTTTATTTATAGTGATAGATAGCCCGATCCTTCAAGGTCGCGTATCCGGTCGGGTGGCCCGGGACTTCAGTCCCGGGTTTCACATGTTTATGAAAGACAGAGTCTCTGAATAGCCGCACTTTGGCTGAACCTGTTTACTACTTCGCTCGTTTCGTCGGCAGCCAGAAAACCCGTCCGTCAGCCTTGATCGGTTTCTTCGGGATGATGTAATCGCTGTGATACATCGTGCCCATCAGCCAGCGGTTCAGTTTCATCCCGAGCTTGGTGTCGAGGCCGGTGGAAGCGACCGCGAGGATGCGCTTCGAGCCGTTCTGGCGTGCCGCTTTCAGCACCTTCAGGCCGCTGATCTGGGATTCCATGGAGATGTCGGTGATCACCGCATCGATCCTGTCGCCGTGTTCACGCAACATGGAAACGCCCTGCTTGGCGTCGTAGGCGCGAAAGATTTCTTCTACACCACGCTTCTTCAGATCCCCGGAAAGGATATCCGCGTAGCTGTCGTTGTCGTCGACCAGCAGCACACGGGTCATGACTCCCGGTTGCGGCCCATTCCCTTTGAAGTTACTTTCAGCCATGCGTCCCATCCCTTCATCACGTGTCTTGCCGATCTTTCACGACCGGCCGGCTCTGCTGATCCTCGCGCTCTCGTTTGTGGCCCGTGCCGTCGCCGCAGCGTCCGTGGGGCCGGGGTTC
>JAZDLX010000148.1:0-9416 GCA_043801585.1 bacterium | reverse complement strand
CAACAATAGCCTCGGGGGCTGCAAACGTCTACCTTGTTTTCACCGCCATCTGTTCATTGTGGGAGAATGCCATGCGCATCCTGATCAGCGGCGCGAGTGGTCTGATCGGCGCCCATCTCGCAGGGCTGCTCAACGAACGCGGTCACGACGTCGTTCGCCTCGTGCGTCGAAGCGTTCAGAATCCTTCCACGGAAATCTTCTGGCACCCTGAATCGGGAGAGATCGACCGGAGCGCCATCGCTTCTTCGCGGTTCGATGCCGCGGTGCACCTCGCCGGGCGCTCCATCGCCAGCCTCTGGACAGCGCGGCATAAACGGCTTGTGCGGTCGAGCAGAATCGATTCGGGGCGCCTGCTGGCGTCAACGCTGGCGGCTTTGAAAACTCCACCGTCAACCTATATCAGCATGTCGGCAACCGGGTATTACGGCAACCGTGGCGATGAGATCCTGGTGGAATCCTCCGCAGTTGGAACCGGATTCATGGCGAATCTCTGCCGCGATTGGGAAGCTTCCGCGGACCCCCTGCGAGAGGCGGGGGTCCGGGTCGTCCATCCGCGCATGGGAATTGTCCTTTCGCAAAAGGGAGGGTTTCTCGCTCCTCTGCTGCCGTTCTTCCGGCTGGGATTGGGAGCGAGGATCGGTGACCGGCGGCAGTGGCTCAGCTGGATACACGTTGACGACGCCGTCGCCGCCCTTCTGCTGATGTTGGACCGACCGGAGATTCACGGGCCGGTGAACGTCACATCGCCGAATCCGGTAACCATGGGCGAGTTCACGGAAACGCTTGCATGCCTGCTTCACCGTTCGGCGCCATTTTCGGTTCCCGCAGCGCTGCTGAAGCTTCTTCCGGGGAGCATGGGGGAGGAGATGTTTCTGACTTCTCAACGGGTTCATTCCGGTGTGCTTCAGGAGTCGGGATTTCCCTTCACATTTGAACGGCTGAAGGCCGCCCTGGAGGATGTATTGCTCTCATAAGCGGCACCGGGGGGCGGATGCCCTTGCAATCGTGCCGTTTCCGCCTGTTTGAGACGTCCACAGCTGTTGCAACTGGAAAGATCAGTCTTACCTTACCTTCGTGCGAAACCGCGAGGCTCAGGATGAATTCAACCGGAGAAGGAGAATGGCCGCAGATACAGGGGGAAGAAAAGTCGTCGTCGTTGGCGCCGGAATTGCCGGGCTGACCGCTGCCTGTGAGTTGCACCGTGCCGGGCATCATGTCACTGTTCTGGAAAAAGACCGTCAGGCCGGAGGCAGAATGAGTACGCAGCACCTCTTCGGAGGAGTCTTCGACGATGGCGCGCAATTCTTCACGGTAAAGGATCAGCGGTTCGGAGCATTTGTTGACGACTGGGTGAATCGGGGGATCGTGGTCGACTGGTTCCACTCGCAACTCATTCAGGGCGGTGGCAGCAATCCTGACGGTTTTCCCCGGTACTGCGGCGTAAATGGAATGAACAGTATCATCCAGGATCTGGCGGAGGGACTCACTCTTCGATTCAACTCGGAAGTGCAGGGGATTGAACACCGCAAAGACCACTATATGCTCAGCCTTGGGGATGGAACGTCGCTGGACGCGGAAGCGGTCATTCTGACCACCCCTGCACCGATCTCCCTGGGCATTCTCGAAACGTTCGTGAAGATCCCGGACAGGGTGGAATTTGCGGCATTGAGCGAGATAATCTACGGCCCCTGCATTACCGTCCTCGCCCGGCTCGAGGGGGAGAGCGCCCTGACGGAGTGGGGAGGGCTGCGCATCTCTGGCGACTACATCGATTGGATTGCCGATAACCGGCGCAAGGGGATCAGTCCGAATGTCACCACGATCACGATTCAGGCGATGCCCGAATTCAGCCGGGAACATTGGGACGATGATGACAATCGTGTCGCCGAGCGCCTCCTCGAAAGTGCAATGAAGATTCTGCAGTCCGAGCCGGTGGAATATGTCGTTCGCCGCTGGGAACACGCCAAACCTCAGTCTGTTCATCCGGACACCTGCTTTGAAGTCGGCGGTGGCACGCTGCTCCTGGCTGGCGATGGATTCCAGGGGTATCGTGTCGAGGGAGCGGCGATCTCGGGGCAGGAAGCCGCAAGGAGCCTGGTGAAATATTTTGGAAAAAAGGGTTGAACGTGCCTGAATGGGGTCATTGAACAGGACTGAAGGAGATCAAGCGTGGTCGGTAAAAAGGTACCGGATTTTACGTTGAAGGACCAGGATGAGAACACAGTAAAACTCTCGAGCTTCAAAGGTCAGTGGGTGGTCCTCTATTTCTACCCCAAAGACGACACACCCGGCTGCACACGAGAAGCGATCGCGTTTACCGAGGACAATCCCGATTTCCGAAACCTTGACGCGGTGATCCTCGGCGTCAGTCGGGATTCCTGCCAGAGCCACCGCAAGTTCATCGTGAAGTACAACCTGGGGATTACCCTGTTGTCCGATCCGGATCATACGGTGATGGAGAAATACGGTGCATGGGGCGAGAAAACGATGTACGGAAAAACGACAGAAGGGACGATCCGCAGCACCGTTCTGATCGATCCCAGCGGGATCATCGTTCACCTCTGGCCGAAGGTGACCGTGGACGGTCACGCGGAGGCGGTGAAGGCAAAGTTGAAGGAGCTGCGCGGTTAAGTTCTGAGAGCAAACAGGGACTGTCCCCAAGAAGCTTTTCAGGGACTGTCCCTGGTTGCTTGGTAAGCTTTTCAGGGATTATCCCTATTCGCCCGCTCGCAAAAAAGCGCCCCGAACATCGGGGCGCTTTGGTTTGGATAACCGTGTAGCCCGGGACCACCGTGTCCCGGGTTTTCTCTTGAACCATCAAAAGGGTGTCATTGCGAGCGAAGCGAAGCAATCTCGCTTTTCATTATTTTGCCAGAGGGTGGCCCGATCCCGACGGTTCGGGATCGGGTCTTAGGTCGTTTTATCAACCGATGTGTCCCTGTCTGCTCGAAAAAGCGCCCCGAACATCGGGGCGCTTTGGTTTGGATAACTGTGTAGTCCGGGACCACCGCGTCCCGGCATCATCTGCTACCAGCCAAACGAGAACTGGCCGATCCACATGTCCTCGGGATACTGTCCGGGTGATGTGCCAAGCTCACGGGTATAGTGGGCCACGTCAAGTTTGAAGAACAGGAACCGTATTCCCAATCCCAAAGTGGGGTATCCCTGGTGGAATCCGCCACGCGCCGTAAGCAGGCCGCCGAGAATGCCCAGTTGTCCACCCATGTTGATTTTCTGCCAGAAACTCACCCCGGCGCGGTTAAGCACATCCGTGAACTCCATGCCAAGGTCGAGACGGCGGATGAGAAATCCCTTGTCGATCAGGTGGTACATCGCGCCGAATTTCAAATCTGGTTTCACCCACTCGCCGTCGATGGAACCGTACAGGTCCTGTATCACCGCGGCGACATCCAGGTTCGGACCTCCCGCCTGACCAACGTCGATGTTATGGACCGCGCCCAGATCGATGCCGAATCCAGTGACCGGTTCCTTCATTTTGTCATAGGCTGCCATCATCAGGTCGGTGAAGTTCGCTGCATCGGTGGCGCTGATTCGCTGAGTGGTCAGGTTGTAGCGCTGGAAGAATCGGAATGCTGCACCTACGCCAACGTCCTTCCGGCCGAACTGCATGGTCCTGCTGAGTCCTGCCGCTACGACCATGTCCATCACACCGCGAACGCCGACTGCTGGAACCAGAACCCCCTGGTCGATCTTTGTCTGGGCGTTGACCGATGTGTAGGCCGCAAGGCCGAAGTTCTTGAACGACAGCCCGACAAAGGGTGCGCCCTGGATCGCGAACCATTTGTTATCGAAGGATTCGCTGTCTTTCAGAAAGGCTGTCTGGGCGTAGGGATCCAGGGATTCGAAGTTCTGAAAATCGGACTGGTGATCGTTGACAAAAGTCAGCAGATCGCCGATGGTGTTGTCCCCGCCGACCGGCACGGTCACTTCAAACGCGAAGGGTTGGCGTGTCAGCATCCCGGGATTGTAGATGACCGTGTGAGCGTTGCTCGCAACAACGGTTGTCAGGCCGCCCATGCCCATTTGTGCGGCATGGATGTGCTGGTTGAAGCCCACGGGAACAAACTGGGCGGTAGCGCTCCCCGTACCGAAAGCAACGAGGAGGCTGAAAACGAGAATCACTTTCACGTATTTCATCGTTTTTCTCCTCGCTTAAGGGTTGGTTGTAGCGCCGTAATTCAACAGCCCATCGATCAGGCCGGTGATCACTTCGCCCAGGTTGTTCGTATCGATTCCTGTGTCAAGCGAATCGCCCGTGACATCAGCGTAAATCCCCGCCAGAACGCCGCTGCTCTCACCAATCACACTTATAGCCGCATCGAGCATGCCCTGGGGATCCTGGCCCATGGCTGGATTCCACACATCCGTCCAGGTATCTGGATCGAAGGTGAGATTTCCACTTGCATCGAAAAACGCTGCGAGGTTGAAATCCTGGCTGGTGATCTGGTTGTCGGCGTTGGTGTCACGGAAGAGCAGAATGCCCTGCACGGCCAGCGTGCCCGTGTAATCGAGCGCAATCGCACTCGCGTCCAGCTCATCACTCCAGGCATCCCCGTCATGGATCACTTTCAGATGTTCGTTTGCCTGGATCAGGCCGGTGTAAAGGGCATTGACCCGTTCGATTGGGTCCTGCATGAACGGCAGTAGATTGTTCTCGCCCGTCTGGGTATTGAATCCGGACAATTCAGTCATGATGCCGATGGAGGTGTACCCACTTTGGCGGACATAGGCCTTTGCCAGTCCCCAGTGAGCACGCGCATCCGTGGGGTCATCATCAACGGCTTTCTGGAAATCTTCGATGGCGGTAGCATAATCGCCATCCTGCAATGCGGATCGCCCATCTGCGATATAATCATCGGCGGATTCGCTGGGTGCAAATGAGTCGAAAATATTGCATCCCCACGAAAGGGCTCCCACCGCCAGGACCGCCACGACCAACCGGGTCGAACGGTTCATCGCGTCCTCCTCAACGTTCGCTCCCGAGAAGGGAGCATCTTGAATATGTTTGTATTCCTGAAACTATGAATCTTCAATCACCAAAGGCTACAGATACACAGTGATTCAACAAATGTCCAAATGCTGTCTCCAGGAAATGTGACTAACTTCAGATCGTGATGTGGTGACCGGAAACATAGCAAATAAAACTCTTGGAAACTATTTTTGCGCAATACTTACAAGAGGATAGGAATTTTCATGAACCAGATTGTCACATTTTGATACAATCAATGGTTAAGATGAAGACGATGGTCTCAGGAATCATCCCGTGAGACAAGATAGAAACGGCCAACTGCAACCTCAAATCGGTTTCCCGTTTCATCCATCATCGCGTAGGTGCCCTCCATGGTTCCAAAATCTGTTGCCAAAGGGCAATAGGAAGCATAGGAGAAGGATTCACCCGGTGGAATCCAGGGTGTAAAACCAACAACCCCGGAACCACGAACATCTTCACGATATCCGTTGCCATCAATGATGATCCAATGCCGTGAGAGCAGTTGGACGCGGCGTTCACTTTCGTTCGTGATGGTGATGCTGTAGGAAAAAACATAACGATCCCGTTCAGGCTCCGAATGAAGCGGTTCGAAACGGGGTTGAACGTGCACCCGGACACCGGATGTCAGCGTTTCTGATGCTGTGTTATCGGCCATGATTCCGTCCATTGAAGGAACGAAAGTCCAAGCTAACATCGCTTCTGGTATTTTGCCATCATCGTTGAATTTATCAAAAAATAACGGAGGCATTCAAAATCGTACGGGGAAAAGGATTGGGTAAAGGGTTCCTGATGAATCCGAAAAGAATGCCTTTTCATATCGAGGATGTTCACGGATATCAGTACCGGGCTCAATTGTGTCACGATGACTGAAAGCAAGCCCGTCGTGTCCTGGAATTTCTCAACCCGCCGGACGCAGCAAAGGATGTCATTGTCAGGGTCCCGACGTTTCGGGACCCGCGGCAATCTCCCATGCCGTGTTCTTCCGTTCCGTCGGGTCGGAGACCCGGTGGAATACAGACGAGGGTGGCCCGGTCCCGAGGGTGGCCCGATCCCGACTCTTCGGGATCGGGTTTCTGAATTTGTAGAGCGTTTGTGTGGCCCGACTTGCTTGCAAGTCGGGTTTCACAATCCTTGAATCCAATCCCACGGAAGGTGGAGGATTAGGTGTCATTGCGAGCGAAGCGAAGCAATCTCGTTTTTTATTGACAGGTGAGTGGGTGACGTCAGGGTGGCCCGATCCCGATCCTTCGGGATCGCGTTTCTGAGGATGAGTCGCCCGGGACCACCGTGTCCCGGGATGTTGACTGATTGGAGATCACCGCGCATGCCAGTCGGCACGCTGGTGATGACACGGACGGGGACATGTTCTCTTTTTGAGCAGCAAAAAGGTAGGTGTCACTGTTTCCAGCAGACGTGAAAAAAGCCGCCCCGAGGGCGGCTGAAATGCACAACACAACCGAACGATTTTCCGCGTCAATCAGAAAAACGTACCGGCGACAATCAACGCCAGCAAGGCCATTCCGATGAAGAGCGCGCCAAATCCGAAGAGATACATCAAGACCCGTTTGAGCCCCCTGATCGGCTTGACACGGATTTTCTCGAGCCGAGCTTCGGCTTCGAGTTGTTCGCGCCAGCCCGGCCGTTCTTCGAACAGGTAGTGCTCACTCATCGACCCGGAGAAGATCACTTCGTCGAAGGGGAAGTTCTCAGGCCGCAGGTGTTCGTTGAAGAAATGGATGGTGAAGATGAAGCCGGTCGCCAGCAGAGCCTCCTCGCTGTGGATGATGTGAGCGGCGTTGATCGCCCAGCCGGGCAGAATCTTCGTGAAGAATTCCGGGAACCACAGGGTCAGGCCGGACAGTCCGATCACGGCGACGCCCCAGAAAACCGCCATGTAGTCGAACTTCTCCCAGTAGCTGAAACGTCCGAAACGGGGTTTCTGCGCGATTCCGAGGAACCAGCCGACATGCTGAATGAATTGAACAACATCCCGAGGTTGCGGCATCAGGGTGTTCTCGCCCCAGAACATGTCGATGAAACGAACCTTCCTGCGGATCAGTTTCAGCCCCAGCCCCCCCAGGTGCAGGGCAAAGTAGAGGAAGGTGATTGAAGCGCCGATGCGATGGAAAATCGCCATCGTCCTCAACGGGATCAGGTTCTCCGCAATCCAGCGTGACGCCTCGGACTGGCTGTACTTCAACGGCAGGCCGGTCATCGCCAGTGTCAGGAAGCTGATAATGACGAGGGCGTGAAGGGCTCGATCGTACTTGTTGAAACGGGTGTATCTCCATTCGCTCTTGATCTTTTTCACTTTGCCATGACGGATCCGGTCATAGGTCGCCCGCCCCAGCCACAGCAACGTGTGCGTTCCGAAAATCGTCAGCGTGATCCCGAGCAGCCAGACCATGAAGGTGTGAATTCCCTTCAGAATCGGATTCTCTTCCTGCGTCATCGGGTCATAATGCTGAAGCATCCCGACAAAGTTTTCGTTGGCGTCCTTGTGGCAGCGGCTGCAGGTCTGGATGATATGCTGCCGCGAGATTGAGGATTCCGGATTGTCCTTCGGCAGGATCAGGTGATTGTCATGGCAGCTGACGCAGGTCGCGAATTTTTCGCCTTGGTATCCCAATGCGTACATCTGGCCGTGATAGGTCGAGAGGTAACCGGAAACGACGTTCGGGTTGAGCTGGAATTTCATCGTCACTTCGGTGTTCGCATGGCAGGAGCTGCAAAGGCTGATGATCGTCTGGCCGTCGAACCGGCTGCTGATCCGCTCAACGTTTTTGTCGCCGTGGCAGGTGGTGCAGGTCGGAGCTTCAGTGTGTCCCTTGCGGTAGGCGATGCCATGAGCCGAACGTTCGTAGTCCAGATTTTCCTTCTTGTGGCAGTTCTTGCAGCTCAGACGCTCCCTGGCGACCTTCTGGTTCTCCGGGTCCGGCAGCGCCCAGTGGTAGAGGTGGCACTTCGTGCAGTTGGCAACGCCACCCTCGTTGTCCATGATCATGATCTTGCCGTGGGCGAGGTTTTCCTTCTTGTGGCGTTCCTCACCGTGGCAGCGGTTGCAGGTGTTCGGAAGCGTTTCCTTGAACACGGCGCTCTTGACCCGGTCCATCTGGGTCTGGTGTCCCGTGTGGCAGGCGACGCAGGTCATCAGGCGCGGATCGGCGCCGGCTTTCCTGTGAATCGTCGCCTCGTGTCCGGGATGGCATTTGTCGCAGGTCTTGTCCAGGTTGTCGATGTAAACGTTGCTGCGCGGATCATCGATTGCATGCACGTCATGAGCGCCGTGGCAATCGATGCAGACGGGCGCTTTCACATCGCCGTTGCGGACGCCCTCGTAGTGGCGGCTGTTGAGGTAGCTGAAGGCCTGGGCCTTGTGGCAATCGAGGCAGACATCCACCGTTCTGCGACGCCAGTCCGCCGGTAGCATCTTCCCACGCTTGGTCTTGTCGTGAGCATCGTGGCAACTGGTGCAGGAGACTTTCCCCTTCCCAGCGCTGTCCTGGGCGGAGAAATGAACCGAGGATTCGAACTGTTTCCGTTGTTCGTTGTGGCAGATCCCGCAGACCTGGCGGGTATCGGCATGACGGCTGATCTGGTGGGTGCCGTGGCATTGGGTACAGTTCGGGATGTTCCTGAATCCCTTGGACGCAAGGTGCTGGTAAAACCCTTCCATGTACTCCTGAACCGCGTCCGCATGGCAGTCGGCGCAGTTGACCCCGGGGAGGTTCTCCACGTGCGGCCAATCGTCATTTCCCTGCAGTGCCGTGTGGCAGTCGATACAAGCGAGACCATCGTGAACGGATTCATGAACCATCTGTCCATTCACATGCAGGGATACTTCAAACCCGCCCTTTATTTTCTTCATGCCGGGATCGTTATGGCACATTTCGCAGGTTTCATCATCCTGAGCGTGCAAACCCAGGGGAAACAAGAGAAATAAAGCCATAAACAGGAGCGAAAATCGTCGCATCGCGATATCCCTGTACTGTGAAGTGAAACACCACTTCAATAAAGAAGGGGGTCTTTCAAGCACCCCCCAGGTCTGTCCTTGTGCCAAAAATATCAATCCAACCAGCGCGAAGTCAGGGGGTTAGGGGAGTATAAAACTAACTCTGGGGCCTCGCGCCCGTGTCTTCTCCGACATCTTTGTCTTCCTCGAATTCCACGCCATCCAGCTCTTTCGCGAGTCCATGATGGGCGTCCCAATCCTCTTTTGGCTGACGGCCGGTGATCCAGATCCAGCTCATCGGGTACTCACGAGGCAGCAGGATCACAAAGAAGAAATGCCAGATGATGATCGCGGACACAGCCAGGATCGCTTCGTAGAAGTGCACCACTTCGCCCACACGCACCACCCACGCGGGCAGCATGTGCGTCACCACATCCGGGAACCACAGGATCA
>JAZDLX010000118.1:0-7473 GCA_043801585.1 bacterium | reverse complement strand
GCAGCCCGTTGACGGCGCGAACTCGAAACCCCGCTTTCAGCAACGTTCGAGCTGATGAATGGAATTCGGGATCGTTGTCGACGAGCAACAGAGAAATGGAATTTCCACGTGCTTCCATTACGACACCCTCACAATAATCCGCCGATCATCGGCCAGATCACACTTCCAAAGAACAGCAACAACAGAAAAGCGATAATAAAACTGGCAAGTCCAACTCTGAAAAAATCCCGAGGCCGCAGGTACCCGCTTGAAAAGACGATGGCGTTGGGTGGTGTGCCGATCACCAGAAGAAACGCAAACGAGGAGGCGCAAGCCGTGGCAAGTCCCATAATCGGCACCAGGTTGACTCCCGTGTTGGACAATGCCGCCATCTTGATCGTTACCGGTCCGACCGCGGCTGCCGTCGGTCCATCCGCAAGGATGTTCGTCAGCAGAGCGGTGATCAAACTTCCCGATCCAATGACACCCAGTCCGCCCGCGATTCCCGTGGCGGCTATCCCCCTGATGAGGGAATCCGCCATCCAGTGAGCCGCCCCGGTGCGGTCGAGCACACGTCCGAAGATGATTGCCCCGGCGTAGAGCCAGACGATGCCCCAGTCCACCTTTTCCTGATAATCCCTCCAGGTGACGACACCGCTCAGTAGGTACACCATCGCCCCGGTCACCGCGATCACTCCGATTCCCGGCGAGAAACCAAGCAGATTACGCAGAAGTGTTTTTTCGGTAATCCAGGCGACCACGACCGCGAGAAAGATCAGCAGGGTGAATGCCTGCTTTTGCGTCCACCGTCCCATGCGGTTGATGTCCCTTTGCAGCAGCGTCAACGCCGGTTGCAGGTTACGGACCTGTGGCTTGAAGGCTACGTTAACCAGAATCCAGAGAATCACCATCATGATGAGAACGTAGGGGACTGCGTAGATCATCCATTGCCCATACCCGATCGTGTACCCGTACATATCCTCGAGGTAATTGATGATGATCACGTTGCGGGCACCGCCGGATGGTGCGCCAAACCCCCCGATGTTGCAGGCCATGGCGATGGTGATCATCAGCATCTTCGCCAGCTCGGGATCTTCCGATTGTTGTTTCGTCAGGCTGTTCTGATAGAGGATCATTCCGATCGGCAGGAAGATCGCCGCGAGGACATGGCCGGAGAGGAACATCGCCGCCAGCGAAATCACCAGGATCAGCCAGGCGGTGACTCCCCGTGGGTTGGGAAACGGGATGCGTTTGAAAATGCCGAGGCTGATCCGTTTGTCAAGTCCGGTCTTGATCAACGCAGCCGCGAGCATCAGGGAACCCATGATGAACCAGCTCGCGTCGGACCAGAAGAGGCCGGCCACCTCCTCCCGGTGAACAACACCGGTAAACACCAGAACCAGGCCGATGGTAAAGGCTACCGCAGGGAACGGCATCGCCTCGAGAATGAAACTGAGAACGACAAAGACAGCAAGCGCGACACCGACTTTCATCTGCCACGCTGTTTTATCAACTTCCTTTTCCGCTTGTGGTTCGAGAGCGTTCAGATTCCATTTCCCTGTGAAATTCTCCGCTGCCCGGGCGAGCAGGCTGTCACAAAATTCAGGATCCAGCTCTTCGATGAATTTCCGGTACGCACTGTATTCTTCGGCATTGAGAGGAAAGTGAGCAACGTTCAGGGCTTCCTGATTACGGCGGAGCAGGGCCTTGCGAGTGGTGAATCCGCTGCGGGCACTCCGCTCCATGACCCGCACGATTTGCGACTGCCAATTATGAATCTGCTGCAAGTCCTGACCGAACAGTGCGTGAGCGAGGGTGTCCCGCGCTGCTTCACGGCCAACGGTCATCTCCGCAGCGAGGCGATGCATGCTCCCCGGCGTTGGCAGCAGCATCACAATCAGGAAGGCAAAAACGACGACACCGAGCTTGACGAGTGGTATCAACCGTGGCCAAGTGAAGATCTGTAGTACATGGTCCTTCACTTCCCATCGTCTCCCTTGCCATAGGGAATGATCGAAAAAACAACATAAAGAACGCGGAGCCGAACCGGGGCTTCCATCCCGGCTCCCGCCCCGCGTTTCAGGGGGTCAAGCGAAGATAATGATTATTCGATACTGTCACCCGAAATGAAGCTTTCGTTGGCAAGGTACAGGGTCAATTTATGGGTGGCCTCTTCCGGGCTCAATTCCGTTGTGTCAATCACTACTTCGGCATCCTCCGGCTCTTCGTAAGGATCGGAAATGCCTGTGAATTCCTTGATGATTCCGGCACGGGCCTTGGCGTAGAGACCTTTCCTGTCACGTTCTTCGCACACTTCGATCGGCGTCGAAACATGCACAAGAATGAATCCGCCGTTTGGTGAGATCATCCTGCGAACGTCCTTGCGGACGACATCGTAGGGAGCGATCGGGGCACAGATGGCAATGCCGCCGTTCTTCGTGATTTCGTTGGCGACGAACCCGATGCGGTGGATGTTGATGTCGCGGTGTTCCTTGCTGAAACCCAGTTCACTGGATAGATTCTTGCGGACGAGATCCCCGTCGAGCAGGGTCAACGGACGTCCACCGAGCTGCATCAGTTTCACCGCGAGGGCATTGGCAATGGTGCTCTTGCCCGCACCGGAAAGTCCGGTAAAGAAGACGGTGAATCCCTGCTTGCTGCGTGGCGGGTACGTTCTGCGCAGTTCCTCCGCAACCTCCTTGAAGGTGAACCACTCGGGGATTTCCTTACCCGCCTGCAACCGGTCACGGAGCTCCGTCCCTGAGATATTCAGCGTCCTGGTGCCCTCTGCGACCTCGTCCATGGGCATGTACTCGTCCTTGTCAGGGATGTAGACCATCATCTTGAATTCGACCATGCCAACGCCCAGCTCATCCTCGTACTGGCGCATCAGATCCTGCGCTTCGTAAGGATCGTAGAAGGGTTTGCCGGTGCTGTCGCTGCCGGGACCTGCGTGATCACGGCCCACGATCAGGTGGGTGCAGCCGTGGTTCTTACGGATAATCGCGTGAAACAGCGCCTCACGCGGTCCAGCCATGCGCATCGAGAGCGGGAGAAGGGATAGCATCGTTGTCTGCTGCGGATAATGCGCCATCAGAGCGCGGTAGCAGCGCACCCGCGTAAAGTGATCGACATCGCCGGGCTTCGTGGTTCCGACGACTGGGTGGACGAGCAGGTTTGCATCCGCCTCACGTGCCGCGCGGCGTGTCAACTCGAAGTGGGCACGATGCATCGGATTGCGAGTCTGGAACGCCACCACACGCCGCCACCCCATCTTGGCGAATTGGGCACGAAGCTCTTTCGGGGTAAGACGCAGGTTGAGAAAATCGTAATGAACTGGTGCATGAATTCCCACGATACGGCCGCCAACGCACACAGGATTCATCTTTGTCAACAAATGAGTGACGCCCGGATGTTCGAGGTTTGTCGTGCCGTACACCGTTTCCGCTTCATATTTCCTGTCCGGGGTCCACACCTGATCAACGTGCAACACCGCCAGCATCACCCCTTCAGCGTCACGAAGCGCGATAGACGACTTTCCCGCCTTCAGCCTGGAAGCAAACTCCTCGGTCACATCGAGGACAACCGGAATCGGCCAAAGGGTGCCGTCCGTGAGTCGCATTTCCTTGCAGACCCTGTTATAATCAGCCTTCGTCATGAATCCTGTCAGAGGACTGAAGCCACCGTTCATCAGCAGTTCAAGGTCGAAGAGTTGACGGGAGGTCAGATCCAAGGATGCCCAGTCACGAGATTGTTTCTTAAGACCTTCTGCTTTTTCGGCGTCGACAATCAACTCTACCAACTTTCCGCCGTGGGGTGGGATTAAATGTTCCATGGGTGAAATCCTGAGGTTGACATGAGAGTGGAAAGCGAAGAGTCGAGTGCAGTTTCGCTTTTCCACCGAACAGTATCGGGCGGTAAAGGTATCTGTTCGTTATTCTGGACGCAACCGCCATCTCCCCGCCCGGCATCAATCCCGCCTTGCCTTTCTCCTTTCACGTACTATCTTTTCAGCGTCCTGTGAACGACGATCGAACGGAACGAAGATGAACACGAGAAAACTCGAGTTGGAGACTGCGATCTCCGCGGTTCGCCACGCCGCGCAGCTCTGCCGTGCAGTGCAGTCGGAGATGAACCCGGAAGCGCTGAGTAAAAAGGATAAGAGCCCCGTAACTGTTGCGGATTTCGGGAGTCAAGCGATTGTTCTTTATGAGCTTGAAAAGGCTTTTCCGAAAGATCTGATGATTGCGGAAGAGGGAGCGGGCGCACTCCGCGATCCTGCCAACCGTTTCCTTCTCGCTCATTTAATGGATCATGTCCGCCGCATCGACAAGGATGCCGGTGAAGAGCAGGTGCTGGGGTGGATCGACCGCGGGAGTCGGCGGGAAAACGCTGACCGTTTCTGGACCCTCGACCCCATCGACGGAACCAAAGGATTCCTTCGCTCCGAACAGTACGCGATTTCGCTGGCGCTGATCGAAAACGGGGAGATCGTCCTGGGAGCCCTGTCCTGCCCCAACATCGCTTCCTACCTGCCACAGGCAAAGGACCATGATGCCGTTTTTACTGCCGTTCGCGGGGGTGGTGCGTGGCTCTGTCCGGGTGGCGGTGAAGATCCGATTGAACTGTCCACCAGCGGGTTGAAGGATCCGAGCCGAGCGCGGTTTGTCGAAAGCTATGAGTCCGGCCACAGCGACCATTCCTGGTCACAGGGAGTCGCCGAACGGTTGAACATCACCCGTGATCCCGTCCGATTGGACAGCCAGGCTAAATACGCGATTCTCGCCTCGGGAGCGGCGGATCTTTATTTGAGACTCCCAACCCGTGCCGACTACGTCGAGAAGATCTGGGATCATGCGGCAGGTGTGCTGATCGTGGAAGAGGCCGGCGGGACAGTGACCGACGTGGACGGCAAACCTCTCGAATTCAACCACGGGTACCTGCTCACGAAGAACCGGGGCGTGCTGGTTTCCGGGGGGGCTTTCCATGACCGGATTGTGCAGGCGGTGAAGGAAGTGGAAGCAGGGTGAGCGAAACCCGGCTGGCGGGGCAGCCGGGCCACACGTCGGGCCGCCGTCACCGCAACATATCATGAAACCCGGGACTGAAGTCCCGGGCCACCCATTCGCAACATATCATGAAACCCGGGACTGAAGTCCCGGGCCACCCGTCCGCAACATATCATGAAACCCGGGACTGAAGTCCCGGGCCACCCGTCACACATCGCAAGATAAACTCTCAACGAAAAACCTGTGAAACAGGATGTACAGGATAATCAAGATGGAAAGAACATAAAAAAGCATCATAAGGGACTCTGAATAAAACATGGATCCTTCACTACGCCTGCCTGCGGCAGGCTGTTCAGGATGACTTCACATTCAACGCCGAAAGGTCGGGCCACCCAGCCCACACAGGAATTAGAGTAAACCCTGTTTGCAAGAAACAAGGGCACATTGCTGTTCAGGATAACTTGATTTTCAGAATCACCTTTCTTTCAGCCTCGATTCAAAGTAGGCGATAGTGCTGTCGAGGCCCTTGGACAGTTTGACTTTCGGCTCCCACCCCAGTGTCTTCTTCGCCTTGGTGATATCGGGTTGACGTTGAGTGGGATCATCGGCAGGCAACGGTTTGAATTCGATTTTCACCTTCCCGCCAAGTTTCTCCTTGACCAATTCCGCCAGCTCGAGGATCGTGAACTCATCCGGATTGCCCAGGTTGACCGGCCCAATTTCTTTTTCATGCTTCATCAACAGCATCAGTCCCTCGACCAGGTCGTCAACGTAGCAGAAGCTGCGTGTCTGGCTTCCATCTCCATAGACGGTCAGCGATTTGCCACGGAGCGCCTGGACGATGAAATTGCTTACGACACGGCCGTCATCGATTGCCATGCGGGGACCGTAGGTGTTGAAGATCCGTGCGATGCGGATGTCCACGCCGTTCTGGCGGTGGTAATCCATGAACAGAGTTTCCGAGACCCGTTTTCCCTCGTCGTAACAACTGCGAATGCCGATGGGATTGACATTTCCCCAATAGTCTTCACGTTGCGGATGCTGGTCAGGGTCGCCGTACACCTCGCTCGTCGATGCCTGGAGAATCCGTGCCTTCACACGTTTGGCGAGACCGAGCATGTTGATCGCGCCCATGACACTCGTCTTGATCGTCTTGATCGCGTTGTACTGGTAGTGAACAGGGCTGGCGGGACACGCGAGATTATAAATCCGGTCCACTTCGAGCAGGACCGGGTCCGTGACATCATGCCGGATCAGTTCAAAGTGGTCGTGACTGAGCAGGTGCCTGATGTTGTCCTTGCTGCCGGTAAAGAAGTTGTCAAGGCAGATGACATCATCTCCGCGATCCAGGATCCGATCGATGAGGTGGCTGCCGAGGAATCCCGCACCACCTGTTACCAGAATTCGAGCCATTCCCACTCCCCGGTAAGAAAAAGCGCTAACGAACGTCCGGATCTTCCGCCTGTTTCCTGAAGAAATCCGCGGTCGCCCGAATGCCCTGCTGAATCGAAACCGTTGGCTGCCAGTTGAGGACCTTGTGTGCGAGGGTGTTGTCGAGGCAACTGCGCCGCACCTCCCCCTGGGCTACAGGTCCGTGGACAGACTTCAGGCTTGACCCCAACGCCTCGCCAAGAGCCTCGGCGATCTGTACCACGCTGGTCTCGATAGACGTTCCGATGTTGACGAATCCCTGGTAGTCTTTCTTCAACGCGGCCGAAAAGGCCTGCGCGACATCCCTTACATAAACATAATCACGCGTTTGGAGACCATCCCCATGGATCCGAGGAGGAACACCTTCAATCAGTTTTTTCGCAAAGATCGCGATGACACCCGCCTCGCCATGGGGATTCTGCCTCGGTCCATAGACATTGCCGAGCCGAAGCGCTGTCCACTGCAATCCGCAAAAACCGCCGTAAAAGCCAAGATACCGTTCGGAAACGTTTTTGGTGATGCCATAAGGTGAAACCGGATTTGCCGGAATTGCTTCCGAGGTTGGAAAGGGGACACTGTCATCATATCCCGCTCCGCCCGTTGATGAAAAGACAACCTTTTTCAACCCACTGCGCCGCCCCGCCTCGAGCAGGGTGAGCAAGCCGATGACATTCGTCTGCGCGTCGAAGATCGGATCGGCTACGGAGCGCCGGACATCCATCTGGGCCGCGAGATGCATCATCACGTCAAATTTCTTTTCCACCCATAGGTTTTCGACAGCGGCCGCATCACAGATGTCCGCCTCAACAAACGCCGCTCCCGGGGGTACGTTGCTGATTTTCCCGGTCGAGAGGTTGTCGATGACGGTGACAGTGTGCCCCTCCTCCAGCATCCTGTCCGCAACATGCGAACCGATGAATCCCGCGCCGCCTGTAACCACAATGTTCATCTCGCTTCTGTCCATCCAGTTTGTGTTAAAGGCCACTCATCGCTTACGCTTTCGGAATCGGTCGCCCGCCGGAATAGTGATTCCTGAACCATTCAACGAAACGAC
>JAZDLX010000113.1:0-9046 GCA_043801585.1 bacterium | reverse complement strand
GTTCGGTGGGTTGATGAGACGGCGTGGACATACACCTGCCGTTTTCGAGTGGGCAGCGAACTTCAGGCTGGCGAGGGAACACGGCGGCAGCTCGTCTTTGAAGGGTTGGACACATTCGCGGAAATATACCTCGATGGCAATCTCCTCGGCGTCACGGAAAACATGTTTCATCCCCACCGTTTCGACCTTCCCGATGGATTTGTTCCGGGAGAGCACGAGCTCGAAGCGCGTTTCGACTCTCCCCTGAACCGGGTCAACCGGATCGTGCAGCAGCGGGGCCCGGCTCCCGACTCTTTCGGTTGGCATCGCGGGTGGGCGCGCAAAGCGGGGTATTCCTACGGTTGGGACTGGGGGCCGGAATTGCCCGGGGCTGGAGTCTTCCGTCCGGTCTATCTCCAGGTGTGGAGCGGTGGACGGATCGGGTGGTTCCGCTCGACGTTTGCGGGGGATGCAAAGCGTGGACAGTTGACTATCCACATGGTCTATGAAATCGAGAGATCGGGACACTGGACGCTGGAAGCGGAACTGCACCATGATGGCCGCAGGATCGCTGTTTCTCGGGATGTGGAGGCCGGACCGGGCGTCCATGAAGTCGACCTTCAGGTTGACCTTCAAAATCCTCAACTCTGGTGGCCACACGGGGAAGGCGAACCGACTCTGCACCCGTTGGTTCTTCGCCTGTCGTCGAATGGAGAGATCGTTCATCAGGTGGAGGAACGCATCGGGTTGCGCACCGTCGAGTGGGTTGAGACTCCCGATCAATGGGGAAAGAGTTTTTACGTGCGGGTTAATGGCCGCGACATCTTCGCCAAAGGAGCGAACTGGATCCCTGCCGATCAATTCCTTCCGCGCGTTACTCCAGAACAGTACCGGCGTTTGCTCGATCTGGCGGTAGCGGCGAACATGAACATGCTCCGTGTCTGGGGAGGAGGGGTCTATGAAGATCCTCACTTCTACCACGCGGCGGACAAACGAGGATTGATGATCTGGCAGGATTTCATGTATGCCTGCTCGCTCTATCCCGATGATCTCGAGTTCCGCGAGAACGCCCTTGACGAAGCCCGTTGGGTTATTGCTTCGCTGGCACGGCATCCCTCGATCGTTCTCTGGTGCGGCAACAACGAGATCGAACGAGATGCTGTGGAATTCCAACAGCGCTTCGGCACGTCCTATTTGGGAAAAACGCTGTGGTATGAACAGCTTCCAGAGATTCTGAAGGGGATGACTCCGGACGCTTTCTACATCCCCTCAAGTCCCATCGGCGGATCGACCGCAAACGATACGTCCGCAGGGGATCGACACGTCTGGAGCATCTGGAGCGGTTGGCGGGATGCGGAGGAGTACCGTCTCGAAGAGGGGCGTTTCATTTCCGAATTCGGGTTCCAGGCGCCCGCGAATGTTGCGACATGGCGCAAGTATCTCGAGCCCGAAGAGATGAATCGCGATTCGGACGTTTTCAAACAGCACAACAAACAGATCGATGGTCCCGATCGCATCGAGTATTTCCTGAAAATTCATCACGCCGACCCTGTCACATTCGAGGACTTTGTTCACAGAAGCCAGGACGTTCAGGCGCGGGCGCTTGTCGTGGCGGTCGACTTCTGGAGGAGCCGCCGTCCGAAAACGATGGGGACGTTGATCTGGCAGTTCAACGATTGCTGGCCGGTGACATCCTGGTCGCTGCTGGATTCTTGGTTGCGCCCCAAAGCTTCCTTCTACCGCGTTGCACGAGCCTACAGACCACGATCCCTCGTGTTGATCCCTGAACACGATGTCGTGAAGGTTGTTCTGTTGAACGATTCGAGGGAGGAATGGTCTACCGAAATCCGCGTTGAGGTTCATGATTTCACGCGGGGCGTGGTGAAAGAGAAACAAACAGCAATCTCCGCTGGCGGCGCTTCCGTTACAGTGGCCGCCGAACTTTCTTTAAAGGAGTGGCTGGAAAATTCTCCGTCGAAGTTCTTAATCGCGGAACTCATCGGGAGCACCGTGGAACCAAGGGCGATCCTCTTTCCACGGTCGTTCAGGGAACTTTCCCTGCCGACATCCAACGTGACCGTCGAAACTGTTGAACGCGACGAGATCGCCGTAACATCCGACGGGTACGCCTTCGGTGTCTGGGTGGAAGACGAGGAAAATCCTGATATCATGTTCTCGGATAATTCCCTGGATCTTCTTCCGGGAGAAGTTGTCAGGCTGAAGGCGGTTTACTGCAGGACCGGGAAATCCAGTCCGGTGGTAAAACCGGTCGTCCGCTGGATTCACCCCGTGCAGAACTGATTTGTGAGGGATACCAGCTCGCTGCCGAGTGAAACCTACTTGGGATCCCACTGCAAGGCGACTTCATAGGCCACAGGATAGGGGCTCGCCAGGCGGTTTGGAAAATGGGTTTTTCGCACCAGCACCGGCGTTGAATCCAGCGAGAGTTCCTTCAACCTCCGGATGTTGAATCGCACTTGAGCGTTCTCCGCGGCCCGTGTGAACCACTCCAACACCGTTTCCAGCGTCGCGGTCGAATCGTCCACAGCCTCACCCCAGCCTTCTTTTTCGAGAGCGAACCAGCCTTGTACGGACAGGGCGTTATCACTCCACATACGCCGCTGGCGAACTACACTCATATTCCGGTTCCAGCCGTCTTTTTTTGCAGTGTTCGCCAGGGTCTGGAATTCCGCCAGCCAGACAAGGGCATCGCCGAAACCTTTTTCGAGGGAACTCCCGGTGCGGCGGACAAGCGGAACCGGCATTGTCGCCAGCCGTTCCACCACCTCACGCCGCGTCCATGACCACCCGCCGGTGACGGTCAAAAGGGGAGTATCCAACGACTTCTTGTCCGCCGAATCGTCAGGTGGCAGTTCCATCGACGGATCGGGACGGGTCAACAGTTGGGGTGGAGCGCCGATGTTTTTGGAATCGGAGGGAAGACGGCTGCCAATGCGATCGACCAGCCAGCGAAAACCCGCCGGATCGATGTGCATCTCTTTGCCCTGCATCAGCTCTCCGATCAGTTTCGTCTGCTCCGGTCCGCGGTGGCGGCGGAGCAGGGTGCTGCGCAGGGAGGGTGCGTAGGAAGCGAACGCCGCCTCGCTGGGGATGCGATCCTGTTTGAAGCGGACCAGTTTCAGAATCCACCAACGGCCTTCGCTGAAAAACGGATCGCTGATGTCCCCGAGCTTCAGTGCATAGGCGGCATCTTCAAAGTCCAGTTCCGCCTGGCCGTATTTCATTTCCTGTTCTTTCAGATACGCCGGGGAACCCTTCTGCAAACCGGTCGTTGCCAGTTTATCGAAATCGACTCCTTCTGCAATGCGGTGAAAGGCGCCAAACGCCTCTGTGGAATCGGTGAACGCCCAGGCATCGAGGGTGAGTGTACGGATGATGCGCAGGAAGTCCCGTCTCATTTCCGGTTCGCCGATGTTGATACGCTGGTCCACTTCTTTGGCGAGGAAGGCCTCAACCGCAGCCTCATCACCCATTTGTTCAAGAAGACGTTTCGTATAACGGGTTGTGTCGAGTTGCGTGTCCAGGGCGTACTGCTTCAGCAACCGCTCGAACACAAGAGCCTTCAGAAAGTCGAATTGCGCGGCATCTCCTTTCCCGACAATGGCACTCGTCTCGAAGCGTTGGCGGAACTCGACTACGTCAATGGTATCGGAACCTACCGTCGCCACCCAGTCGTGGTGGTCGAGCCGAACCGATTCGCCGCTTCTCCGCGAACAACCCTGGAACGCCAGAGTGAACAGAACCATCATCAAAATGGAGAACGGAAACCGAGCACAAACGGTTCCGACCACCCTCGCAGGATGAATGTCACACCGTCGAGAGGGGTTGACGTTGGAGGGTGAGCGTCGGCGTCCCGATTCAGAATTGTTCATTTTCATGATCCATCCAGACTTTGTACGTGCGGATTTCAAAGGGTTCCAGCTCCATCTCAAACTCTCCGTTGACCTCCTGGATTTCGCCGGTCTCCCATTCCATCAGGTCTGTCAGGGCGATGCGTGCCGGGACGTTCAGGATCAGACGTCCTTTGCTTTTCCTGCCGCGATATTCCACGAGTCGCAGGACAAGACACTCTTCCTTTTCTGCTGCCTTCACGGCTTCAAGAGAGATGCCTGCGCTTTTCACGCGAACCGGGAGCAACGGTTGCACGGGCCGAAGCCGCTCGAACAAACGTGGGGGATTATTGAAACAGGATGCCACCGCAACCAGGTCCGAATCCTGCACCGTCCCGGGATGGGGATACAAGGCGTATCGAAAGTGATGTTCTCCACGGTCGCAGCCGGGGTCCGGGTAGCGTGGAGACCGCAGCAGGTTCAGGTCGAGCGTGTTCTCGTGAATGCTGTGACCATAGCGCCCGTCGTTTATCAACGCGACTCCGAATCGACCGTCGGAGAGATCGACGTACTTGTGAGCGGCCACCTCGAACTGTGCCTGTTCAATGGCTGTGTTCCGCGCCGTAGGCCGTTCGAAATAGCCGTATTGAATGTCGCAAACGGTCTTGTCGGCAAATACGCTTGTGGCGAACGCGGTCCGGAGCATCCGGTGGTTTTCATGCCAATCGACAAGAGTGTCGAACACCAGCAGCGAAGAGTCGTGGTCGAGTGAAACGGTCTGGATCAGCGTGGAATTACCAAAGGTATAGTGGAAGCGAAGCATGTTTCGCAATGAACCGCTATGCTCACGTTCCCATTGATTTGCGGCGGGATGTTCGATGACGGCCTCTTTGTAGAACACGTCGATGTCCCAAGCGTCCCAGTCGTTCGGAAGGTCTTCGTAGAGTGTCAGGAGATTGCCGACGCTGTTTTCAGCCAGAAGGAATTTCCCGTTGACAAGGTCCTGTCCCGAAATCAGTTGGCCCTTCTCGTTGAACACAAAACGCGCATGATCGTTTTCAAGGACGAGTGGATCATCGGACGCCAACGAAGTTTTCTTGCGGCCCTTTTGCAAACCGTTGTCGATCAACGTGGTGAAACCGTGCGCAGGGATGGCAACCCGGGCGATTGTCCCGTTCGGAGCCTCTTCGGTGAGTACTGAGTCTCCATCGTCTGTCACAAGATGCCGTTCTTGCAGCCTTTCAGGCAGGGAAACGACACCAGCAAAATTAAACGAACAGGGGTTAAAAAACGAGACTGCGTTTTCGTCCGGCTTCATCATGGATGTGGCGGCGCGCTTGATGAGCGATTCAGCTTCCTTTCGTAAATTCTTGTAGTCGCGGCGAACATCCTCGTAAACCGCCCCGATGCTCGACCCCGGCAGAACGTCGTGAAACTGGTGCAGCAGCAGCCGTTTCCACATCCCGTCAAGATCGCTGCGAGGGTACCGGTCAAGAGGCAGGAAGGAAAACATCGTTTCAACTTCCGCGAGCAGGAACTCGAGTCTGCGGTTGAATTGTTTGATACGTGCCTGAGAGGTCAACGTGCCGCGGTGTGCCTCCAGGTAAAGTTCACCGTCCCATTCGGGCAACTCCCCTTCATGGCGGTGGAGTCGATCGAAAAAATCTTCCACGGAACCGAAACGGACACGGGGTGCACCCTCGGTGTTGTGAAGACGGCGGGCAAGCTCGATGGAATCTTCACGGGGGCCGCCGCCCCCATCTCCAGCGCCAAAGGGGACGATGAATTCCTCAAGTGTCCCCTTTTCCGTGAAATTGTTCTCTGCCCGGATCATCGCATCCGCATCGAGCGTGCTGCAATAATTGTGTTCGGGAGGGAAGTGGGCGAGGACAACGCTGCCGTCGATCCCTCGCCAGCGAAACGTCGTGTGCGGAAACGGATTGACCTGGTTCCAGGAAAGTTTTTGAGTCAGGAATGACGTGATCCCACTGCGGCGCATGATCTGCGGGAGCGCAGCCGGAAAACCGAATGCGTCCGGCAGCCAAAGAACGTGAACTTCTCGGTCGTATTCATCGCGAAAATAGTTTTTTCCGTGAAGGATCTGACGAACAAGGGATTCTCCGCTCGGCATGTTGCAGTCCGCCTCAATCCACATTGCGCCGAGCGGTTCCCAACGGTGCTCCCTGACCGCACCTCTGATTCGCTCGAAGAGTTCAGGGTCGCGATCGGACAGCCATGCGTAGTGTTGAGGTTGTGAAGCGCCAAAGATGTAGCCCGGGTAGCGATCGATCAGGCGCATCTGGGTAGCGAACGTTCGATGGACCTTGCGCTCCGTTTCCGCGTAGGTCCAAAGCCAAGCGGTGTCAAGGTGTGCGTGACCGATGGCAACCGCGATGGACGAGGAATGTTCCGCGGGTCTGTCCAATTCCGGGACTAATCGCTCTCTCGCCTTCTCGATCCGGTCGTGTTCGCCCGCGTAAAGGTCCGCCGCTTCGTTGAGCGCGTCGAGTAGACGTTTCCGTCGTTCGCTGTCAGCCGGCAGCCCCCGATAGATGCCGAAGAGTGCGCGGACGTCCAATAGAAGCTGTTCCGCCTCGGTGTCAAGACGAACAAGTCGAAGCGAGCGAACGATACCCAGTGGAGGTTCACTCTCCAGTGGAATTCCCGGCACAGGGTTTGGTCTGAAGGTTTCACCGAAAAAGCCGGATATCCCCGCTTCGATCCACAAATCGATTTCCTCGCCCCCGTCGCAGCGATCGAATAGACGGACGGTGTCGCGAAAGAACGCGGAGTCGAAAACGGAGCGGTCTGTTATCCCTTGCAACGCCTGCCCCCGTGAATCCCGGACGAGGCCCTCTCCCCCTATCTCAAGCTTCGCGGCAACCGTCGACCCCGCCCAGTCCTCGGGGACTTCTCCGGTGGTATGGAACCATCCCCACGTCTGCGGCTGATGCCAGTTTTCTCCCTCGCTGACAGGGTGGTATTCCAGCGATGTCCGTTGCGAAAAAGGAATCTCGGTATGGGTCAGGGCGAGCGAAGAATTCAATAGAAAATGATCAATAACAATGGTTTGCTCAAGACGGGCGAGCAGTCTCTGGATGCGTTTCTCGTAGATGGATTCGAACGGGCGAAGCATGTATTCTCTCCGTGGGAGCACCCTTCAATCGCAACGATTTCAGGTAAGTTACAGCGATCTGAGGGAGTTCTCTCCGCCTTTAACCGCTTTACAAAATCAGCCAAACCCCTTGGAGCACAAGCACATGGGAGACGGTCGATTGTCCCAAAACGTTGCAAACGTCACGGGAACGTCCGCGTCTGCCAACTTGCCGTGATCCATAGTGAAAAGGGTGAAATATCGTCCGGGAATGTCTTTGACCGGCGAGCGGATTACATTCAAGAGTCGAAAGCGACCGCTTGAACTGACGGCTACGTCTGCCGATGTCACCGGGCGTCAGTGAAAACCAGCTCGAACAGGGGTTGACGATTCCGGTGAAACCGCTTGAAAAGGTGGTCGTCAATACCGTTGTCATTTGAGATGTGTTTATAAACGCAGGGGAGTCAGAGCGATGCCGAAAGAATACAAGCTGTATGTGAATGGTGAATGGGTGGAGTCGGGAGAGTGGGGAACGGTTGAGGACAAGTACACCGGCGAGGTGATCGGACGGCTTCCCGTTGCCGATGATGACTTGGTTGATCGCGTACTCTCCGCAGCTCAATCCGCGTCCAAGCCGATGGCCGCCCTTCCGGCTCATCGACGTGCCGCGGCGCTCGAAAACATCGCGGCGGGGATCCATTCGCGCGTTGAGGAATTTACCCGTACGATTGCGCTGGAAGCGGGCAAGAGTTGGCGGTACGCTCTCGGCGAGGTGAACCGGGCGCAGGAAACTTTCACCTTTGCCGCAGCGGTCGCTCGAACGATGCACGGCGAAACGGTCCCGATGGATGCCTCCACCGCTGGTGAAGGACGATTGGGCTATTGGTTCCGTGAACCCGTCGGCGTCGTCGTGGCGATCACCCCCTTCAACTTCCCTCTCAACCTGGTTGCTCACAAAGTCGCCCCGGCTATTGCCGCAGGCTGTTCTGTCGTGCTCAAACCCGCAGGTACAACACCGCTTACGGCGCTGTTGCTCGCCGAGGTGATCCACGAGGCGGACCTGTCTGCGGGGGCGTTCAACGTCATTCATGGAAGCGGAAGCAAGGTGGGCAAGAGGCTGGTCGAGGATTCACGTCCGCGAAAAATCACCTTTACTGGAAGCCGTGAGGTTGGCGCCTGGATCAAGCAGCATTCCGGGTTGAAACGGGTGACCCTTGAGCTGGGAAACAACTCGGCGGTCGTGGTGGACAAGGCCGCAGACATCGACTACGCGGTTCAGCGCTGTCTGATGGGCTCCTTTGCCAATTCCGGGCAGGTCTGCATTTCAGTGCAGCGCATCTACCTGCACGAGGCGATTGCAGCGGAATTCACGGAGAAATTCGTCGCCGGCACGAAAATCCTGAAAATCGACCATCCGCTTGTCGAGGACAGCGATGTCGGTCCGATGATCAGCACGAGCGATGTGGAGCGCGTTCACCAGTGGGTTCAGGAAGCTGTCCAGGGCGGCGCGACCCTGCTGGCGGGCGGCACTCCCGTGAACGAACGTGTCTTTCCACCCACGGTGCTGACTGATGTTCAACCGGAGATGAAGGTCGCCTGCGATGAGGTGTTTGCGCCGGTCGTTGTGCTCGAAACGGTGGATTCATTCGAGGAAGCGGTCCGACGGGCGGACACCACTGACTACGGTTTACAGGCCGGGGTGTTTACCAACGATCTCACTCATGCCTTCCATGCCGTCCGCAACATCAACGTCGGCGGGGTGATGGTCAATGATGTCCCCACCTTCCGCGTGGATCACATGCCCTACGGTGGAACCAAGGACAGCGGGATCGGCCGTGAGGGAGTGCGTTTCGCCGTCGAGGAGATGACCGAGATCAAGATGGTCGTGATCCAGCCACGATGAGTGGGACAACCTGAGGCACGAGCGATTCAAGGACCGTGCGTAACGGAACACGTTGCCCACCCGGGACAAATAGGTTGTGCGACTGTCAATAGCAGAGGTTGCGAGGATACGCGAATCCGTATCCCATCCAGCTCTTATTCCACCAGGTCTGGAGACAGAAACACCCGAAAATCTGATTCTACAAGGCTTACGGGTGTTCAGCGGAGGATGAGGGACTCG
>JAZDLX010000102.1:0-21148 GCA_043801585.1 bacterium | reverse complement strand
GCGACGACCCTATCGAGGTATGTAACCCTAATGTTGGCATCGGAGAACGCTGACGAGATGGCACTGGACACTAACCTGGTTCAACTGCAGACAAATCCGAATTGGCAACCTTACACTAGTACAGTCAGCGATTTTGAATTGCCCACCGGAGCGGGGACGAAGACGGTTTATGCTAGGTTCCGCAACTCCAGCGGTGTGATATCTGGCGTGTTCAGCGACAGCATTGAACCTGCCCCCCTGAATGCCTCGATCGTCATCGCAGACGGAGATACGACAACACCGACAAGAAACGTGTCACTGTTATGCTCCGCAGTTGGCGGTCATAAACTAAAGATCTTTGACGGTGTCAATCCGGACACTAGCGGTGTCGATCCAGACACAACGGATTGGATGGATTTTGCTGACGCTCCTGACTCACGAGAGTTGCCATTAGGGGTTGGGATGAAGTCTGTAACCATGCAAGTGTGGAATGATTTCCTCATCGAGCAAACGGTGAGCGACAGCGTTGAACCTGCCCCTCTGAATGCCTCGATCGTCATCGCAGACGGAGATACGACAACACCGACCAAATGGGTATCGTTGACAATTGACGCAACAAGCCAGTATGAAATGAAACTCTTAAACGGTGTCGATCCAAGCACAACAGAATGGATCGATTTTCAAAAAACGTATAACAACTGGGAACTTTCAATGGGGGAAGGGATAAAGACGGTGACATTGATAGTAAGGAATGATTTCCTTCTTGAACAAACAGTGAGCGATAGCATTGAACCCGCCCCTTTAAATCCGTCCATCGTTATCGCCAACGGAGACACTACTACATTAACCCGAAAAGTGTCTCTGAAACTTTCAGCCGATATCGGGGTCGAATCAATAGCTCTTTCAAACGATGTACTAACTGAGACTCCTGAATGGACTGACTATCTATCAACAATAAACGATTGGATGCTATCCGAGGGGTCTGGAATTAAGCGAGTGTATTTAACGGCAAAAAATGATTTCGGAATAGAATCAAGTGCCTATGATTCGATCAGTCCTGCAGTACTGGGGACACCCATGTTGAGTATTTTACCTGATGATTCTTCCTTTATTAATCATCCACTTGTTACTCTATCGCTGTCAGCAGATAATTCCCTTATGATGAGGCTTTCTGATTCTATTGACACAACTTCGGTAGATTGGGTGGAGTCTTCAGACTCATATCCTTGGACCCTGAGTGATGGGGACGGATATAAATCTGTACATGCGTGGTTCAAAAATGATTTTTACACTTCTGAGCCAACAATTGACGCTATTAGTTTGGATAAACAAGCAATTATTGATTCATTTTCTTGGTCCTCATCAAGTACTGATGACACTTCCCGACAGATGGATATACTTTCATTCTCAGTAATTTTGAAAAATGATAGTATCGGAGCAGAAACAGAAGGTAACGCAATCGTTAATATCGGTTTTCCGAATTGGTTACCTATTATTGCCTTGGTGGACAACGGAAACGGCAGCTATTATCTGTCACTTCCACCACTTGGATGGGATAGAATCGGAGCGAATGATGCTGAGGTTTCCATAATCTTTACTGATCGCGCTGGCAACAAAGCAACCATCATCTCCCCTCATCTCCTAAACATTTCAGAACCTGGAGGTTGGAAAACGTTTGTTGGGAACGGAGATAGTGTTACCTCGATAACGTTCAGTCCCAATGACTCCGTTCTGGCAAGTGGCTTAGTTGATGGCCATATATGGTTGTGGAATACTAACACAGCGACACCCAAACAGCTTGACGGGCATTCTGGACGTATAAATTCGTTAGCATACAAGCCAGATGGTTCAAAGCTCGCAAGTTGTGGAAACGATTCGATTAAGGTTTGGCGAACCAGCGATTGTAATCTTGATTACTTCATACCCCTTACAGGGAATCCAGCCTGTATAGACTATATGCCTAATGGTTCGATGCTGGCTAGTGGTGATGATGACGGCAACGTGATACTATGGCGTGCGATTGATGGTAATGTAATTCGTACATTCTCAGTAGGTTACGTTCAAATCAATTCCGTAGTTTTTATTCCCGATGGATCAAGGTTGGCATGCGGAGATGAAAATGGCACGATCACTTTCTGGGATGTAAACAGTGGTGTTCAAGATCCCCAGCGCTTAGAGAATCCAAATAGTGTGACTTCCATCGCCTTCAATTCAGATGGCTCCAAGTTGGCCAGTGGATATTCTGATGGTACAATCCTGATTTGGGATGTAAGTAGTCATCTGAGTATCTCTTCAGTACACGGCCATACTGGAGGTGTGGGTTCTGTGGCGTTCAGCCCGGATGACTTAACGCTTGCCAGTGGAGGAAATGACAACCTGGTCAAGCTTTGGCGTGTAGAAGACAGCACGCTGCTTACGAAGTTGGAAGGGCATACTTATCCAGTAAATTCTATTTCTTTCAGTCTTGATGGTCGATTACTGGCTAGTGGGAGCGATGATGGAACAATTAAGCTGTGGCGTTAATAATGAGCACTGAAAACCGCTTAAACGAGTTGAGAGAGATGTTTACATTGGGTATTTAACGATGATGCGTGACATATCCTTGGCATGCCACACGCTTCACATGGGATCGTATACTTTGATAAAGTGAGTTTATCATGCTTTGGAAACGACTTTTATTTGTATTCATGGGTGTTTTTATAATCAGTGTTCTTGTCAACGCACAAGACCGTGATGAATTTGAATGGGAAGAACTTTCAACGGGAGGTTTGATCCCCGATGATCCCTCGGCGTCCATTCTCGTCGTCGAGAGTACCGTCCCAAAGCTGAGCTTCAGCAGCCGAAAAGGTATACGTACAGTACAGGACCCTGTAAAGGAAAGGGATTACTATGTGGTTGTCCTCGACCCTGGAGTGGATTATGTCAGTATCATCAAGCAGGGTTACTTGACGCTCGAATTGCCACGTCACAATTATGAGCCCAAAGGTGTTTGGCGAATCAAGGTTCGCACAAAACCTAGATTTGGAGCTATTGAGGGGTTCGATAGCGACCGTCCTCGGGTTCGATTGGATTTTGAAGCGGGGAAAAAGGAAGAAGTTTATATCCAGATAGATAATACTCCCCCGCAAAAAATAGATTTTTCAAGCGGTTTTATCGTTCTTCGGCCTACAACAGGACAACATTTAATAAAGGTTTATGCAGGTGATCGTGTTTGGGAAAAAACTATGAGCCTCGAATTGGGGAAAGAGTATACTGAACAAGTTTCTCCTTCAAATGATAGTGCATCAGATCTTCAAGTTGGTTATACAGGCAATTTGTTCATCGAGTCCGATCCACCTGCAGCAAGAATTCTTCTCAACGGAATTGAACAACAAGGGACAACCCCCTTGAGCTTGAATGACCTGCAACCTGGAGTCTACACAATTGAAATCGTCAAGGATCTTTATCTACCAGAGACTCGAACAGTGGAAGTGCAGGAGCTGGACTACGCCAAAGTGGACGCCAAATTAGCCCCCAATTATGGCCACCTTTCCATCGACAGCGATCCTGAGGGTGCGTTTGTATCAATTAACGGTCAGCAGCGAGGAATGACTCCATTAGATGTTACTCGATTCCCAGCTGGTACCTACAATCTTCTGCTGGTTAAGCAAATGTACCATGAGGTGACAGATACTATCCATCTTGAAGCGACTGGTAATTATGAACACACATATGCACTGGGACCTCAATTTGGATCTCTCACGGTGACTTCCACTCCCCCAGGTGCCGAGATCCAGGTGGATGGCGTGAATTGGGGAAAGACACCCACAAGTAAGGATCAGGTACTCTCTGGTCAACATACGGTTCATGTATCACTTTCGAACTTCTTTTCACAAGAACGAAATATTGTCATCATCGATGGTCAGTCTCAAAGCGAACCGTTTTTACTCAGCCCTAGTGTAGGTTTTCTCAGTGTAGAAAGTTTTCCGTCTGGTGCTGAAGTTGTAATTGCAGATTCCGCATTAAACCTTGGGAAAACTCCGATTAAACATATTCCTCTCAATCCAGGTTCCTATACACTTCAATTGTCCTATCTGGACTATGAGGTGTTTGAGCAAACCGTTCCAGTGACCTTGGCCGGAACTCCTTCAGTTAGTGCCAAACTCCTTCGAAAAGCGGGACATATTCGGGTGAGTTCCATGCCTTCCAATGCAGCTATTTTTCTTGACGGAGAACAAGTTGGGGAAACACCCTACATAATTCGTGATGTCCCCACAGGAACTCACAGTGTCCGTTTTGAAAAAACAGGCTATGATACCGAAGTGGCGACAGTATCGGTGAAGCATAAGCAAATGCTCGACTTTAACATTTCGCTTCGAACAGAAGGAACAGAGGCTTGGAAGCTTGCGAAAGCTAGATCTCATGTGCTTGCACTGGTTCCAGGCTTTGGTCAAATGATAACCCCAAGCCAGCGTTTTCGAGGGCTTTTATACTTGGGTGGTTTTCTGGCGACAATTAATTTCGCATACGACCAAAACACAGGATATAATTATGCTCAGACCGATTATGATACGGCCATGGAAGATTATCATAGCGCCATAACACAAACAGCGCTCGATGAAGCATTCGCACGTGCAATCACCGCACGTGAAGACATGGCGAGGGCTCGTGATCAGAGAAACATATTGCTGATAGCGGCCGGCAGCATATACGTAATTCAGTACGTCGATGCCCTGATTTATGGCGGAGGCAAACTACCAACTCGTCATGCTCAAGTGGCGTCTAGCAAAACTCAAGTTTTTCCTTTTGCGAAAAAACAGGCTAACGGCGCATCCACGTATGGCATATCAGTGACATTTTGAGTGGCAAACACAGGCAGTTACTCGACAATAACGTAAAGGAGGTCCAACGATGAAGCATCTGATGAAAGCGGCAATGCTTCTTGCTTTTATTGCATTGCTGGTTGCGGGTTGCGGTGGTCCGAAAAAAGCTACCACAACGACTTCTGTAGCCACGGAAAATGTTGTCCAAAATGTGCCACCCTGGTTTACCAAACTTGCTCAGGATCCGAACTATTACTTCGGCAAGGGGACGGCCACTTCTCGGGACATGCAGAGTGCCATTGACAAAGCAAACCAGGCAGCACTCGACCAAATTGGCCAAGCCGTTGAAACGAAATTTGACGGACTCAGAAAGACATTCCGTGAGGAAGTCGGGACAGCAGACGAATCACAGTACCTGGAACAGTTTTCCAACGTGACAAAACGTGTTGTCAGTCAGGTATTGAACAGCGTCCAGGAAGAGAACTCACAAACTCTGAACGAACAGGGTGTTTTCCGTGTCTACATCGTTCTTAGAATGCCTGTCGGTGCCACACTTGAAGCGTTGAAAAATCAGATTTCACAACAGGAAGAATTGTACACCCGCTTCCAAAGTTCAAAGGCACAGGAAGAACTGAACACAGAGATCGAGAAATACCAGCAGTGGAAGCAGGAACAGGGACATTAGGATTTTTGGGTTGTTAAGTTGAAACTTGAACATCATAAAGTTCCTTCATGCATGTGCAGGCGGTTGGCACTGATGCTGACCGCCTGCCTGATTTGTCTGTCGCCAGTTCTCGCGCAATCCCCTCTCAACTTGCCATCGTGGTTTTGGAATCCACCAGGTAATCCCGACACAAAGACTGCGGTCGGATATTCACGCCCCTACTATTATCCTGCATCCAGCTACGATGAAGCCTTTGAAGATGCTGCGTTGCGTCTGTGGCAGGATCAGGAATGTACGATCAGGGCAGCGATGGGATCGGTTACGACTGGCCCCGAGACGATGTCCATGGGTGGCATAGCTGATATTCAATCAGATACAACAGGGTTCTCGATATTCAAGGATGGACTTGTTCGTATCGACTCATGCTGGAGTGAGGAACTCGTTCTGATGTTCGTGGGAACGAAACAAGTGAAAGTTACCCGAACTCTGATTCCACCTCCAGCGGAAGTCCTTACGTATCCCAATTCTGATAATTACATCATCGCGAAAAGTACCGCCGAAGCCTATCACTTCAAGACCTCGAGCTGGCAAGCAGCAGAACGTTACGCACGCAGGAATCTCGCCTTAGCAGCGAATTCGCAAATCAGATCATTGCGAAGTACGCAGAATCTGAGAATGCGAAAGGTGATCACTATCGAGAGCACTGTACACTTCTATAATATCAGCACCTTGGGTCGCTTTGTTGATGCGGCGACCGGGGCGTGCATCGTGGAAATTGGAGTTAATAGAAATGACATCTCTATAGTGGAACATTAAGCTATGATCTTCTCCTTCACGATTGATTGACCTCTGGACCAATTCTGGACCACTCACCGGCAAATAACAGCATCAATTGCCAACAGCCCACAAAACCCCTGATTATTCAAACGCCTAATTGATCTGCTGTTACTTGTTGTAGTCTCTTGTGATTATTGGGTTTAGGTGGAATCATAATTCCTGGGTCTTAGACAAAAGACCATTTCAATATGTATTAGTAGCAGATGGATTGATGCGTAAATTTTTCACGAGTTAAAAAACAATTTTTGCATTAGCGTGGAATTGTAGCTTACAACTTTTAATCCGTTTAGTCGAACCCTGACTTCACTCGGAGTGAAATAAATAGAGGGGACTTCCGGCAATACTTGGAAGTCCCCTCGTTGTTTTTAGTGGGCATTAGCTGGGCGTTCAATACTAGCGGTAGGGGAGTTTCGCCAGTGCCTGTTCTGCATGGGCTGGGGCGAGGTGAGCGTAATGCTGTTCGGTAATCGTAACGGACGAGTGTCCCAACAAGCGCGATACTGTGAACAGCTCCACTCCTTGCATAACGAGATGAGATGCAAATGTATGCCGAAGTGTATGAGTGGTAGCCCAGGGGATCCCAATCTTGTTGAACACACGACTGATCCGGCGACTGATCCAATCGACGCACCACATCTTTTCAGGATCCTCGCTTGACGGAAACACAGGACGACCCTGCTCCGGCGATTGTCGCTCCAACAACTCCTGAAGCTCAGGTAGTTGTCCGAAAGGGATAATTCGGTTCCGCTTGTTCTTCGTCCACCGGCCACGGAAGAAAACGATCTTCCGTTTCAGGTCAACATCTTCACCTTGCAAGTAGAGTCCCTCTCGTAAGCGTGCACCTGTGAAGAGGTAGAACTTGACGAGCGGAAGTAATGGATCATCTTGCATCGCATCAAGCAGTCTGTCGATCTGCTCCTTCTCTAAATATTTCGGAACGTCAGACTGTGGAATCTTCAGCAATCGAATTCCCTTCACCGGATTCCTTTCGAGAAGCTCCCATCGGATCGCCTGGTTGAACGCAGCCTTCATGTGGCGCAGCTCCACGTTCACTGTGCCTGGTCGCACCCCCCTGATTCGTTTTGAGATGTAGGACTCGATCATCGCACGGGTGATCTCTCGAAGCTGCAGGTCCCCGACGAACTCGAAGAGCCGACGGAGTACATCATGATCCCGAAGAGCCGTACTCGCCGCTTTGTTCATCTCAGAATAGATCCTGTATCGCTCGATGAATTCTGAGAGATTGCAATCGAGCAATTCGGGCGTCGCTAGACCTGATGCAATCAACGATTGTTTTCTCTCAAATTCTAACAGCAATTGTTGCGCCTCACGTTTTGTGAGTCCAACTCCAAGTACCCTGGAGCCTTTACTGCCGTCAGAGTTCCTAAAGCGAACGAACCAAGTCCGCTTGCCGTTTGCGTACTCCTTTTTCTCGAGCCACGCCATAACCAATCCTCCCAATTTGTTCACCTATTCTTATTCCTGATTGCGAACCTGTTTGCGGATCTCGGCTATTCTGTCAACGATCCGTTGACGCAGGAACTCCAGGTCTTCTTCCTGAGAATCCGAGAGGAGGGAGGCGAGCTGCCTGTACTGTTCTTTCAGGACACGTCGCAGCTCACGTAGCTCCTCCTTTCGCTCGGTCTTGGCAGGGGGGGAGAGGCTATCGAGATCGCTGAACCTGATCGATTCACCGAGGTAGAGGTTGTCCTCGTACCAGCTCTGATGGATGAGCTGCCGGTTAGGATCACCGGTCGGCATTGTGCGGAAGAACCACTCAACTTGTTCGCGGTTGAGAACGACTTGTTCCTGTCGGTTGAGAACTGTGGCGCGGATCAATCCGAGCCGGGCGAATTCGCGTAGACGGTTCATACCGATTGTGCTCGTTTGTCCGTCACGACGGCGGGGGAGACCTTCCTGCAACTGAGGGAGGGTGATCATGCCGTACTGCTGCAACAGCTCATGAATACCTGAAGAAATCATGGTGTCCTGCCTTTCACAATGCGGGATGATCCCGCGTGATTGAAAAAGGCTGACGCGTCAGTATGGTGAATAGGGGTGGTTAGTCCCCAACCGTAAAGGACAATTGCACGTGCTGTGCCAGGACTGTAACCACAAGAATTATAAGAGATTGGCTGGAGTCCCTCAGTGTGAATTGCCAAATATTGGGCACCGAAAACTGGGCAGTGCCGAATTCTGGGCAGAGGGGAGGTGGGGGATTACTGACAGTATGAACTGGAAAACGACGAAAAAAGTGCTAAAATGGGGTTGAAATGTTGTTTTGGAAAGTTTATACTAATTATGTAGACTTATGATGAAACCAATGAAAGGGAGACTTTATGGGGTATCATGAAAAGACCGTTCATCTACTGGAAGATCGTGGTAAATGCAGCAAGATGATGATGTTTACCCATCAGTTCGGGAAACGGGCCACTATGCGCAAGTACGGCGTGACCCGCTACCAGCTGGAGAATGCGATGAAATTCTATCGACTTGGCGGAGGGACAGGCGACAGACGACTGCACAGTGAAGAATAACCAAGATGAATTATGAAGAAGAGCATCAATGAATTATCAAACGATGAAGTAATCAACGAAATCAAACGTTCGATTCAATACCTCCTGGGAGATTCCTGTTATACTGAAATACGCGCTCTGGACGTACTTCCTACCCACAAAACAGCATCGGGATACTTCACGAATCTAGAGGAACTCTCGGCTGCTGCTGCAGATTTGACCCTCAGATCAAAAGGTGTCTACTTCCTTCCCAATCCCCTTCATATAGAAGCACGTGATGGACGCCACAAGTACGGAATAAGTGAACCAGCCTTTAAAACCACCAATGACAGTGAAATCGACCGGCGAGAGTGGTTGCTGATAGATGCGGATCCGATCCGTCCGAGCGGTGTTTCTTCAACCGATGCTGAGCTTGAAGCTGCAATGGCCAAGGTGAGGTGTATCCGGGAGGATCTAAGGCAGCTTGAATGGCCCGAACCAGTAATCGCCACCTCGGGCAACGGTGGCCACCTGATGTACCGTGTGGATCTCCCTGCGGATGACGGCGGACTTGTACAGCGTGTGCTGCAGGCCTTGGCGCTCCGATATGATGATGAAGTAGTGCAGGTAGACACGAGCGTCTACAACCCGGCGCGAATCTGGAAGCTCTATGGGACTATTGCAAGAAAGGGTGCAAATACGACAGAGCGGCCTCATCGCCAGGCGCGAACCCTGTGGGATGAATCGCCTGAATCTATCCAAGTAGTCCCTCAGAAGAAGCTGGAGGCTCTTGCTGCTCCTATCCAATCTCTGAACCTGCAACACCTCCCTTCAACCTCTCCTCGCTTTGATTTGGACGCATGGATCCGCGATCATCAGCTGAATGTCACAGGACCGCGCCCTTGGAATGGAGGGCAAGGTCGGAAGTGGATCTTCCGCGTCTGTCCCTGGAATTCCGAGCACACCGATCGAAGTGCCTACATCGCCCAGCTACCTGGCGGTGCAATCGCAGCTGGTTGCCATCACAACGGTTGCCAGGGGAAGGGTTGGCGCGAACTGCGCGACATGATTGAACCCGGATGGCAAGAGAAACGCAATCAATTCGCTTTCACCGATCTGGGGAATGCCGAACGCCTCGTTCATCGCCCTCCTTAACAGGACTGCTGTGCAAAGATGTGTGGATCGGGACCAACTCGGGTTCAAACCCCGTCTTTTCGAAGTACGCGAGGAAACTGTCTTCGCTGATCCAGATCCCGCGCTTCCCCCGGATCTTGAACCCCTCCAAGTCTCCGGTCCTTACCAGTGAGCGAACCCAGGAGTCCGTCGTCGAGGTGCCGCGTTGGGCAACCTCCGACACGATCCTTCCGATGCTGAAAAACCGCTTTCCGCTCGCCTGAATCACGCCCTGATCACCAGCGAAGACTACACGCCTTGCCTCCTGATTCAGCGACGTGGTTCCATCGGCAGTCGGTTCCAGCGCATCGCCACTTGCTGCTGTAGCCGAACCATGCGCCTGCTGCCTCACTTGATCTGTTCTTCCTAACATTTTCTACTCCTTTTAGTATTGGACCCCCATTAGCCTGGTGAAGAGTCCATTAAGAATTGCGCCCAGGTGCGCTTGCCGGGGTGAATATGTGGAGCAGGAAGCACGAATCAAAGTGTTGGAACTGTGTGGTTTAGGTGGAGATAAGGTCGAATAGCAAACTACGGGCGTGATCAAGAAAGAGACGTGAAAAAGAGTGGGGAAAGGGGGCTCTCTTCCGGGCTCCAGTTGGCAGGTGGGTAGAGGATCACCCAGTTTCACCAATGGGTGTCGACCAACATGGATCCTAATCCGTAGGTTCAGAATGATAAAATGACTGCTAAGCAAGTGGGCAATGGTCGGGCATTGCTGCAGAAAGAAGGGGTAAAAACAGTGAAAATGAGTGGAGAGTAGGTGAAATTGAATTTCGATTCGAGAATTGTAAGCTGTTGGAATCTTTGTAACTAATGTGGCAAGTCGTTTATCCTTCATAACTTCAATAAATTTAAAGAGATGATTCCTAATCCGTAGGTCGCGCGTTCGAATCGCGCCCGGGGTACGATATGCAACCGCCCATCTCAACGGAGATGGGCGGTTCTGCATGATGAGGGTACTGAATCTAACGTAAAGCAATATCAGTTGGTTACATTTGTTATTTTGTAGGTTGCCTTGTATTCGATCCAACGGGGACGGATGTCCTCGAAACGTGTTTTCAGGGTGATCTCGAGCGGCGGAGAGGCTTTTGTCAAATCAGGTGCAAGATCCGCGACAAACAGGGATGAGGGAGTCCTCCAATTCCCAACGCTTGTCAAATTCGCCCACCCGATCCGTTCCGCAGGTTGCAGTGTGATCCCGGCGTTCGCCTCAACGGCGCCGTCCTTCAGCATCCAACGCGGGTTGATCAGTCCCGACGAGTAAGAAACCATCTCCATCTCAATCGGGATATCCAGGGGATTGCCCAGCGACTCGAGTCCGATGTGCGTTACCGGGATGTGGGAGCCGTTTGGCGCGATGGTAACGACTCGGTTTCCATCCCAATGGAGGTTTTCATCCGACCATAAATTGCTGAACATCGAGGAGAGCGCCTGGATGCGGTCCATACTGATGCGCGGTGTCAGTTCGAGGGTGTCGTCGGTCATTACGCTGCGCAAGGTGAAGTCCAGCACCTTCCGTCCCTGAATCGTCATCATACCGTATTCGGCAACACCTCCGGATGCGGGATCGCTGTTTTTGACCGTTCCGCCGGTTGCGCCCATCACGTAATACTGAATGCCGTCAAGGAGCTGGTCGCACTGATCGTAGTGGTAGTGCCCGGCGATCACCGCCGTCACGGGATATTGGCGCAGCAGGGCGTGGACCGGTTGCCACCAGGAATCGACGTACCACAGCGGGTGGTGAATAACGACGACGATGCCGTACGCGTCCTTGTGCTTCTCAAGATCGTCCGCGAGCCATTCCTGCTGTTGTTGTGAAATGTGGTCAAGAAAGATCGGACCCCAACGTGGATCCGAATGCAACTGTTCGATGGAATAGAGGAAAATGAAATGGTATCCTCGAACGTCCTTGCTGTAGTAGAGATGTTCTTTGACAGGAAGGCCGTACTCCGCACAGAGCTCCTGAAACCACTTTTCACGGGATCGATCGGGTGAGTTTGCGAGGAAGTTCGGCGGGTTGACATCATGATCGCCGGCGGTGAGGTACCAGGGCGCCTTCAGCTGGTCCAGCAATTCCGTGGCACGCTGAAAATTCTTCTGATAGGTTTCGAATCCGTCAATGTCCTTGATGCTTTCAACGAGGTCGCCTACATGGATCACCACCTGCGGATCGCGCTGGTTGATCCGCTGAATCGCAGAGTCGAGGATTGCGTAGGCGGCGTCCAGGTTCTCTGTACCTGTCTGATCGCCGATCACACCGATGGTCAACGGCGGCGTGGTGGAACGTGAACATCCACTCAGCAGGAGCAGTATTGTCAGCAGGCTGAATGTTATCAGCGTGGAAGTTCGTTCCTTGTGTTTTCCGGTCATCCTTGTCTCCTTAATGGAGATGAGGGCGTGGACGATGCCGCGCATCTCATGCCATGAGTGCTCGGAACGCTGAAAATCTGCGTCACCCCAGATTGGCGAGGATCACCGCGAGCACACCGGCTCCAACGGTGGCGTACCACGCCCAGAAGATTTTTTCACGGAAGAAAAGAATCGACGCAATAGCTCCAGAAATAATTGTTATTACCCCACTTATAGTGAATACAAGAGCCGCGGGGAGGGGGATGCACACCTTCAGCAGCAGTAGTCCTGAAATCGATCCGAGGGCAGCAAGCAATCCCAGTTTGACCAGGTCGCCCCAGCGTTTCGGTTTCACTTTTTGCAGGTATCCTGCCGTGCCGGTGAACAGCGCAAGACCGACGTACAGGGTGAAATAGATGGGCGCCAGGTAACGGCCGAGGATCGTCACGTCCATGCCCGCCGCGAGGGGACGGGTTCCCAAATCCTTGATCGTGATAAAGACAATGCTATTGCTCAGAAGGATCACCAGCAGGTAGATCCCATAGCTCAGTTTCGCCTTCATGGGGAAGGCGGACTTCTCTTTTTCCCCGGCTGCGCCACCGCCGGTCGTCATCTGGGATGCGAACGCGACCGTCAGGATGCCTGCTGCGACTGCAGCGAACTGCATCCCGGTCACCGGTTCCCCGAAGAGGATCGCCGAATAGAGAATGACCGGCAGAAACGTGAGGTTCATCGCTGCCCAGAGTGGCGAAAGAGGGCCGAGTTTGAGGCAGACGTTCACCAGGTACATCGCCACGATCTGTCCGGAAGCGTTGAGCAGTGCAAACACCCAGACGATCGTCGGCAGATCTCCAAGTTCCGACCAGTCCATTTGTACGCCGAAGAAAAGCGCCCCGGCGATTCCCATGCACATCGAGATGTAGAGAGGGGTCACATTGCGTGACTGTCCGATCTTGAAGGCAACGCCAATAATCGAGAGGCAGACGCCGGACAGCACTGCCAGCAACATCAGTCCCAAGGATGAGGCCTCCATGATCTTCTCCCCTTTAAAAAGTTGCGTCGTCCTGAACAACGTTGCTTCTCATTTTCAGTCTGTACCGTTCAACCGTTCATCACCAGGATCGAACCGTTCGTGTAAAAAAGTCCCGCAATCGTCGCCGTCAGCATGGTGGCAAGTGTGGCGCCGAGCAGCGCCCGGAATCCCAGAGATGACAGATCCCGCGTTCGTTCCGGCGCGAGAGCTGCGATGCCACCGACGAAAATCGCGACCGAAGCAACATGTGCAAATCCGGTCAGGGCATAGGTGGCGATGACAACCGACCGTGGCGAGAGTTCAGGATTCGAAGCGATCAATGCCGCCAGGTCCTGGAACGCCGCGACCTCGGTGACGATGACACGTTCACCGAGAATTTTGGCGATCGCTCCAACATCCGCGAAGGGCACGCCGAGAAGCAGGGTAAACGGGTAGAACAGGTATCCCAACAGTCCCTTCAGCGACCAGTCGATGTGAACGTCGATCATTGAATTGATCGGAGTGCCGACCAGCAGAAAGATCTTGTTGACGAGTGCGACGAGGCCGAGAAACGCCAGTAGCAGGGCGACAATCCCGACAACGAGACGAACGCCGGAGTTGGCGCCGTTGATGATCGCGGCGAACAACCCCTCGTCCTTTTCACGAACGGCGCGGACGTGCTGCCCGAGAGTCACAGGCTGGCCATCCTCCGGATAGAGCAGTTTCGACATGATGATCGCTGCCGGGGCGTTCATGATCGAAGCGGATACGAGGTGGCCCGCGATGGTGGGGAAACCGTTTCGCAGGATCATCACATAGGCAGCGAGCATGCTCGAGGCGATGGTCGCCATTCCGGCCGTGAGGATGGTGTTCAACTCCGAACGTGTCATCTTCGCGAGGTAGGGTTTCACCATCAGCGAGGCTTCGATGCCGACGAAAATGTTCGAAGATGCAACCAGGGATTCCGCTCCGCTGATTCTCATCAAACGGGTGAACAGCCAGGCGAATCCCTGAATGATCCGGTCCATGATTCCCAGGTAGTAGAGGATCGAGACGAGGGCAGCGAAGAAGACGATGGTCGCCAGCGATTGGGTGGCGAGGATGAAGCCCGGCGATGGATTTCCGGCCGCATTGGTCGTGCCCGGTGCAAGCGCCAGAGGGCCGAAAACGAATTGCGTGCCGGCGTTGGCGCTGTCGAGCACGGCGTTCACAACATCGTTAACGAACAGAAACAGCCTTGATCCGGCGGGAATCACAAAGATGAAGACTGCAAAGAATACCTGGATCCCCAATCCCCAGCCGACCACTCTCCAGTTCACCGCTTTCCGGTTATGCGAGAGCAACCAGGCGAAGGCGAGCAGGACCAGCAGTCCGAACAGGCTAACGAAAATGTGCATGGCCTAACCCTTGTTTCGAAGGTCTTCGTCGATGGCGATGCCATCCTGTTGCATCTTCGTGCGTACAACACGTTCATCAATAATTTTTGGCACTCGATAGAGGAGGTTCTTCAACCCGTCCGTCTCGAGGATGAAATGCACACTGGCGAGTTGGAGCGAGAAGGAGAGGTCCATGATCTCGATCGGGTGACCGAGGCCACCGGAGATATTGATGATGCTTCCCTTGGCGAGTAGATACAGCCTCTTTCCATTACGCAGGTTGTATTCATCGATTTCGTCGCGCACGGACTGAATCGAACTGGTTTCGCGGTTCAGGCCGGGGACATCGATTTCGTTGCCGAAGTGTCCGGCGTTCGCCAGGAATGCGCCGTCTTTCATTATCCGCATGTGTTCGAGACGGATGACGTTTTCCTCACCTGTGTTGGTGATGAAATAGTCACCGAGGGGAGCCGCCTCCTGAATCGGCATCACCCGGAAACCTTCCATACGTGCTTCCCAGGCTTTCCATGGATCGATTTCCGTCACGATCACCTCAGCACCCATTCCCGCCGCGCGCATGGCGACACCGCGCCCCACCCAGCCGAATCCGACGCAGACGACGGTTTTGCCGGCAACGGTTACATTGGTCAGATGGGTGATCGCGGACCAGGTGGATTCACCGGTGCCATAACGGTTGTCGAACAGGTATTTCGATTGGGCGTCGTTGATCGCAATGGCGGGAAAGAGGAGGCTGCCTTCAGCGTCGCGCTGTTTCAAACGAGCGACGCCGGATGTTGTCTCCTCGCATACACCCTTCAGTTCCACCGCAAATTCAGGGTGCTGGTGCAGGTATTCGGTGACATCACCACCGTCATCGATCAGCGCGTGGGGTTTGCAGGAAGCAATTTCATGGACAAAACGTTCGTATTCATCCTGATCCGCACCCTTGCGGGCATAAACGTGAATCCCGCGTTTCGCCAGCGCAGCGCAAACGTCGTCCTTGGCAGAGTGGGGATTGCTGCTCGTAATCCAGACCTCTGCTCCGAGGTCCTGGATCACCTGGGCGAGGTAGGCGGTTTTCGCTTCGAGGTGAATGCTGATGGCGACACGTTTCCCCGTGAAGATGCTTTGATGACTGAACTGTTCTCGCAGTCCGTTCAGCACCGTCATCCAACGTGCAACCCAGTCGATTTTCACACACCCTTGTTCGGCGAGACCGAGATCCTGAACAATGAATGTCTCCCGGGATACCGACGAGGATTTCATCTCTTCCTCCGCATCATGCACCATAGAGTCAACCGTGCCGCTCGACCCGAAATTGAAACTCCGGGCAAAAACCGATCGGGGGAGCGAAGCGGATATCACAGACTCTGCTCCCCCTGCGATCGATGCGCGCTACAAAAAGATTACTGACCTGTCTTCATCGAGAGTGAACCCGGGCAGTCACCGACGTCGAAGGTTTCGATGACTGTTCCGTCAGTGGCGACTTCTGCCACCTGGTCGTCGTTCCAGACGGAAATGAACACATTGCCATCGGGATCCACGAGAATACCCGAACCGCCCGCGCCGTAGAACATGTCATCAACGCCATGGACTACGGTTCCATCCGACAGGGTGTAAACGATGCAGCCCGTTCCCCAGACACCGAGGTAGCCAAGGTCGTTGGTCTCGTCGATACTGATGCTGCCCGGCGTCCCACCGACATCGTACGTGTGGGTTATTGCGTTGGTGGCAGGATTGATGACGACGATGGATCCGGATTCGGTCATACCCCAGTCGCCTGTGCAGACGACATGAAGCATACCGTCAGGAGCCTCAGTAATGGCCTGCGGGTTCATGTTGACGTCAATCGTCGTAACGACAGTGGCATTCACGGGATCGATGACTGTGACGGTTCCCTGACCGTAGGAATAGGTTTCGCCGTCATAGGCTGTGTTTGCCGTGTATACCTTGCCGTTCGCGATGCAAATGCCCGTGGTGCCGACACCGGCGTCGATCTCCGCCAGGACAGCTTTAGTGGACACGTTGACCTTCAGCACCTTGTTGGTGTACGAGCAGGCGACAAAGGCGATGTCGTCATCATAGAACACCATGTTCATCGGTCCGTTGCCCGTTCCAAGGTCGATTGGAGTGCTCTCTTCGAAGTTGTTCTCGGGGTCGAAAATCTGAATGTTGCTGGATCCCGAATTGACCACGTAGACTTTGCCCCCGTAGTAGAGGATCTGGTTCGGATAAAGTCCGAGGGTGCCAAGATCATTCGTTACAGTGCCCGTCTCGAGATCGATCACGGAGACGGTCGTACCGATTACATTGAGGACATAGATCGCCTTGGCCGTAACCGGAGCCACCGTATTGCTCTTGCTGTCCTCTTCACATCCGATGAAACCGAATGCAAAGATCGCAAGGACCATGCTGAACAGAATGACTTTCTTCATGCTCTTTCCTCCTTGGTTGTCAAAGAATTCCTTTTTGCCTTCGTGCGATGTTTGTGGACACACCCAGAGTCACCCGTATTTCCCGCCCTGGAACGGGTTGATACCGGATGATCTCGTATCTTTCATCAAGAAGATTTCTGACTTGAATCGTCTCGGTCCATTTCGAATGCATCCAGTTGAAACTCGTGTTCAGGGTGACATCCGAAGTGGTATAGGAAGGAACCTTCTGGGTGTTCGCAAAGTTTGTGTACCTCAATCCAACGTAACTGTACTGGTAGCTGAGCTCGATATCATACCATGAGAATGTGGCGGACAGATTCAGTGTATTCTTTGGCCGATAGGGAAGGATCATACCATAGCGGGATGCGTCATCAGACAGGTTTTCCGCAAAGAGATAGGAATAATTCCCCGAAAGCGAACACATATCAAGTATTGGTTCGATGCTGCTGCTGACTTCGACACCTTGAATCGCGGCTTTATCTTCGTTGTATGGTCTCCAGATTCCATCCTCGGCCATCTGCCAAACGATCATATCTGAAATTCGACTTTGGAAATAGGTGATATCGAAACTGTAACCGTTCAAGATGGGATAGCGCAGGCGCAGACCGACGTCCCAGTCAGTGCCATGTTCGGGAGTCAGATTCTGGTTTCCTTCCGTCAGACCGTCAAATGGCCAGTACAAGTCGTTAAACGTGGGCGCTCTGAAACTGAGCCCCGTGTTGGCTTTCAGCGAAGCGCTCCACTCGTCGCCGACTGTCAGCACGGCGCCGATCTTGGGGGAGACGTGCGTGCCGAAATCCGTGAAATGGTCGAGTCGTATTGCTGGCACGATCGAGAACGATGACAGGATGGAAGCGGGGTGGAAAACCGATTCATCTTCGATGAAGGCAAATGCACTTGTACGATTCTTCGCCCCTGTGAATGCAGTGCTGTTCAACAGGTCGTAACGTCCTCCGGCTCCTGAGATCAACGCAAACATGGGGGAGAGAACGGTGTTCAACTGTGTCTCGCCGCCCAGGGATTTGAACTCATGGGTATCATCCGCCGGAACCAGCAGCTCAAGATTGTGATACCGGTTGACACCCGCATGAGCGTACATCTGCACCTTCACTTGGTCGGTCATCTGTTTCAGCGGAAGATCGAAAATGCTGTTGAAATGATGGGTTTCATCACTGAGCCACGCTTCTTTGAACGGCATCTCGGTGTTTCCTGGACTACCCTTGCGATTGAGGTAGTACTTATAGGAAAAATCGATGGACCCCGGTCGATGGGGATCGCCGATTTCCGTCCGCAGGCGTGCAAACAGATCAAACGTGGATACGTGGTTGTTTTCCCGCGTTGCGTCTTTTCCATAGCGGCCTGTGTACGGGAAATCACCACTGCTGGTCAGGCGGCGGAAGGAAACGTTTGCGAGAGTTCGGTGGTAGTTGAATTTTACGGCTGTTTCCGCGGAACGTGAATTGAATGATCCAATCGTGCCCTTTGCACTCAGGTGGATGCCCGGTGCGCCGACTCGTTTTTTTGTGATGATGTTGATAACCCCGCCAATAGCATCGGCTCCATAAAGGGCGGAGTTTCCACCCCGGACCACCTCGATCCTTTCGATCCCTTCGGTGGAGATGGAGCTGAAATCCACCTGGCCATTCTGAGGGTTGTTCAGCCGCTGACCGTCGAGCAGAACCAGCACCTGTTCAGAATTGGAGCCTCGCAGAGAGATGGTTTTCATTCCGCCCAAACCGCCGTAATCACGGACATAAACGCCCTGGACGTTGTCCAGGACTTCGGCAAGATTCGGCGGATTATCACGCTCGATCATTTCCGTGTTCAGGACATCGACGGATGCTGGGACCTCAGTAATCAACGAGCTCCCCCGTGTGGCTGTGATCGTTACTTCATCTGTCCTGAGCACTGTCCGTTCAAGCGCAAAAGAATGCTGAAGCGTGTCCCCACCGGCGATTTCCAATGAGACATTATCAAGCGTTCTGTAGCCGACGAAACTGATCGTCAGCGTGTAGGTTCCCGGTTTGAGATTTCTGATGACATACCAGCCGTCGAGGTCCGTCGCCGTACCAATGTGCGTTCCACGGACAAAGATGCTGGCCCCTTCGAGGGGATGGTTGTTACCGGCATCCGTAATTCTGCCGTACAACAGTCCCACCCCCTGAGCGGAAGCTGGCATGATCTGGCTGAAGGCCAGAACAACGATGCTGCTGATGGTCAGCAGAACGCGAACCATTCGCTGCTATCCTTTGTTTTACAGGTAGAACCAGAGCGACACTTTGCTCTGTCTTCCCGGTTCGGCCGTGCCGTCAACCCTCATATAATCTTCGTTTGTCACGTTTGTCATTTCGAAGACAATACTCGTCCTGTAGTTCATCAGCGAATGACCGTAACTGATATTGAAATTGATCAGTTTGTACGGTGGCAACCACGTCGTGTTGGCAGGTTTGATATACCGTCTACCCTCGTAGGCGTAGGTTGTACTCCACTCGATGCTCTTGTATTTGAATGTCCCGGTAAGGGCCAGTTTATTCTTCGGTCGATACGGGATCAGCTTGTTATACCGGTTTGCATCCGAACCCTTGTCGAGGGCTTCCATTCTCGTGTACTCGACATTCGCTGTAAAGAAATTGTTGAACATCGCAGCAGTTGTGGAAACCTCGAACCCGGTTGTCTGCGATTTCGAGATGTTTTCCGGCCACCAAAGTCCGTTTGGGCCCGTCTGCAGCCAGATGATCATGTCCGTGGCATCGCTGCGGAAATAGTTCACGGCGGCACTTACGGAATGGGGATCAAGAGGCATGTTGATGTTCATGCCGATGTCGTAGTTGGTGCCGTATTCCGGGTTCAGTTCTGGATTTCCAACGGAGTAGGCATCCTTAGGCCAGTACAGGTCGTTGAACGTCGGCGCCCGATAGGACTTCGCGAAGTGGGTCGTCAGCGTTGTCGTGAACTGGGACTGATTGCTCAATGAAAGGCTAATCCGCGGACTGAGTTCGGGGTTGAAATCGGAAGGAGCATCGTAACGAAGTGCCAGTGCGGCATCCCATGAAGAAATGAGGCCGCCAAGCTGGTCACCATAGGTAATCGTGGTGAATGCGCTGTTGGTGTCACGATTCCGTTTTCCGACGTCTGTGCTGTTGATCCGGTCGTTGCGGAACGAATACCCGTAACTCAAACGCATCTGGTCAGTCAGGTTGCCAGACGTTTTCAGGTCCGTTCCCATCGCGTAATTCTTATGATCGCTGTGCACCTTCGCCAGGCTGTAGTCATCATTGAAGCGTGTGCGGAAATTCAGGAAAAAGCCGCTCACGTCAAGGTTGAATCCTTGGAAAAGTTCATTTTTACGGTAATTGAGGTTCATGGTCTGGTTGTCAAACAACAGTCTTGCCGACGGGTTGATATTATCGATCATGCCTGGCGAACCACCGTTGGATGAGTACAAGGAATAGGAACTCTGCAGCGATTGTCCAGATGGCAGATCTGCGCTGATCTTTGCGAACGCAGAGCTGGAATTCTGCGCATTGTTCACCATCACGACTCGCCGATCGTAGCGATTCGTGTACTCAAAATCGCCGTCCCACAGATCTTTTCTGAACGAGATCATAGAGTTGATCCTGCCTTTTGTCAACGAATAATTCAGACTGTAGATCTGAAGGTTATGCGAGCCATAGGTGGCCCTGGCTGAAGCCGTTTGTTGAAAATTCGCCGACTCGGATTCTCTCTCTTTTGACGTGATGACAATGACTCCGCCGACAGCATCCGATCCGTATTCCGTGGAACGACCGCCTCGCAGCAACTCGATGGACTTGATGTTCTCGATGGAGATGTTGCTGACGTTGACGCCGATGCCGCCCGGGATGTTGAGCTTCTGCCCATCCATGATGACAACGACCTTCGATGAACTCACGTCACGGAGCATCACCTGCCCCGTGCTGTTGACATAGACGCCGGAAATCAACGCGAGAGCATCACCAACATTTTCACAATTGTATTTGAGGAAATCCGCTTCCTGAAGGATCA
>JAZDLX010000087.1:0-5652 GCA_043801585.1 bacterium | reverse complement strand
ACTACGACATCTTTCTTCTTGAGGACGGCGAATTCCGCCTTGACGGCGGGGCGATGTTTGGTGTGGTGCCGCGTGTCCTGTGGGCGCGGACGGACGCACCCGACGACCGCAACCGTATCCGGCTCGCTGCAAACTGCCTGCTGATCAAGGGCGACGGTTTCAACGCGCTGATCGACACCGGGCTCGGCGGCAAGTGGGACGACAAGGAACGGGAGATGTTCGCCGTGGCGGAACCGCGCACCCTGATTACCGACCTCGCGCGGGTGGACCTGCACCCGGACGAAATCACCCATGTGATTCAGACCCACCTCCATTTCGATCACGTTGGCGGCGCCACTTTCATCGACGCCGAGGGCGAGTTGAAGGTCCAGTTTCCCAACGCCAAGGTGTACGTGCAGCGCGGCGAGTGGGAGGTTGCGAGTGATCCGAATCCCCGTGACCGCCGCAGCTACAAGCCGGAAAACCTCAACCCGCTGAAGGAAAACGGCGTGCTCGAGCTGCTGGATGGCGACAGCGAGGTGCTGTCCGGGATTTCGGTGACGGTGACCGGCGGGCACACCCGGCACCACCAGACGGTGACATTGCGTTCGAACGGTCACACGCTTGTCTATCTCGGGGACCTGATCCCGACGCCGTCCCACCTGCCGGTGCCTTTTGTGATGGCTTACGATCTCTACCCTGAGCAGACGATGGCAGCGAAAGCACCCTTGCTCGACCGGGCGTCAGAGGAGGGGTGGCTGCTTGTTTTTGAACATGCCGCGGAATCCAAAGCGGGACACGTGAAACGCAGTGAAAAGGGGCGGCTCGAACTCGTTCCCTTTGACATGGACCAGAACGAATACACGCTGCGAGGCTGATTCTCCGGTGCAGGAATAGCAAGATGCCGATCAACTTTCGACCCGCGAGCTACGGTTCGACTCAACGCGACGCTTTCGCCGAGGACGCCCTCGGACGCGGACTCCCGCTGAATGCGACAATCGTGGAACGGGAGAACCTGAACGAAGGGCTTGCGCGGATTGTCGTGCAGCTCGACGGGTGGCAGGTGAAGCTCTTCGAGCCCGGTCAGTACGCCGATCTCGCCCTGCAACCAAGAAAACTGGAACGGCAGGCGGTGCCGCTTTCAAGCTTGCCCATTGCATTTGAGCAGACACGGCGGTCCTACTCCATCGCCAGCACTCCCCAGCATCTCGACCACCTTGAATTTCTGTTCAACCTGGTTCCCGCCGGAAGTTTTACGCCGACTCTCTGGCGTCTCGACCAGGGCGACCGTCTTCATGTGGACCCTCGTGTTCGTGGCCGTTTCACTTTGCGCGAAATCCCTGAGGGGGCCAACGTTCTGATGATCGCCACCGGCACGGGAGTCGCGCCTTTCATCTCGATCGCGCGCCACTACGCCGGGTCGGGTCGCTGGAACCGTGCAGCGTTGCTGCACGTTGTGCGGCACGAACGCGATTTCTCCTACGCGAAGGAGCTGGATGCGCTCACAAGGAAAGATCCCTCGTTTATGGCGATCCGCTCGGTGACACGACCGGACGAGGACGAAAAGGGATGGAAGGGGCTGACCGGACGCCCCCAGGCGCTGCTCGCCGACGGGTCTCTTGAACAGGCTGCCGGTTTTCCCCTTGACCCCGAGGACGGCGCACAGGTGATGCTCTGCGGGAATCCGGGAATGATCCAGGTGATGCTTTCGCTCCTCCAGGACCACGGCTTTACCCTCCGTGCGGAGAACCACGCCGGAACCCTGCATACCGAGAGTTACTGGTAATAGATGAAACCCGGCAGTGTGGCCCGACCCTTTAGGGTAGGGTTTCAGAAACAGATGTAATCAGAGACCCGGCCCTAAAGGGTCGGGCCACACTGACTCGTCTTCGTTGCAGCTACGGCGTGCAAGCCGGACCGCACATCATATTGTGTGCCAGTATCCGATGGAATAGTGAACGTGTCATCACCAGTGCTCCCACAGCGGCGGGAGCGCGCAGTGATCTCCAGGTGGTTTCACGTGCGGCGCATCGAATTGGAGATTGCCACGGTCACCTTCGGTGTCCTGGCAATGACACATACTCTGTGTTTGAAGCTGCGTTCCCTCTCTTCATTGCGCATTTTCCCGTACCTTTCCCGTGGCATCATTTCACGGAAGGGGAAGGGAGATGGCTGCACCTCGCGTTCTGATCCTCGGTGGATACGGGGAGACCGGTAAGCGCCTCGCCGGAATGCTTGTTTCCCGGGCAAACGCCGATGTCATTATCGCCGGAAGAAACGGCGAGAAGGCACATGCGATAGCGGAAAACATCAATCGTGACGCGGGTTCCCGGAGAGCGCAACCGCTCGCCCTCGACGCCCGAAACCTCCACGCTTTCCGTTCCGCTCTCGACGGAGTGCGCCTTGTCGCCCATGCCGGGCCGGCGCTTGGCGCGGGGATTACACGCAAACTTGCACAAGCCGCGATCAGCACCGGTGTGGACTGGATTGACGTGCAAATCGACCCCGCTCAGTCGGCTGCGCTCCGTGACCTCGATTCTCAAGCCCGCGAGAGGAACGTCTGCCTGGCGATTCAGAGCGGATTCCACCCAGGACTGCCTGCCGCGATGATCCGCTGGGCTGCCGCGATGGTGGATGCACTGCCGGTCGCCGAGGTCTTCAGCTACCTCAACCCGGACAAGGGGCTTGTGATCACGCAAGGCGTTGACGAGCTGATTGATCTCTTCCGCAATTACCGTGTTCGCCTGCTCGAGGATGGGGTCTGGCACGAGATGTCGATGTGGGACAAACGCGCGATGCGGAAATTTGAATTCGACTTCGGATTCGGCATGGTGGCCTGCGCGGCGATGGCGCTGGATGAATTGGAAAACCTTCCTGAAACGGTTCCCGGACTGCGCAGGGCCGGTTTCTTCATCGGCGGGAGCGATCCGATTACCAACTGGATCACAACGCCGATTCTTTTCATCGGGTTGAAGTTGCTGCCGTTTCTGTCAAACTCCTTCTGGGCGAAGCTTTGGGTAGGATCGATGAAACTCTTTGGACGCCCCCCTTTTGGAACGGCGCTTCAGCTCGCGGCTATCGGCAAGGTTGGTGACAAGGAAAAATCCGTGCGGCTCTCCATCTCCCACCCTGACGAGTACGTGCTGACCGCCGCCCCTGTCTGTGCAACAGTCGCCCAGATGCTGGACGGCTCCGCACGCCGTCCCGGAGTCCATTATGCCGCTCACCTTCCGGAACCGGAGCGGATGCTCGCGGACATGGAAACGCTGGGCCTGCGGATCGTGCGAGGCGTACCTTCCTGACCGGCACGTTGTAACACGGAGCACCTGCACATGCCCGCACTGAACAATGACCCGTGCAACGCCACGCTGATCTCGCGCAACGACCTTGGCGACCGCCATACGATCTTCCGTGTTCGCCCCGACATACCCCCGACCTTCACCGCGGGCCAATGGACCGAAATGGGGCTGCCAAAAGCCGACGAAGCGAAATGGGGACCCTCCGGCGAAGAATATGTCAAGGACGGTGTCGTCCGCCGTGCCTATTCCATCGCCAGCGCACCGGACCAAAAGGAACTGGAATTCTTCTTCAACCGGGTTGACGACGGTCAGCTCACCCGCTGGCTTTGGGAGCTGAAGGAGGGGGACCGTCTCTACGTGGACCCGGAAGCGCGCGGCCATTTCACCCTGGACAGCGTTCCCGCCGGGGCGAACCTCGTATTTGCCGGCACAGGGACGGGAATCGCGCCGTTCGCTTGCCTTGTGCGGGCGTATACGGGGAAAAAACGGTGGAAACGGCTGGTTGTCATTCAGGGAGCGCGATTCCGTGAACACCTTGGTTTTTCTGATGTTTTCCGCTCCACCCAAGAGCACGATTCGTCCATTTCGTACATTCCCACACTCTCGAAACCGGAAGAGGACTGGAACGGAGACCGTGGTTACGTCCAGGATGTCATCGGGAATTCTCGGGCGTTCGAAAAACGGACTGGCGTGCCGCTCGACCCGGGCCGGACACATGTTTTCCTCTGCGGCAACAGCACGATGATCCGTGATGTGGAGGACCGTTTGATGCCCCTCGGATTCGAACCGCGCTGGAGTGACCCGGACGGGCGGATCCACACGGAGATATACTACTGATCCAGCGAAGTCACTGGAGCCAAGGGCCGACCCAAGGCTACGCAGGTCGACGAAAAGCACTCCACTACATGGGCTGAAACCGACCCTGAAGGGTCGGGCCACCCTGTCGCCTTCGTATGACCTTCGGCGGGCAAGCAACCCGCCTGCGAACGGACAGGTCTGGCCTGGCTACCCTTCAAGAACCAGATCAAGCAGTCATCCTGAGCCACCGAAGATGAGCGAAGGATCTTTGTTTTCAATGTGAAACCCGGCTGGCGGAGCAGCCGGGCCACACGACGAGCAGCAACCGAAGAATTAGAATAAACCCTGTTTGACAAGCAAACAGAGGCACGTTATAGATTTTCCGTGAAAAAACAAGATTGCTTCGTACTGCCGACAAATCGGCATTCCTCGCAATGACAAGCTTATGGAAACCCGGCTGGCGGAGCAGCCGGGCCACACGACGAGCAGCAACCGAAGAATTAGAATAAACCCTGTTTGACAAGCAGACAGAGGCACGTAATACATCACACCTTAGTAGAAACCCGGCCATGCAAGCTGGCCGGGCCACCCCGTCATCTCAAGGCCCGACCCGAACAGTCGGGATCGGGCCGCACACCGATTCAAAATCCATCACCGCCGCGCCTCCCGAACATTTCCCGTTTGGCAAATGTCATACGCTCCCGAGGGAGGCTCTCCCCCTTTCCCTGCGACGATGAAATAGTATCTTAGCCCTTACCGGATTTTGTGAAAACCTTGTACAAACTTTTTCATACAGGAGGCGTTCCATGAAGCACGCGGTCATCCTTTCCGCGACGCGCACCCCTGTCGGCTCCCTGGGCGGCGCCCTGGCCGACGTTCCCGCCGTTCAGCTCGGCGCAACGGCGATCAAGAGTGCTGTCGAACGTGCCGGAATCACCCCGAATGATGTGGACGAGGTGATCATGGGCATGGTGCTGCAGGGCGGCGCCGGACAGGCTCCCGCTCGCCAGGCAGCGATCGGCGCCGGCATCCCCGACAGCAAATCGGCCTGGACGATCAACAAGGTCTGCTCCAGCGGCCTGAAAGCCGTGATGGAAGCGGCCGGATCGATCCAGCTCGAGGAAAACAAAATTGTCGTCGCCGGGGGCATGGAGAACATGTCCCAGGCCCCCTACATCCTTAAAAATGCGAGGTTTGGGTACCGTTACGGGGACGGCCAGCTGAACGACCTGATGATCCACGACGGCCTCTGGGACCCTTACGGCAACCACCATATGGGCATCTGCGCCGAGGTCTGCTCCGAAGAGAACAAAATCAGCCGCGAGGAGCAGGACGCCCACGCGCTGGAATCCTACAAGCGTGCCAACGAATCCATCGCCAACGGGCTGTTCAAGGCGGAGATCACCCCGGTGGTGATCCCCTCGAAGAAGGGCGATACCGTGGTGGACACCGACGAGGAGCCGGGGCGCGGCAGGCCGGACAAGGTTCCGACGCTGAAACCAGCGTTCAAGAAGGACGGCACGGTGACCGCTGCCAACGCCAGCAGTATCAACGACGGCGCGGCGGCGTTGGTCGT
>JAZDLX010000084.1:0-22725 GCA_043801585.1 bacterium | reverse complement strand
GAAGATCATGCCTTTCGCTTCACGCTGGTGACACATCTTGCACTTGTTCACGCCTACGAAGGCGTGGTCGCCTGAGAACGCGGCGACGGAGGCGACCAGCATGACCGCCAGCACCATCAAGATCACACGACGCATTGTTCTACCCCTCCCTGGCTTTGTGTTTGCAAGGAAACTATTGTCAAAATCAATCAACTACACCGTTGACATGTTTGCTGGCATTGATGATCGTCCCGCTCGCATTGATCACCGCGCCGTGGCACGTTGCACAGTCCGTGATCTCGTAATTCTCGTTGGAGTGCGGACTGGGATTGCCCGTTGTCGCATTGCCGTGGCAGGTGCCGCAGGCGCTCCACGTGCCGTCCACTACCGTCCACACGGGTACCGCGTCGCCGTGGCAATGGGTCGCTGAGCAGGTGGCGTCATCCGCGTCATAGCTCGGATGTTTGCCACCCGCGGAAGCAACGCCGGAGAAATGAACCTCGGCAACGCCCGGCGTGGTGGTGTCGATGTGATAACTGGCGTCCACGCTTCTCGGCACGGCATGGCAGGACGAGCAGGCCAGTTGTGCATACTGAAGAGTATCCACCTTCATGTGGGCCTGGTGAGCGCCCACACCGGGATCGGAAATACTCAGCACGCCGTTAATGCCTTCGGGTGGCGCCCAGTTGGCTGACTCCGTGGGATCACCTGAAAAATCTCCGTGGCAAACGTTGCATGCATCCGAACCGCCCGCAGAGGCGGTATGGCATGCCGTGCTGCTGCACGAACCGCCGAACAGCGCATCGGTGGCCTTGGCGTGGCAGGTCAAACATTCCGTGGAAACCCAGTCCACCGAACGCAGGTAGGTCACATGGTTGTCCGCGTCCGTCAGGTTGCCGGGATGTTCTGACGGGGAATGGCACTCGTAGCACGAACGCACTTTCGAACCGCCGGGTCCGCTGGCTTCACCCGCGAGATCCACACCGTGGCAGTCGGTGCATGCGTTGAAGTCATATCCGTTGTCAGCCAGGTACTCCTGGTGCCCGATTACCGCAGGATCGGCGAAGGGGTGGACACCACCCTCGGTTTCCACGTAGTTCGGGTCAACGTTGCTGTAGCAGCCCGCTGCAACAAGCATCACGATGGCGGCACCTGCGAGGACAATCTTGCGTATCTCAATGTTCTTCATGGTCCGTCTCCTCACTCATGGCACCGTGCGCAGGTGGGGTCGCCCTCACCTACATCGTGGCACGCCAGACAACTTTCGATGAATGCACGGGCTTCGTCCACGTGGGCTCCGCCGTTCTCCGTGTTCGCAAAAGCGGCGCCGAAGGGATGGGGCACAGGAATCCGTTGGCGATGGCAGCTTGTGCACTCATCACGGGATTCATGGCAGGAGAGGCATTCTCCCGACCAGTTCGCTTCGATTCCGTGGTTGAAGACCCATGTCGGCGGATGAGGACTGCCGTAGAGATTTTCTCCCTGGTGGCATTCATCACAGGTCGCCTGGGTGTGGCACATGGAGCAATCATCTCCACGGAAGGACGCTTCGATGCCGTGGTCCTGGTGCCACGATGCGAGTTGATGATCCTGCGGTTTCGGCGATTCGCCCAGATGGCACTCGCCGCATTCCAGCGGGCCGCTCTCCTGCAGGTGGCAGGACTGGCACGCGGTCATTCCCGGGATCACCGGTTCCGCTTTAGCGGGGTCGCCGTGGCACTGATTGCAGTCAACCTTTCCGTGGACCTTGTGCGCGAATCCTTCGTACTTGCCTTCAACAGGCGCGAAAGGCATCGGATCGTCAGCGTTGACATGGCACACGCCGCAGTCGTTGTCGGTATCATGGCAGGCGCTGCAGACGTCGTGGTTCGGAATCGCCATCTTGCCGGTGGCGAGGATCATCACACCCGCATGGCATTCGTCGCACGAGAGGCCGTTCTCTTCCACGTGAAGCGGGTGGATGAAGTTGATTGTCCGTTCACGTGTCCTGGCGCCGGTCGTAATCATCGCGGCGGCAAGAATCAGGATGACGACCGCGGCGGTTATCACTTTCTTGTGGCGGGTCATCGGCGGGTCCTCCCGGTGTCAAAACGCCAACTCAGGCCGCCCAGCATCCGCTGGTCGTAGGAGAGTTCGGGCGACGTGTAAACCTGAACCTGCAGGCTGACCGTCAGCGACGGTGCGAAGCCCGGCGTCCAGCGGCCGCCGTAGAGCAGACTCGTCAGGTCGTTGGATTCGATGTCGAAGGTATCCCACTGGTAGGTGACCATGGCGGCGTAGGCGAACAGTTCGAGATTCGTCATCGGCCGGTACTGGACATTCGCCCAGGGTCCGCTTGATGTTCCAAGGTCCCCTCCGCTGAGGCGGTACCCCACCTGACCCCAGGGACTCGAGACCACCGGACCGCCGCGGAAACCATTCTTTCCTCCCGCCAACAACACCTGCGCCTCGAAACCACCCGCCCACTCCTCCGGGACAAAGTAGTAGTCGGCGGCAATCCGTGTGCGGATTCGAGGCGGAGATCCAAAGTCGCTGAACCAAGAATACTCGGCGGCATCGAAGCCGACGATTCCCACCTCAGCCATGGCGTTTAGCGCTTCGGTTCCGTACCGGGCCCGGCTGATCCATTTGCGCAACGGGTTGGCCGTCGGGCGAATCTGGAAGGTGTTCATCCAGGTGATCGGTCGGGCGTTGAAACGGTGATAGGTTTGAAGTCCGATGAGATCCCGAACGACGCCCTCCTCTCGCTGGGAGCGAACGAAGGACAGCGCCAGGATCCCGCGAGCGGGGAGCAGGCACCTGCTCGGAGTGATCCGGACTTCGCCGCCGAAACTGAGTGCCTGGGAGGGATCCTCAGTCTGAAACTGACGGTTGAGAGGGCCGACCATCCCGGCGAAACCGCTGACCCTGATGCGCGGTGCGACCTGATAGCTGACATCCGCGCCATCAAAGACACCCAGGGCGACTCCGCGTGCAAGGAAGAACCTGCCCACCTTTGCCTGCAACGGTTGTCCGATACGGCCGTACTGGAGATACCCCTTGAGCAGGCGAGTGCGGCCTGAAGTGGAGAAATCATCCGCGTTGTCGCCGAGGTAGTTGGCGCTTGTGTGCAACGACCAGGGACCGCCAGTCTGGAATGTCGAGAATGAGAGGGATGGAATCAACCACAGATGATTCTCATCAGCCGCATCCTGGTAGCCGTAGGACTGAATTCCTGCCGACCCGATCAACCGCGTTCCGGCGTGGGCCGGAGGGGCAGAGAACATCGCAATGATCAGCATCGTCGCCAACACTGCGATTGGGAGCCCCGAGCTGCGGTGCTTCATGATGCCTCCATCGTACCCGTTTTCCATGCTGTGCAACAAGACCGGTCGACGTCGCCTGGGGACTTCATTTCACACTCGAAACCACCCGTGGAATGCTTCACGACAATCCCTTCCATCCGTCTCACCGGTTCGGATGCAAACTTACACTCCCGGGACTTGACCGATCAATATAAGTCTCGGATTATCTGCGAGTTAGGCTTTCCTAAAGTCAGTGTTTCCCGCTTAGAATCTTTTCCGCGAGATCCGGGTTGTGCACGGCCCGACCCGGGTCCATGCGAATGATCATCTGGGCGTCATCCAGCGTGCCTTTCAGTTTCCCAACCGCCGCACGGAGTTTACCACGGCTGAAATCCATGCTCTCCACCACGGCGGGTTCATGGCAGTTCAGGCAGAATTCACCGTTGGGCGGAGCGTAGGCCTGGTCCGGGACATGGCAATCGACGCAGGCCATTTCGTTTTCAGCCATCGGGGATGGCGAGGCTTCCATTCCCGGCAGGTTTCCGGTATACAGACGCCGGGACGGTTTGTGGCACGGAATGCAGTTGTGGCTGTCGTTGGCGTTCCGAGCGCTGTGATGGCACGAGGCGCAGCTCCGTTCAACCGGGAGACGCCGTCCGTGCGATGGATCTTCGGGATCGGTCTGCACATGGCATTGGGTACAGGCGATCCCGCGTGTATTCAGGTGTCTTGCATGGTTGAAAGCGCTGAATGGGGACTCCACGATCACCGTTTCAATTCCGTTGTGGCATGCCAGGCAGCCCTGACTCGCCGCCGGGATCGTGACGGTTTCACCGCCCAGACCCGACTTCTTGAGAACCCCTTCCACCGCATCGAGAACCTTGCCCGCCCAGAGGGGGTTGTGCCAGGCTCCACCGCGGCGGATCAGGGCGACATCATGCCGGGCGTCCTCGATCCGGGGGTTTCCGCTCGCCTTTCTCAGAGCCGGTTCCAGCCGTTCGATCCGGGATGCATAGGCTTTCTGCCAGTTCCTGGCCAGGTTCAGGTAGTTGGCCTTGTGACACGGCAGGCAGGCGTTCTCGCCGATGCGGGCTTCCCCCATTCCGTTGGTCGGGCCCTTGTGGCAGGAGAAGCAGGCGACACCGCTGGTGTACATCGTCGCCGGCTGTTTCTCCGGCAGCAGCCGGGAACCCTCACCCTTGTAAACGGCAAGCATCGGGGAGTGGGGGTCGCTGTGGCAGGCGTTGCATTCGCCTGAAACAACCTGTTCAAGCGGCGGCTGTTTGTGTTCGATCGGATCGTGGCACCTCTCGCAATCCACCTTCCGTTTCTCGATATGCCACTCGTGGAGGAACTCCAGGTCGTTGAAGCGGTCAATATGATCGGTCTCGCTGTGGCAAGCGCCGCAACGCTCCTTGCGCACGGTTCCCTGCCCCTGCCACATCGGCTGGTGGCAGGAGACACAATCCACGTTGCCTTTGACCACTTCTCCGTGGTCAAAAACATTTCGTTCCTTTGCGTGTTCGCCCGTTGGAGCGTCGTGGCAAAGCGTGCAACGGGAGAGTTTCGCCCTGTCCTTTTCATCAAGATTCTTGAAGTGGCAGAGGAAGCAGGTCGTCGGGGTGATCGAGATGTGTTCGCCCTGCACGATCTGACTGTGGCAACTGGTGCATCTCAGACGGCGGCCGCGGCGCACTTCCGTCAGGTGCGGGGTGTGGTCGAAATGCACCCCCAATTTCGTCTCAATCTTGCCTTCCAGCAGGCGGGTCTCGTGGCACTGCAGGCAGGCGGTGTCTTCAATCTCAGCCCAGGGCTTGGAGCGTTTGTAAATCCCCGTTGCGTAATTCACAAGCATCGAGAGCGCGGTGAATTTGGTCTCGAGGAATCCGGAGAGTCCCTGCCGCGCATGGCATTTCATGCAGGGTACATCGGCGTGCGACGAGGTTTTCCACGCTGCGATATAAGGTTCCATCAGGTGGCAGGAACCGCAGAAGCCGGGTTGGCTGGTTGTCTCAAAGAAACCGATCAGCACGACGAAGGTCAGGATCACCGCCGCGACGAACAGCATCACCAGTTTGCGCCAGCCGATGGCAAACAGGCGCATGAATCCTTCCGCAACCAGGAAGAAGGGGAGTTTGAACACTTCCCATATCGCCTGCCCGAATTCACGCAGCAGCTTCAGCATCTCAGGCTCCTCATCTCACGTGCTGGTAAAGATTACTTTTTCCTGATTCACGCCGGGGCGGGGTGACAGCGTTTCCGCCGTTCACCCCGCCCCCAGAATGAAAAACCGGAATTCCCAGGCGATTCTCCCCCTGAGAATTCCGGCTGTCACTTCCAAGGCCGCTTAGTTACGGCAGCTCATCAATCGCATTCTGCAACAGGTCGTAGGCATAGTCCGGGTTGTGAACACCGTGGCTGCCGTCGTTTATCACGAATTCGAGATCGTAGGCGGCGCAGCGGCTCACGCTGTCCTGACCAGCGGCGACGGCGCTGTAGTTCGCCTCGAAGTCCGCGAGGTCGGTGAAGCCGAGGGCGACGGCGAGCTCTTCCATCTTGTTGTCGATGGTCGTGATGTCATGACCGGCGCCAACATGCTGGGAGAAGTCTGTCGTGATATCGGTATGGCATGGAGCGCAGCTGCCCGTGTTGCCAGCGCCTTCCACCTCGGGAGCGGCAATCGGGGTGAAGGTGTGCGAGCTGTGGAGCGTGCCGGGCGTGCCATGAACCGTCGTATTGCGCTGCATGTGGCAGCGGACGCAGGCAAGACCCTCGAACCCGGAGCTGGTCTGGTGGGCGTGGATCGTGTCGTAAACCGCCCCAACCAGACGGGGGGCGCCGACGCCGTAGTACATGTCAGCCTGCGGGCTGTGGTGTGGACCAAAGCTGTGGCCCGAAGCGCCCTCGGAGACGTTGCTGGCGATGTTCTCAGCCGTGCGACGGTCGTGGTGGCACTGGACGCAGAGCTGGCCCTGGCCGAGTTCCGTGAAGGAACGGTCGAGCTGCGAGGAGATCGGCACGTCCTTGACGGAACGGAGCTGGTAGTTCTCGCCCTCGTCGGAGTGCGGGTCGTGGCAGGTCTGGCAGCCGAACGGTGTCTTCACATCGCCGATGCCCACAAAAGCGTTGATGTTCGTGATCGAGAAGTCGTCGAGGGCAATGCCGTAGTCGGAGTCGTTGGCTTTGATGAAGCCTTCCGCCGTGTGGCAGGGATCGCAGCTGTTGCCGTGCGCAGTGTTCGCGTTCTGGATGTGGCCAGCTTCGGCCAACTCGTTGTACTGGCTGTGGCAGGGATTGCACATCGCGCCCGTGGCATCGCCTTCCGTCGTCACCGTCACGTTGTTGACGATCATGCCGTCTTTGCTGCCCTTCGGGCCGTGGCAGGACTCGCACTGCACGTTCGCGAGTTGAGCACGACGCGCAGCCGCGTAATCACCCTCGACCTGGAAGTAGTTGTCGAAGCCGTACTGATCCGGACCATCGTTGTTTACGATGACCGTGTCGGTGCGGGCGACGGTGGCGTCCCAACCCGTCGTGTGGCACTGGACGCAATAGGGGCTGTTCTCATCTCCGTCCGCGACGAGGTCCGCGTAGGCATGCGAGTGCGCCGTGCCTTCATAAGAAGCGACGATCTCAGCGCCGTGGCAGGAACCGCAAGCCCATTCAAGATTTGTGTAGCCCTTGTAGGTGACAGCCGTCATATCCTGGCCGTCATTTCCACTCGGTCCCTGGGGGCCCTGGGCTCCGTCCTCGCCCGCGCAGCCGATGAAACCAACCGCCACGACAAGGGCGAGCAACAGTACTGCAAACGTCTTCCGATGCATAAACACCTCTCGTTAATCCCGAACTGTTATGTCGCGAACGTATGTTTTCAGGGAAGACCCTGTGATGAACGGCACAAAATGTCACGTAAATGTCATGGAAGTCAATTATTTAGGAAAACCTAACACGCCGTTTTCGAGTAGGGCTCCCCCTGAAAGATGGCGTAAATCCGCATCAGAACTGGGTTACACAGAAAAGTGCAGGTGCGGAGGTGGGCTCCATCCGTTATTTACGTCCATCCATGGTACATAAAATCAAATTCTTAGATTTGTGAATTGAGGAGCAAGGAGAGACCTATTATCATCCTTTTACAGAAAGCATGATGAAAATTTTTCCGCTAAATAGTGATGGCTATTTGAAGAAAGAATTTTTGTTTTATGAACTTAGCCTGCACATTTAAAGAGAGGTCAAGAGACTTTCTCCGGGAGCTGCCATCGGACGTGCAGGGATACTGGCTCCACCTTGTCATAAATATCACAAGATGTTTTTTGCGTGGGCTGAAACTGACAAGGGAAGCATAACCTCACAAACGGAAGTGTCCTGCGATGGTTTTCAGAGAAACGAGCTCCCGTTGGGCCATCCCTAGACTCTTTTTTTCGACCCCCAACCTGATCGGGGAATCCAGGCAATCCGTGGATCTACTCGGTCCACTTGGATTGCCCGCTCAAGCCGGGCAATGACAACGCAGGGACTGTGGCATGTCTGCCGCGCAAGGACTGACGCATTCCGCAGCAGAACGCCACCCTTTTCCTTCACGCTGTTGCACCTGGTACTTGAATCCTTGGTTTGCAGCCGTGTGCACAGATTTCCGATGGATGGCCCGGACCTGTGCCGATCCTTCGGCATGCCCCGCCAGCCGGGTCTCATTTTGTCATCCCCTGGCTTGACCAGGGAATTTAAAAAGTTCTCAGACAGTCTGAAATTCAGGCACGAGCTTGAGCTGTCCCATGCCTCTTCAATATCCGCCCCTCGACCACCGCGTAGACAACCGGTATCAGAACGAGTGTGATCAAAGTTGAACTGACAAGGCCGCCGATCACCACCCGAGCCAGCGGAGCCTGTGCTTCACCGCCTTCTCCGAGGCCGAAGGAGAGGGGCAGCAATCCGAGCACGGTGGTCAACGTTGTCATCAGGATCGGCCGCAGCCGCCTCGAACCCGACAGGGTGATCGCCTGAATCAACTCCATGTCGTCGCGCCGCCGCATCAGATTCGTGTAATCAACAAGCAGGATAGCGTTGTTGACGATGATGCCGCCGAGCATGATCAGTCCGATGTAGGCGTTGATGCTGAACGAGGTGTGCGAGAGAATCATCGTCAGCACCACGCCGATCAGCGCCATGGGAACGCTGAACAGAACGACAAACGGGTGCCTCAAACTCTCGAACTGTCCCGCCATCACCATGTACACCAGGACAATTGCGAGGAACAGGCCGAGCATCAGCTCACGAGTTGCTTTCTGCTGTTCCTCCCAGTCTCCCCCGAAGAGAATGGAGAAATCCTTGGGCACGGGAATCTTTCGCAACTGTTCACGCGTGTCGGCGATCACCGAACCGAGATCCCTGCCGGTGAAGTTGGCGGTGACGAAAACGGTCCGCTCCTGGTCCTTGCGTTCGATCCGGACGGGACCTTCGGCGGGGAGCGACATTACCACGTTGCGCAAAACCACCGGTTCGCCGCGAACGTTGGTCACTGAAAGGTCAAGCAGGTCGTGGAGGTTTTGCCGGTCCTCCTCGGAAAGACGGACAAGCACGCGGTACTCCTTGCCACCCTCCTGGTAATTGGTGGCGTAGGTTCCGCCCACGGTCGTTTTCAGGGCTTCTCCGATGCTGGTGACGCTGAGTCCGAGATCCGCCGCTTTCTGGCGGTCGATGCGGATGACCTGCTCGGGCCGTCCTTCCTCACGGGAAATACGTGTATCCGTAATGCCGGGAACCTGTTTGACCGCCTCCTCAACCCGTTGAGCCAGTTGTCGTGCGACGTCCAGGTCATACCCTCGAATCTCCAGCGACAGGTTGTCTATGCTGCTCTGACCCATGCGCAGAATCCACAGGCCCTGCCCGGCCCGCGTGCGGATGGTGGCTCCTGCGAGGCCGCTTAACGATTCTCGCAGATCATTGGCGATCTGTTCGCTGGAGCGTTTTCGCTTCGCCTGATCCACAAGGGTGACCCGAATCTGAGCCGTATGCCCGCCCGAACTGCTCCAGCCGCCGCCACCGACACGAGTCAGAACCGACTCTGTCTCCGGCACCTGTTTGTTGATAATTCTCTCCACTTCCCGCGTCAGCTCGTCCATCACTTCGAGACGGGTGCCCACAGCCATTTCAATGTCGACTCGGACTTCGCCTTCATCGGTGGATGGCATTAGTTCCGATCCGATGAACTTCAGCAGCAGGAGGGAGATGATGAACAGGACCAGGGCGCTCAACAGCACCAGCCTGCGGTGGCTAAGCGCCCATCGGAGCAGTTTGCTGTATTGCTGTTCGACATGGCGAAACGTCTGTTCGCTGGTCGCATAGATCCTGCCCAGCAAACCCTCGGCCTTTTCGGTTTCGGCGGGGCGGTACCGCAGGAAACGGCTGGACAGCATCGGCACTACGGTAAGCGCCACCACCAGCGAACAGAGCAGGCTGAACGCGACCACATAGGCAAGTTGCTGGAAGTAGATCCCGCTGATGCCCTTCATGAAGACGACCGGGATGAAGACCACGAGGGTTGTCAGCGTGGAGGCGACAATGGCTGCGGTAACCTCCTCCGGGCCCTTCAGCGCGGCTTCCACTTTCCCGAGTCCCGCCTCCCGGTGGCGGTAGATGTTCTCCAGGACCACGATGGAGCTGTCCACCAGCATCCCGATGCCGAGCGCAAGACCGCCGAAGGTCATCAGGTTGAGCGTCAACCCCCCGAAATACATCAGGGCGAAGGTGGCGATGATCGAAATCGGGATGGCCGTGGCAATGATCATCGTGCTGCTGACGTTGCGCAGGAAAAGGAACAGGATGATGATCGCCAGGAGGCCGCCGACCAGGGTGCTGTTGCCGACGTTATGAATGGAGTTCTTGATATAGGTCGAAGTGTCGATCAACGGGAGAAGCTGAATCTGCGGGATGTCCGCGTCGATTTTCTCTGTCTCCCGGTTGACTGCGTCCGCGACATCCACCGTGTTTGCGCCGGACTGCTTGTTGATCGAAAGGCGCAGGCTGGGTTTGCCGTTGACTCGTACTTCGCGGGTCACCTCTTCCCAGGAGTCGACCACATCCGCAAAGTCCTTGACACGGATCGGAGCCCCGTCACGAACGGCGACAACGGTTTCGCCGATCTCGTCGATGGACTTGTACAGCCCCTGGGTGCGGATCAGGATCTCGAAATTGCCCGTCTTGTAGGTGCCGGCGGGGATGTTCTGGTTTTCGCTGCTCAGGGCGTTGATGATCTGGTTGGTGGAAAGGCCAAGAGCCTTTACCTGCGCGGCGTTCAGACGGACGTGTACCTCGCGGTTGAGGCCGCCCATGATGTCCACCGCCGCCACTCCGGGCACCCGCTCAAGACGGTACTTGACCTGGTCCTCGACGATCTGCCGCAGGTCAAGGGGGTTGAGGTCGCTGGCGACGCCGAGGACCATTACGGGGAACGCGGAGAGGTCGAACTTTCGGATCCGGGGACGGTCGATGTCTTCCGGCAGGCGCCCGAGGGTGCGGTCCACTCGATCACGAATGTCGTTGGCGGCTTCATCGAGGTTCTTCCCCCAACCGAAGGCGACGCGAATGCTGCTTGAGCCCTCGGTCGAGGACGAGGTGATTTCTTCAACTCCCTGCACCGCGGCAAGGGCTTCTTCCAACGGCCGGGTCACAAGGTATTCCATCTCTTCGGGGCCGACACTGCCGTAATCCGCTGTCACCGAGATGGTTGGAAACGTGATCTCCGGCATCAGGTCGATTGACAACCTGAAGAAGCTGACGACTCCGAGGGTGATCACAATCAGCGTGACCATCATCGTCAGGATCGGACGGTGGACGGGTCCTTGCGCGAGGTTCATCGAGTCGCTCCTTCTGCGCCCCCCGTGTTGTCTTTCGCCGGACTTTCATCGGGAAGAAGGATTGCGCCGCCATCCTGGAGGAGATGCTGCCCGAGGGTAATCACACGTCCCTTCAGGTCAGGCCAGACGATTTCCACATTGGTGGAAGTGACAATTCCCGTGGAAACGGGTGTCCAGTCGGCGGCCGTTCCGTCGCCCGACACCCTGAATACACCCGTCTGGCCGTCACGGTTGACGAGAGCACGGGTGGGAATCAGCTTCGCATTCTCTTTTGAAGCGAGCACAACATGGACACGCGCAAACATCCCCGGCTTCAGCTTCAGAGAATCATTGGGAACGATCACTTCCATTTCGGCGACACGGCTCGCCTCGCGCAGCATCGGCGCAATCCGGGAAACGTAACCGTGAAACGTCTGATCCGGGAAGGCATCCACGCTGACTTGAGCCGCCTGTCCCTCAATCATCCGTCCGTAGTCTCGTTCGATCACCGTCGTTCGGACGTAGACGGTGTCGATGCCGATCACTGACACCACCGCACCGTTCACCGGCAGCAGGGCTCCCTCGTCCACATAACGCTCTCCGATATATCCCGGTTCCGACGCGCGCAACAACGTGTAATTGAGCCGGATTCGCGCCGATTCGAGAGCAGCCTGCCGCTGCTGAACCTGGGCCAGTGCGACGGAGAGGCGTGCCTGGCTGGCGTCGTACTTGCTCTGAGCCGTTTCCAGCTCCGCGTTGGAGGAAAGATTCTGGATGGCCAATGATTTGACACGCTGCAATTCCTGCTCGGCAAGCGAGAACTGGCTGCGGGTTTCCACAAGGCTCGCCTGGGCGATTTTCAGATTGGCTTCCGCTTCGAGAACGGCCTGCTGGTATTCCGCGTCGTCAAGACGCGCGACAACCTTGTTCCGTTCGACATAATCGCCGATCCGCACATTGAGGTCAAGCAGCCGTCCCGATACCTTCGGTGCAACGGTATAGCGATACAGCGGTTGCACGGTGCCGGTGAACAGCCGCACATCCTCGATGGGTCCCATGCGTACCGAATCCACCTCGACGGCGACTGGAGGACGTGCGTAGCCGCCGCGGTTGGTGGAACCGCTGCCGGCAACGAGACTGATAATCCGCCAGACAAGCACAATTGCGACAAGGACTGCTGCAGAAATCCAGAGAGTTCGCTTCATGAGTGATTCCATGCTGGCCGGTACCGATAAAAGATGGCTGTTGACCGGCTCTTCCACGGACCAGCGACTCCAGCCCGGACCTAAGCTTCCGGCGACGAAAAAATTAAAATACGACAGAAGAATATCTTGCACGAATCAGAGCTCGAGTGAAGGAGCCCCGGTTCCGCGAACGTAGGTGAAATCCGGTCAATCGAGAAACTGATCGATCGCCATTTTCAGGTGCCGTTCCATCTCGCTGTTTGGACCAAAAGTGGCGGAGACGAGGGTGGATACACGATGGTCACCGACCAGACGCCAGGCGTCCTTCCATTTCTTCGGACGGTTCTCATCATAGACGCCGATGGCGACACCGCCGTAACGCCTGACCAGTGTAAAACAGGGAACATCCGTCAGGCCGTCGCCCACATAAATTATCCGTTCAAGGGGAATGTGAAAGGCGTCCCCCTCGTTCATGCGTTCGTTGACCCGGAACGGTTGCAGTCTTGCATCGTTTCCGACGATGCCCTTCGATATCTGGTAGAGGTAGCGGGTTTTTTCAGTGAAACTGACTACGTTCTTGATTCCCACGGCACATCCCCGCGCGTCAAAGACGAAATCACTGCCCCAGATGCCGTGGAAGCGGTTGGCGATCGGCGTCGCCTTCAGCAGCGTTTCGATGCCGCTGCTGATCATGTAGAACTCCACTGTCGCGTTGGGGGCATGTCTCCGCACGTGATCGGTCAGCCGGTCGAACAGCGTTGGCACCCCATCATACACCGAGATCGATCTCCCGAAGGTCTCGAGCCGTTCGCGGGTTACGGGGAGTCCGTCCCGGGCAAGGTCCACCATCTTCTGCAGATAGACAGGGATCGGGTCGTGTCCCTGCCCAGCGATCAAGCCGTTGCACTCCTCCCAGAAGGCGCCTGCATCGACCCCGAGGGAGGCGAGAAAGCCCGTGGTGCTGTCGGGGGCGAGGGTGCCGTCGAAATCGAAAATAACGCCGATGCGTATCGCTGTCATGGATACTCCGTTGATCTCGCCATCAAGAAGTGGCGGGTAGAGAAGATAAAGCCCTAAGAGCTTGGCCCGAAGGAAATTTCCTGTTTGAAAAGGGGACAAAACGTATTATTGTTAGTGCGTACTAAAATTGACCAACGCGCTTTTTCCCCGTATTTCTTCCCCTGTAGCGCCGATGGTCGGCTATCTTTCGCTGACATTTTCCGTCGCGCAAGATGATAGAGCAGTGAGGTCAACGGAGAAACATTGATATGAAAGGTGTTTTTTCGAAAATGGACGCGAAGCAGGAAACATCACGTTCTCTGGACGATGTCCATTCCACCATTAAAACAACCCATCCGAAGTTCCTGAAACGAGTTTTCGCTTTCATGGGACCGGCCTATCTGGTCAGTGTCGGCTATATGGATCCGGGCAACTGGGCGACGGATCTCGAGGGCGGTTCACGCTTCGGCTATGCTCTGGTCTGGGTTATCCTGATGTCGAACCTGATGGCGATCCTGCTTCAGACCCTTTCGGCACGGCTTGGCATTGTCACCGGCAAAGATCTCGCCCAGGCCTGCCGCGCTGAGTATTCAAAACCGGCTTCTTTTATGCTCTGGATCCTGGGAGAGATCGCCATTGCCGCCTGCGACCTCGCAGAGGTGCTTGGCACCATCCTCGGATTGAACCTGTTGTTCGGACTGCCGCTGCTCTGGGGCGCATTCGTGACCCTCTTCGACACGTTCCTTCTCCTCGCGATTCAACGGCTTGGTATGCGTAAGATGGAGGCGTTCATCCTTTCCCTGATCTCGGTGATCGCGGGTGGGTTCATCGTCAACCTTTTTCTTGCCAAACCCGACTGGAGCGTAGCGGCCACCGGGCTGATGCCGGAAATCCCGGCCGGATCACTCTATATCATTCTGGGCATCATCGGTGCAACGGTGATGCCGCACAACCTGTACCTTCACTCCTCCCTTGTGCAGACAAGGAGGGTGTCGCGAACGGTTGATTCCAAAGCGCAGGCTTGCAAATACAACTTGTTCGATTCTGTCATCGCGCTGAATTTTGCGTTCTTTGTCAATGCCGCCATTCTGATTCTCGCCGCTGCGGTCTTTTACCGCAACGGAATTATCGTGACGGAAATTCAGCAGGCTTACAAACTTCTGGAACAGCTTTTAGGGACACATGTCGCACCGGCCGCGTTTGGATTGGCGCTCCTTGCGGCGGGGCAAAGCTCCACATTGACAGGTACCCTCGCCGGTCAGATTGTGATGGAGGGATTTGTCAGGATTCGACTGCGCCCATACATGCGCCGCTTGCTCACCCGTTCCATCGCCCTCCTGCCGGCCGTCATCGTGATTTCGATTTCAGGAGGTCATGGAACCTACAAATTGCTGATTCTCAGCCAGGTGATTCTTAGCCTGCAACTGCCGTTTGCCATTGTTCCGCTGGTTCATTTTACCAGCGACAAAATGAAGATGGGAACCTTCGCCAACAAACTGTGGGTGAAGGTGCTGGCGTGGATTACCTCGTTGATCATCATCGCGCTCAACGCCAAACTGGTCATCGATCAGATTGTTGTGTGGACTGAAGGTGGCGCTCCGGTGGGCGTTTCTATCCTGATGACAGCACTTTCCGTTTTCCTGGTGTTCTTCCTGCTGTACATCATTGTGTTGCCGTTCTTCCGGCGCGGCCGGGTATGGGAGGAATTCAAGAGCACGGGTGCGGAGTCGGTCATTACCCGCATCGAGACCAAACCGTCACGCCACATCGGAGCCGCGCTTGGCCGTGATGCCGGCGACGCGATGATCGTCAGCCATGCGCTGGCTCTTGCCAAGGCGGAAAAAGCGCGTTTGACACTCATTCATGTGGCCGATTCGGCACCGACCCTGGTGTACGATGTGGATGTCTATGACGAGCATACGCGTGAGGACGAACAGTATCTCGAAACCATCGCCTCAGAGATTCGTGGTACGGGAGTCGTCGTCGAGATCGCACTGCCGCACGGCAATCCGGCGAAGGAGCTGGTGACCTATGCCAAGACCCACGATGTGGATCTGCTGGTCATGGGGTCGCACGGGCACCGGCTGCTCGGTGACTTGCTGCTTGGCCAGACGGTCGATCCGGTGCGTCACGGGGTGGAAATACCGGTACTCGTCGTGAGGTGATTTTATTGCGGCCTGTCTCCGGGGATGCGCTGGAAGCTCCGAGCAGGAAAATGTACCAGGTACATTTTCATCTGCGAGGTCAAGCAATTATCCTGATCGGGATAAAAAGTACCTGGTACATTTTCCTGCAAGTTCCCTGGTCAAGCGGGTTGCCATTCGTTGTTCCGTCGGGTCGTTAGTCCCGAACGGTCGGGACGGAGACCTGGCGGTGACAAGAACGTTTCTACTGCTGTTCCGGTGGACGGGTGATTTCGGCCTCGGGGCTGTCGATGTGGAAGGGCGCCGGCTGACGTCCATCTTCGTCCACAAACGTGTACTCGCGTGCAAGCTCGCCCGTTTTGAACCCTTTCCCGCTTTTCCTGATCACCTTTGGATCGGTTGCCAGCGCGACCACCGCACGCCCCGAGTAGAGCGGGGATTCGGTGATCTCCAGCGGTCCCTGGTACACGGACATCACACGCTCTGTTCTTGTGAACCCGGGATACAGGCTGACCACCGAGATATTGTGGTCGCCAAGTTCGGTGGCCATGCCGAAGGTCATTCGATCGACAGCGTTCTTGGTGGTATCGTAGATGAGGTTGCCGAGGTAGAGTTCTCGATCGCCGGCGGAGAGGTTTACGATCAGTCCACCACCCGATGAGATCATCAGCGGCACCGCCAGACGGCTGGTGCGCCAGGTGATCCTCAATCCACGCTCGACCATCCTGTCCCAGTAATCCGGATCGAGTTGCCAGAAGGGAGTTTCAAAGCCGTAGGGGTCATAATCTTCATACCCGCCCCAGGCGGAGTTCACCAGAATGTCCAGTCGGCCAAATTCTTCGCGGACACGTTCCACGAGCGTCTGCACTTCCGCCTCGTTGATATGATCGCAGACAAACCACCGTCCAACTCCACCGGCTTCTTCCACGATCCTGGAAGCGCTTTCAACAGTCCCTGGAAGCAATTCACGGTTTCGTTTGCCTGAGGTGCTTCGGCCGGTAACGATCACAGTCGCTCCCGCCTCGCCGAGGCCGCGGGCGATGCCCAGGCCGATGCCTCGGGTCGCTCCTGTGACGATTGCAATCTTCCCCTTCAATTTGCCGCTCATGGCCGCCTCCTTCCCCCTTGGATGATACGTCTCCAGTGTGAACCGCACAACACATGGGCGAGGGTTGGCATAAGCCGGTCTCGAAGCACGACCGATGGAGAGCAAGCCCGCCGTAGGAAAAACCCGGAATCACCAGGATTCCGGGTTCATCTTCACCGCTGATGGGGTCAGTTCTCAGCGAATGGACGAGGCTCCAGTCTTTCGATATACAACCACAGCGCCTCCACCTCCACATCCTTCATCAGTTTGTACGTCTGCCACGGCAATTAATTAGACAAGCTAAACTCTTGCTGTCAAGTCGTTCCCATTCAGAAGAGAAGTTGAACTCTGTTACTGCCATTCAAGGAAATTACCCGGAGTGCTTGTTCTGGTAGGTGGAAAAAACGGTGTGTTGTTGAAACATCTGCATGATATCTCGTATCCACCCAAGGTCACAGTCGAGAGAACAGCTCTCGAAATTGTTGGTGTCATTGCATTAACCGGGGCAGGTTGGATGCCCCATTTTTCGGATGGAATAGACAGGCCCTTCGTAGAAGGAGCGAAAAGAGCTGACGCGCACTGAAATAGTCGTGTTGCATCCTGGGTGTCTGTGGGTCAGGTGAAACAGACCGGTGCCGGGGGTGACGAGGTGGGATTGATATCCGTTCAGCACCAATTCCGGATCCTGGATCATGTCACCGGGTGTCTGCCAGGCGGATTGGCACATGGGACAGGTTTTAATGGTTCAATCAGATCAGCCACGTGTTCTCCATCCGCAATTGCGGGGTTCAGGTGGAGATAGGAATTGGCAGAGAGTTCCCTTTATTAGTGTTTAATCCAAAATATGATAAGAGGTGAGGATTTAAGACCTGATTTGTCGAGGCTCTCGAGGGATATCGGAGGGATGATAATACCGTGATTCGATGTGAACGATTCCAGTTCCGGGTTTGATCCAGGTATCTGATTCTGAAAGATTGAAATAGTCCTGATATCGTAGTTGAACACAACCGTTGAAAGAACCCGCCTCGGTTTCGACCCGCTGACCGTCGCCAAAAGAACGGAACATCCAATTTGCAAGCCCATAAATTCTCAAGGTATCGCCGTCAGTCGCGCCTTCGACGCCGATGATCCATGCGGACCATCGGGGGTAGATACTGACGCCCCCAAGAGTATCCTGATCGAGCGAGTAGTGCAGCAGCCGATCATTGCTTGTATCGTCATCTCGAACTTCGAGAGAATTGTCGATGGAACACAACTTGAATGCATCAAATCGCTACTCACGTATTTTCAGGTTGATGGAAAAGAGATCATCACGCCGAGATTTTCAGACTCTAAATCACGACCTCACCCACGAATTGGTCATCCACTTGTCAGGAATACAAGGATTTAATGAAGAGGACATGCAAACTGGCACGGGGTTTGTAGCTATCCTTCTCGACTTGGGAGACCATTCGGAGGAAGGGAAGATGAAGAAGATATTGATTCTGACCATGGTGCTGGTTGTTGTGCTGAGCTTCAGCGCGACCAAAGCGGAAGCGGCAGATTACGGCACGTGGTTGTATCTGAAGTATGTTCTTAGCCTGGACAATGCAGACCCACATCAAAGCCTGGCGTCGGGAGCGGCAAGTTCGGTTGCGGGCACTACCACCGTTGATGCCGACAAGGTAAAATCGAAGGTGATTGACCACCGTGACGGTGAGGGGCTGGTAAAGAATGCTGGTAAAATGAAAGATCGCCCAGCGGTCTCAAAGGAATGGCGGTTGAATCCGCGCTGACCGTGACGAGTTAAACGTACAATGTTGAGTACCCCGGAGATTTCACCGGGGTATTTTTATTTTGTCTCCTCTCCGCCGACAACCTTTCTGGGAGAACAGAATGTGTGCTTAAGGCGGGAAATAGTCCTATCTTTTCGCAACCCGACATTCTAATCCAAGGAGCCCCACCATGGCTGAAGTTGTCTTGGAAAACATATCGAAAATCTTTGATGGCAACGTCCGAGCTGTAGACGATGTCAGCGTCAAAATTGAAGACAAGGATTTTCTGGTTCTTGTCGGTCCCTCCGGTTGTGGCAAATCCACCACCCTGCGCATGATCGCCGGTCTCGAAGAAATCAGCGAAGGAATGATCCGGATTGATGGCAAAGTGATCAACGATGTTGCTCCGAAAGACCGCGACATCGCGATGGTTTTTCAGAACTATGCTCTTTACCCGCACATGTCCGTGCGTGAGAACATGGCGTTCGGATTGAAGCTGAGAAAGTTCCCCAGGGCGGAGATCGACCGCCGTGTCGAGGAAGCCGCCGAGATTCTCGAGCTGTCCAGTTACCTCGACCGCAAACCCAAGGCGCTTTCCGGTGGCCAACGCCAGCGTGTGGCGCTGGGCCGGGCGATTGTCCGCAAACCGAAAGTCTTCCTTTTTGATGAACCGCTGAGCAACCTGGATGCAAAACTCCGCAACCAGATGCGCGCCGAGATCATGCAGCTTCACCAGCGCCTCGAAGCGACCATTGTCTATGTCACGCACGATCAGGTCGAGGCGATGACGATGGGGACACGGATTGTGGTGATGAAGGATGGTCTCGTTCACCAGATCGCACCACCTATCCAACTCTACAACGAACCTGTCAACCGTTTTGTCGCGGGTTTCATCGGATCGCCGACGATGAACTTCGTCGAGGGCACGGTGAAGGTCGGCCAGTTCAATTCCGGGAGTATTGAATACGTCCTCACGCCCTCGCAAAGGAAACAGGCGAAGGACGGGATGCCCGCCATCCTCGGGGTGCGTCCGCAGGATCTCGAAGTCGGCAAGGGTAAACGGGGCATGGGGCAGATTGTCGGAACGGTGGAGATCGCCGAGACACTTGGGAGTGAAACCTACCTGCACATCACCACGGGGCGGGGAAAAATCGTTGCCCGTGTCGCCGCTGACACGAAGTACAAAATCGGCGGGGCGATCGAATTGCGCTTCGACCCCAAGAGGGCGCACCTTTTCGATACTGAGACTGGAAATGTGATTCGCTGAATTGTTATGTGCCCCCTGTTTGCCTGCAACCGAAGCGTAGCTCACGCACCGCAGGTGCGTAAACAGGGTTTACTTTAATTCGTCTTCCTGAAACTCAACAGGGGCCTGATCTCGAGGGGTGGCCCGGGTGGCTTGTCCACCCGGGTTTCACGAACAACAAGTGGCCCGATCCCGAAGCGTCGGGATCGGGTATCTGATTGCGCCATTGTTTTATTTGTCGTCGTCCTGACGTCATCCTTTTTAGTCATCCTGACGCCGCAAGCGGAAGGATCTATGAGATGATGTTGTTCGAGGGTGGCTCGGGACTTTAGTCCCGGGTTTCATAGGAAAGTAATGCAGTTATGTAGGCCGGGGTCTCCGACTTGTCCGCCTATTGGCGGAACCCGGCTTATCATTGTTTATCATCAAGTCATATAGGCCGGGGTTTGCGGGCACTTGATGCCCGTGAGCTTCGCGGACGGAGTCCGCTTCGGTTCTGAACCCGGCTTCTTCATGCTATCTGAGCAAGCGATAGTCAGCCCCAAGTCCGCAGGAGGACGCATGAGATCCTTGCTACCGAAACTCTGTCCATTCCTGTTCACGGCTCTCCTCACGCCCCCACTCCTGTTTGCGCAATACACCGTTCAAAGTCCCTATCTGCAGAATCCGTCGCTGGCCATTGGCTACATGGACAGTTGTGCGGCGTTCTGGGAATCCTCATGGGACAATGAGCTTGGTGGCTTCTATACCAATGTCGCGCGGGACGGCTCCACATGGGGAACGGACAAATTCATGCTCACCCAGTCCCGGAATGCCTATGGTCTTGTCCGTGCCTACATGGTGACGGGTGACACCACGTTTCTCCATCGTGCACACGATGCCCTGTTGTGGATGGTCGAACATGCCTGGGACGGCGATCACGGCGGGTGGTACCAGGAACTCGATCAGAACGGAAATCCTACGAGCCGTTATAGCGACAAAACGGCGTTCTACCAGCACTACGCCCTGCTCGGGATCGCCGCCTATGTCGAGGCGACCCAGGACAGCACGATGGGATCCTGGTTGCTCAGAGGATACCAGCATCTTGAAGACCACTTCTGGGATAATCGCAATGGATATGAGGGGTATTTCAACCTGAATGACGCCGACGGCGGCAATCCGCGGAACAAGAGTTTCAACGCAACTGTGGACGCCGTTACCACCCACCTGCTCGCCCTCGAACGGATGACGGGCGATCAGAAATACAAAGAGCGTCTGGAGCAGGTGGGGGACGAGATGGTTACGCAACTCGTGGCGAGGATCGATAGTTCAGCCATCGGATTTCCTCAGGAATACGACAGTGACTGGAATGTCAATCACAATGAAACAATGACGCTGATGGGCCATGTACTCAAAACGGGTTGGTGCCTCGCCAGGCTTCAGCAGGTGATTCCGAATACCATCTGGTTGCCGGCGGCTGAAAAATCCGTGCTGGAGGTTTGGGACAAGGGGTACGACCATGTCTACGGCGGTCCCTACAAGGATTATCGCTGGACAACCGGCGAAGAAATTATCTGGGATTCGCAGTATGGAGCTGGAGTGAAAGCCTGGTGGCAGATGGAACAGGCAGTTACAGCAGGTCTGCAACTCTACCGCCTGACGGGGGATGACCGCTACCTCGAGATGGCGGATGAAACTCTCGAGTTTTTTATGCGCTATTTCGTCGATCACCAGTATGGCGAGGTGTATACCGACAGGATGCGGCAGGGTGGACAGGCGTGGGGCGATTCGAAGGGCGGTAGCGGCAAGGCGGGCTATCACTCCATCGAGACCGGATACTACGTCTACACCTACGGCGGACTGATGCTCACGGGCGATCCGGTAACTCTCCATTACCACATTGCGGCGGCGGACTCGCAGAGGACGCTGCAGATGAAACCCATCGCCCTCGACGATGAGATGTATGTGATCGCGGCGGTGATGCTGGACGAGGAGGATTATTCCGATTTCGACGGGACCGCTCACACCCTGACGATTCCCCAGGGAACCGGCGGTGAGTTTGTCGTCACCTACCAGTCGGAGATCCCCTTCGACACGCCGGAGATTCAGTTCGCCGGATTGCTCGAGCGGGTCACGATCTCACGCACTTACCCGAATCCCTTCAACGGCATGGCGACCGTGGTTTACACCCTGCCTGCGCGGCAAAATGTGCGGCTTGCGCTCTATGACGTGCAGGGGCGCGAGGTGCAACGGATCGCGGAGGGTGTCGGCAGGGCGGGGGAAAACGTGGCGACGGTCAACGCTTCGCAGTTGTCCTCGGGCGTCTACTTCCTGCATCTGGTCTCAGCCCACGACCAGGCCACTCGGCGCATTGTGTTGATCAAGTAAGCAAATTCTGCGCTGGGATTCACTTCGTTCAGGATGACAAAATATGTGGCCCGGACAGTCCTGTCCGCCGCTCGGCGGATTGATGTCCGGGTTTCTTCTATTTGTCATTCCCGCGTAGGCGGGAATCCACTTTCAGTTTGTGCGTCAGCCGTGTCCCTTCGAGGATCACCTTGCCCGTCAGCTTTTTGCCCATGAATCCTCTTCCATGTACATGAAACCCGGGTGGTCAAGCCACCCGGGCCACCCGCCGGTCTTGTGAGTCAGCCGTGTCCCTTCGAGGATCACCTTGCCCGTCAGTTTCCTGCCCATGCGACCTCTTTCATTTATGTGAAACCCGGGTGGTCAAGCCACCCGGGCTACCCGTCCGGGTGGAACGGATGGAACCGGCACAAAACAGCTCGGGCAGGACCGAAGCCCTGCCCGCCACTGTCAACGATTCTTCTCGCGTCGAAAACGCCAAATCATTTTCACAATTAAGTATAGCATGAGTGTAATTGAAAAGAAAACATTCAATTCGACGGAGACGTTGATCACCACTGTGATCATGTCGATCTCCATCATGATGATTTGATGGACTGCCCAGGCGACCCTTTGTCGCACTGGCGACGACCATCTACTAATAATTATATCCGGCAGCACGTGAAAACCCAAATTTTCGACTCCTGGAGATATTAAAATGGGTGCAGATGGAGGTGAATTGAAGGTTGCTGCTGATAGTCCGCGTAGGCCAGTATGAGGGTGCTGTTTATTTTAAATAGCCAGGAGGGGAAGATGGATATCTCAACAGTTATCCTTTCGTTGATCGTTTCTGCATTGTCCGCTTGGTTTGCATCAGCAGTAGCTTATTCGAGA
>JAZDLX010000027.1:0-8621 GCA_043801585.1 bacterium | reverse complement strand
TTTCCTACGACAACGCCCTGGCTGCGCGCAACTACGGTGTTGAGTTTGAAGTACGGCAGAACCTCGGCCTGATCAGCGATCACATGAGGACGTTCACCATGACGTCCAACCTTTCGTTGATTCAGTCGGAGGTAGACCTCCGGGAAGATTCCGGCATCCAGACGTCGAACAAGCGGCCCCTCGCAGGACAGTCGCCTTACCTGGCGAATGTCGGTCTTGCCTGGCTGCACCCAACCCTGGGAACTCAGGTCAGCCTTTTCTTCAACATCTTCGGGCCGCGCATCAGCTCGGTGGGCGCCAACAACCTGCCGGACATTTACGAGCAGCCACACGCGGACCTGGATGTCACCGCGAGCTATCCGATCAACCGGAACCTGAAACTGAAGCTTGGCGCACAAAACCTCTTGGACTCCGAAGTACGGTTCGAGCAGGGTGGAAAGACAACCTGGTCCTACAACTCGGGCCGAACGATCTCTGTGGGGTTGAGTTACACGAACTGAAGCGTACGCCGGAACCACGCTTCCGCCTGTCGGGAGTCCGGAATCGTTCTGGCGTCACAGCACGGTTGACAGATGAGACAAGGACGATTGTGGAAACCGATAATCCTGATGAAAGAACAACGTGAAAACCGGGAGAGAGAGATGCGGAAGCGTCGTATTCAAAGCAGTTGGATGGTTGTTACCCTGGCCCTCGGCCTGACGGCCTTCGGTACCGGATGCAGCAGCGACAGTACTGACAACGGTACGGGTCCTGTGTCCGATCCAAACACTCCGGAGTTGGTCGGTCCGGCGGACGGCACATCCACAACACTGAGTTCGAGCACGCGTTTTGAACTTGAGTGGAGTACAGTGGACAGCGCGTTCTCCTACCACGTTCAGGTAGCGGGCGACGCCGGCTTTGCAGCCAGTTCGGTCATCAACGACGAAGAGATCGAGGGAACTTCCTACGATCTGCAACTCACACGCATTCGTTTCGGCACGACCTACTACTGGCGTGCCGCCAGCATCCTCAGCGACGGTAGCGAATCGGACTTTTCCAGTGCGCGCAGCTTTACTCTGAACGCACCCTCGGTGCAAAATGTTGAGATCCTTAGCGGCGAGATCCTGACCAGCACGACACTGGATGCTTCGACAACCTACCTGCTGCGCGGCGGTGTTTTTGTCGGCAAGGACGACGCCAGAATCAGCGTCACGCTGACGATTCCCGCCGGCACCACGATCCTTGGCGAGAAAGCTACGGACGGAATGCTGGTGATCCGCCGCGGCAGCATGATCAACGCCGAAGGCACGAAGGACGAGCCAATCGTCTTCACCTCCGACCAATCCGTCGGTTCCCGCGCACGCGGCGACTGGGGTGGTGTGATCATCAACGGCCGCGCTACCCTGAACACCGGCGCAGAAGCCTATGGTGAAGGCGACACCGGCCCCTACGGCGGCTCCAACGACGCCGACAACAGCGGCACCATGAGGTACACCCGCATCGAGTTCGCGGGTCGCGAAATCAGCCCTGACAACGAACTGAACGGTCTCGCGCTGCAGGGTGTCGGTTCCGGCACCACCATCGATTACCTCCAGGTGCACATGAACGACGATGACGGCATCGAGTTCTTCGGTGGTTCCCCCACGGCGAAACACATCTTCATCACCGGGTGCGCCGACGACCAGTTCGACTGGACCGATGGCTTCCACGGCAAGGGCCAGTTCTGGGTCGCCCTGCAGTTCAGCGACGCCGGCAACCGTGGCTTCGAAGCGGACAACAGCGCCGACAACAACACCGCCACACCCTACTCGAACCCGACGATCTACAACTTCACGGTCATCGGTAACGGCGCACCTGAGTGCGACCACGGCATGCTGTATCGTGAAGGCACGAAGGTTTCCGCCCACAACGGCATCATCACCGGCTTCCTCGATGGCATCCGTATTCAGCACGACATGACCATCGCCAATTACGAGGCGGGTACCTTGTCGGTTACCAACAGCATCTTCTACGACAACACCACGAACTGGCATGACGATGCCACCTCGGAGGACGCAGTCACCAACGCCGCCAACTTGAACGACCAGGCGGATCCCGGATTCAGCGGCGATCCCCAGTCAGTGACAACCGTTGCCGGCATCGCTCCGACAACGACCGGTCTGGCGGCGACCAAGACCCCGGCGACACCGCCCTCCGACGGTTTCTTCGAGGCAGTGGATTATATCGGTGGTCTCGACCCGTCCGACAACTGGCTGGAAGGTTGGACGACGCTGGTTCAGAACTAACGCTTTTCCCCCAAGAGGAAAACGGTCGCCCATACCCGTTTCCTCGCTACCCATCATCGGGCAACGGGACGTGTCTTAAAATGCGTCCCGTTGTTTTGTGGTGATAACAACGAGTCATCTCAACATTGGCGTTGTGCCGTCGTGTCCGGTACATTAGGGCGGAATAGAACGAGGAACGGATGGCCACGATGATCGGATATCGGAGAGCAGCGATTGGGATGATCCTTCTTGCGGCGCTTCTGGCGCTGATGATCACAGGCTCCGGTTGCGACAACGGCGCAGTGGTGGACCCGCTTGCAGATGTCGTCGTTGTCCTCGATGACACAATCTCCGTTTCCCGCACCCTGATCCCTGACTCAACCTACCTGCTGCGCGGTACGGTTGTCGTCAGCGCACTCGTTGGAGATACGACCGACCCGACCCTGACGATCATGCCTGGCACAGTGATCCTCGGGGAAAAGTCAAGCATGGGGAACTTGATCATCACCAAGAGGGCGTACATCGACGCGCAGGGCACCATTTCCTCACCGATCGTCTTCAGCAGCGATCAGCCGGTTGGTTCCCGGGCGGCGGGAGACCGGGGCAGCATCATGATCCTGGGCGAGGCGCCGAGCAACGACGGATATTTCGTTGGCGGCAGTGTGGATAACGACTCAAGCGGGACAATGAGATACGTCCGTATCGAATTTGCCGGGGGTGAGGGTAATCCGTCAGGATTCGGGTTCTACGGTGTCGGGAGCGGCACCCGCATCGATTACGTCCAGGTGCACCGCAGCCTTGGAACCGCGGTCGACATTCTGGGGGGAACCGTTTCACTCCTGCATCTCCTGGTTACCCAACCCGGCGACTGGGGAATCCGCTGGGATAACGGGTGGACAGGAGAGGGTCAGTTCTGGATCGTACAGGCGGGTCAGCAAAGCGCTGTCCATGGATCCAACTATCCCTCCCCAATACCTGCAGAACCGAGATCGGCGCCGGTTCTCTACAATTTGACGCTCGTCGCGAGCGATGGGCCTGTCGGGATTGAATGGGCTGGCGGGACGGCCGGAATTCTGAGAAACAGCATCCTTCAAGGGTTCCAGACTGCCGTGCGGCTGACCGATTCCGAAACCGCGCAACAGGTGATCGATTCCATGCTCATCATGAGCCATTCGATGGTGTATGGCTGTGACACCCTCGCGGATTCCCACGATATCTCCCCGGACTTCTTTGATGTCGAGGCGTGGCTGGCGGATACCTCGGCCGTGATCCGCACGACGAATCCCGAGCTGGCCGATCCGAACAACCTCGACTCTCCGGTATTTACCCCCGCGAGCGGCAATCCAGCCAACCGTGCCGATTCCCTCGCCGCACTTCCTGAGGGGACACTCTTCCTCATCAGCGCCAGTTATGCCGGAGCCGTGCAAATTTACAATTCATGGGTAGAATCGGCGTGGACAGCGTTTCCCCGGAACTGATCTGTCACTCTCCAGCAGGAACCCGGTCGGTGTAGACGACCTCCGGCCGGTAACGGTCAACCCGTGGTTTGATCTCAGCGGGAACGCCCAGTGCAATCACGTTCAGCGGCAAAAGATGGTCCGGGAGGTGGAGAATCCGGGAAATGTCCCGCATCCTCTTTTTGCGGGGAAACACACCGAGCCAGACCGCACCAAGACCCATCTCATGAGCCGCAAGCAGGAGGTTCTGCGTTGCCGCACTGCAGTCGACAATCCAGTAATCGGGATGGGTCACACGGGTCCGGTCCCCCAGCACCGCAACCGCCAGGGGCGCTGTGGCAAGCATCTGTGAATAGGGGTGGACCTCCATGATCGCGTTCATCACGGCTCGATCACGGATGACAACGAAACGCCAAGCCTGTTCATTGTTCGCCGATGGCGCCGCCATCGCCGCTCGAAGCAGGGTTTCCACCTGCTCGCTCGCTATCGGGGAATCCGTAAATTCGCGGATGCTGCGCCGACTGAAAATGGCCTCGAGAGTATTCATCCTGATGTGCACTCGTTGGATTTGAAGTGAAGCGGAGCAATACACTATCCTACATTTCGTTTTGTACTCGATGCAATACGGGGGGAGCTGAGCGATGCCGGACTGCTGAGTGAGATGGAGCCATGCACGATCAAAGCGGACATAACCACGGGGGAGGCAAGGCGCAGCGCAGGCGAGCCCTCGCTTGGGCCTTCGGAATCAACGCTGCATTTCTGATCATCGAAGTCGCCGGCGGTGTGATCAGCGGGTCGCTTGCTCTGCTTGCAGATGCCGGCCACATGCTCTCCGACGTCGCAGCGCTTGGGGTTGCGCTGTGGGTCTCACGCATTGTCGAAAGACCCCCCTCGCAACGCAGAACCTACGGGTACGGCCGCGCCGAAGTGCTCTCCGGTCTGCTTAACGGCTTGACGCTGCTGATCGTTGTCACAGTGATCCTCCACGAAGCCGTGCAGCGGATCGGCTCAGCCCATTCCGTCGATGCAAAAGTTATGCTTCCCGTGGCCATAGCGGGCCTGATCGCCAATGTGGTCAGCGCTGCCGTGCTGATGGCGCACCGTCACGATGATCTGAACGTTCGCGCCGCATTCCTCCACCTGGCGGTAGACGCCGCTGGCTCCGTTGCCGCCATCGCAGCGGGAATTGCAATCTATTTCAAAGGGTGGGAACTCGCGGACGTCATCGCGTCCATCCTGATCGGCGTGATGATCCTCGGCGGCGCCTTCCGGGTGGTGCGCGAATCGGTGCACATTCTGCTCGAAGGGACTCCGCCCGGCCTCGATCTGGAAAAAGTGCGACATGATATCGAAGCCCTCGAACAGGTGCAGTCCTGCCATGATCTGCACGTCTGGCTCGTCGGCAGTGGGGAGCCGGTGCTGACCGCGCATCTGATCCCGAGTGTCGGCTGTTCTTACGACGAGACCTTGCGCGCCGCTCACACCATGATCGCCACGAACTATGAAATCGAACATACCACCTTCCAAGTGGAGGGCGATCCCTGTCAGGGAATGCACGAATAGAAATCGAGACGCAAACCTGCTACTTGCAGGCCAACTCTCCAAGCGGAATCGTGCACTACAACAGAAGGGGCCGTCTTTTTATCGCCGAGGCCGGTCCTACTATATCAAATCCATCTGGAGGAGTATTACTATTGCATGAACGTGCAAATGAATCTCTTGTGAGTTGATTTCTGTTGTTTAATATTTAATTTTACAGCACTTTATCTTTAATCTGTACACACGGATTTTGTCTTACATCCCACCTGTTGCAGTGCTGGATTTCCCCTTTTTCCTCTGCACCTGACCTATGGCGAAAGTTTATTTGCGCTTGCATGCAAACGAAACGCAAATGGAGTTCGAGTGTTTCTCCACCTTGAAAAAAACTGCTTGTATTTGTTGAATAACAGTTGTATAATTGTGCAAATGAACAATTGAATAGAGTTGATCGTTGTGTACAAAGAGTGTTTTTCTGTGGGAGAAACCGCGATGCTGATTCCACGAAAGTCCATTGAGGAAGAAGAGAATCGGGAGGGAATTCCCGGCTGGAGCATTCCATCTGAACGGATTGCCGCCCAATCGACGCATAGCCCTGACAGGGAAACATCTTTAAACGGGATGGATGCTGCGTCTCAACCGCCCCTTTCAACGAGCAAGGGGACTTCAAAGGTAGAGGATATCTGTTGCCCGGGGCTGGAAGACCTGTTCGATTCGCAGTTCTTCAAAGCGCTCTCCGATCCCAATCGCATCGCCATTCTGGCTGAATTGGCTCGCAAAGGACGTCCTTGCACGGTTACCGAATTATCTGAATGCTGCCCAAGAGACCTTTCCGTCGTCTCGCGTCACCTGACAGCCCTGCGTGATGCAGGGGTCGTCAAGTCTGAACGCAAGGGCAAACAGGTGTATTACTGGGTTCGGGTGATCGATGTGGCGGACAGGATGCGGGGCATTGTCGCCTCACTGACTGAGCTGGCGAACCGTTATCGCACTCTCGGCGATGAAAGCGTTGAAATGAAAGACGAGGCCGGTAACAACAGGGAATAGAAGGGAAGAACCATGGAAGAAAAGGAGATCCACAGACAGGTGCGACGCGCCTACGCCTCTGCTGTCTCGACTCTCGACGCTGGATGTGGATGCTGCGATCGGAAAGGGGTGGCGATCCAGTGGGCTGGCTACGGGAGTGAGGAAATCGCCACTCTTCCCCGGGAAGCGGTGGAAAACGCGTTTGGATGCGGCAATCCACTCGCATTTGCAGACGTTAATCCCGGACAGACCGTGCTCGATCTCGGCTGCGGTGCTGGCATCGATCTGCTCATCGCATCCGGACGTGTCGGTCCTAACGGAAAAGTCATCGGCGTGGATATGACCGACGAGATGATCGGGGCGGCCAGCGCCAACATCATAAAAGCGGGTGTTTCGAATGTAGAGGTGCGCAAAGGGTTGATCGAGGAACTCCCCGTCGTGGACAGCAGCGTCGACTGGGTGATCAGCAATTGCGTCATCAATCTGTCGCCGGACAAACCGAAGGTGTTTTCGGAGATCGCCCGCGTGCTGCGGTCTGGAGGGACGATGCAGGTTTCCGATCTGGTCGCCAGGGATCTCCCGGAATGGGTGGCAAACGAGCCCCATCTCTACAATTCCTGCATCGCTGGTGCGATTACCGAAGAGGAGTACGTCGCCGGATTGCAGGAGGCAGGAATGACCGAGGTCGAAGTGGTTGAAAGGATGGCCTATGACGCTCTGCAGGTCCGTGAGATTGCGAAGTCCGAAGTCGATCTTGATTGTGCATGCGGCATCGAAGTCAAGGAATCGGAAGTCGAGAAGTGGCTGGACCGTGTGAAGGATGATCTCGCCGGCCGTATTGTGAGCATCAAAATACGAGCGCGCAAACCGGCGTAGCCTCCCTTGGCCTCGTTGGTCTGACCAACGAGGTTTTTTATATCACACGGTGATCCCTGTGGCCGGAGGCCGAGGGTGATTTTGGGAAGCATCATCGACGTGTCCCGAATTCTCATTTGACCCCGCGAGGCCTGGCGTCATGCTTGCCAGGCTGCATCGCGGGATTTATATTATGCATCATCACGCATGAATGCATAATAACGGGAGGGGAGACATGGTCGAGCAACGGCGAGTGGAGCTTGAGGCGAAGCTTCTGTCCACCCTCGCACAGCCTACACGACTGAAAATACTTTATTTACTCCGCGATGGCGAGAGGTGTGCCTGCCAGATCACACCGGTCATGAAAGAGGATCAGTCGGTGATCAGCCGGCATCTGATGAAGCTCAAGGAGGAGGGGATTCTCGATTCAGAGAAGCAGGGGGTGACAGTTTTCTACTGGATTGCGGATCCGAGGGTGTTTCGCCTCCTCGAGATGGCCGATATGATTGTGAATGACACGGTGCAGAGACGGGCCCGTGAGGCGGCGGGCGTGTTTCAGGATGGATATTAATGCATAACTGTGCATTGATGCATGAAAGGAGAGCGCCGTGAACCTCTTGCTGGCAGGATTTGATGCACTCGCCGACTATCTGTCCGCTCACGTGCTCACATGCCTGGTCCCGGCGTTCTTTATCGCCGGGGCGATTGCGGTTTTTATCAGCCCAGAGTCCGTGGTCCGTTATTTCGGACCGCGAGCTCCTCGTCCTATCGCTTACGGTGTGGCGTCGATTTCCGGAGCGATTCTTGCCGTCTGTTCCTGCACGATCCTTCCCCTGTTCGCAGGAATTCGTCAACGGGGTGCGGGGTTGGGGCCCGCGGTAGCATTTCTCTATTCTGGTCCGGCGATCAATGTGCTCGCCGTGCTATACACTGCACAGTTGCTCGGACTTGATCTGGGGATTGCGCGTGCGGTCGGTGCGATCAGTTTCTCCGTTGTCATCGGATTGATTATGGCGCTGCTTTTCCGTCGAGAGGAGAACATCGTTCAGTCACAAGAGAGCGAATGGACTTACGGGGAAGATGAGGTTACTCATCCGTTGAAGCGGGTAATACCGTTTTTTGCGGCGCAAGTGTTGCTGTTGGTCGCAGCCTCTTCCATCGGCCTGGTGTTGACGCTTGGCCGGGAGCAGGGTTCGCGCTGGCTGGTAGGGTTCTCCGGGAAACCAGTTCCGGCGCTGTTCACCCTGCTGCTGTTGATCGCTGTTATGATCATGGCGGCACGCTGGTGGAACCGTGAGCTGAGGGCGCAGTGGTGGGCGGAGACCTGGTCGCTGGTCTGGAAGATCATACCGATTTTGCTCGCGGGGGTTTTTGTCGCGGGAATTCTCCGTGAGCTGCTCCCCGAGGAGGCAGTGCGTCGCTTCGTCGGTGGGGACAGCCTCACAAGCAACCTTTTCGCCAGTGTATTCGGCGCTCTGATGTATTTTTCCACGTTGACCGAGGT
>JAZDLX010000024.1:0-15631 GCA_043801585.1 bacterium | reverse complement strand
TACCCTGTACGATTTACTGGGTCGTCAGATGCAGATAGGCGAGGTAATGGCGGGGAATGTTCGGATGTTGGATCTGAACAACCTCGCTTCCGGGATGTACGTACTTCGTGTCATGCCGTTGTCGGGGTCATCGGGGAAAGGGGTCCAGGCGCGGCGAATTGTGCTGGTGAAGTGAATGGTAAGAGTGTAAAAACCTTTGGAGATCACCGCGTGCTGAACTGCCGGCATTGGTGATGACAGATGAAAGGCTTGCGACTGATGGTGTATTCGCGAGTAGGACGATGAATGTAGCCCGGCATCACCGCATGCCGGGGGGGGCATGGAATTGTATCCCCGGGACACGTTGGTCCCGGGCTACCTGTTGAAGTGCTCGCGTCGAAAGATTCTTCATCCGCCAGTTGGCGGATTCAGAATGACGGAAAAAGGAAACCGGGTTCCGCCGGAGGGCGGACAAGCCAAAAACCCCAACTTACAAAATGGTCATTCCAAACAAAGCGAAGGATCTCCCGACGTGGCAAATGCACCTTCACTTCAGTATATATGGACAAGAATAACTAACAAGTTGGCGAAATCTCTTCCTGCATCGTTCGGGGTGCGCGAGGCCGCTCCGCCGTGTACCTTATGCCCATCATCATGGAGGGCTAACGGGTGCAGCGGCGAGTGGTAATCGTGACGACGGGGGAGGATGCTCAGGCCCTGGATACGCTTGAGGCATCCTTCGCCTGGCATCTGGGGCTGGAGACGGTGGAAACGTTCAGGCTGGGGGTGGTCAGCTCGCTGTTCGCCGCCTATCACAACGCCGCTCGCCTGATTGACGATGACGAGGCGTGGTTAATCTTCGCGCACCAGGATGTTCTGCCCTTCCATGTGTCAGAATCGACTCCCGTCCTCGTGCCCGCACTCCCCGAATCGGCGTCGTGGATAACTCCCGTTTTCCAGTCTCCGCGCAATTGGGTTCGTCATGCGGCAGAGCTTCTCGAGCGTGAGGACACCGGATTCCTTGGTGTGGCGGGGTCTTGCGACCTCGATCTCTCCTGCTCCTGGTGGAACGGACACAAGCTGTCAGGCGCGGTTCTTCATAACGTTGAAGGCGAGAGTCCGAAGATCAACGCTTACGGACCGTGGGGCCGTGTGGCGGTGCTCGACGGGGTTTTCCTGATGACAACAGGGGCGGCGTTCCGGAAAATGGCTCCACCGCGTCCAACTCCGGACCGTTTTCATTTCTATGATCTCGAACTCAGTTTGAACGCCGATCTCGCCGGATTGAAAAACTGGACGATTCCGTTGCTGCTGGTGCACGGAAGCGGCGGGGCGACGGTGGAGAGTCCCCAGTGGCGCGGGGACCTGTCGAAATTCCTCGAGCGGTATTCCAGGGAGGTGCCGTTCCAGGTGCCCTTCGAACCGTTGCCGGAGATCCATTCATGAGCATCCGCTGGAATGACCTGCTGCCTCCCGGCCATTCCGAGGAGGCCCGTGAAGAGCTGGCGCGCGGCGGGTTGAAAACGGCTTTCTCGCTCAACACTCCCGACGGCTGGAAAACGGTGGACAGCCCGTGGGAACCGAGGGGAGAAGCTCGCCGTGCCTTTGACCGTGTTGCGCCGGATGCGTCCAGTATCCTCGTGATCGGCTGCGGCAGCGGGTTTTTCGCCGAGGAGCTGATCGCACGCGGAGTGAACGCCGCTCTTCTTGTTACAGGTTCGCGTATTCTCGCACAGCGGACTTTGGAACGGATCGAACAGGCGGGTGGGGCGCCCGAAAACATCGAGATCCGGATCGTCTCGGGGAACGATCCTGAACGTGTGTGGGGAGAAGAAATCGAAGGGTGGCTCGCGTCAAATCCGAACGCCGTAACCGTGGAGCATCCGAGAGAAAAAGTCGTTTTCCCGGCACTGTTTGGCAGCCTCGCGGTGCGTGTGGCGTTGCGTTCTTATCGCCCGGATGTGAAAAAGTCCTCGCCTTCCAAACGGATCCTCCTGCTGGGGAGCGGTGGGTTGATGGAGAAGGAAATGCGCCGCGCCCTCGAGCAGGGTGGGGTTGACGTTCAGCTGGCCGATCCCGTGGCCCGAAAGCCGCTGACCGTTGAGAAGGGATTGTCGCTGATCGACCGCCATTCTCCGGACATCATCCTTTCGACCAACCTGCTCGGCGCTGACCCCGGCGGCATTCTGCCTGAACTTTGCCAACAACTCGGCATCGGCTGGGGAACCTGGCTGCTCGACGACCCCCGGTTTCTCATCGGTCCCGCGGAAGCGATGGGAGCCGGGCGGGATCGTGTCGCTTTCTGTTGGGACAGGAATGGCATGGACGGATGGTACGAGCTCGGCTTCACCCGTGCTGAGCCGTTGCCCCTGGCGACTGATCCCGACCTCTTTCAACCCGGCGATGGCGACCCGGACTTGAAGGGGAGAGTGGTTTTCGTCGGAAGCCCCCGTTTTGCCTCGGCGGAAGGATTCTTTGCCCGGCTGGACGAGGATCTGAAGGCGATTCCTGTCGCTGAAGAGCTGATAGAGGAGGTGATGCGCTCGCGCCGTCCTCCAGCTCCCCAGCGGGTCAGGGAGGTCGTCGCTTCTCTGGGGTTAGAAGGTCATTTTGAACTGGAGGCGGAACGGCGGCTTGCCGCCTGGGTTGTCCAAAGGGCGAACCAGCAATGGCGGGAATCCGCCTTGCGCGCTCTCGCACCTCTTCATCCAATCGTCTACGGGGCTGGATGGGAGGGCAGGCTGCCGGATGAAATCGAACTGCGCGGGCTTGCGGACTACGACCGCGACCTGCCACGGATTTACGCTTCCGACGCCGTCCACATCAGCCTGACCAATCTCCAGATGAGGGCATGGCCCAACCAGCGTCTTTTCGACATCCCCGCCGCCGGAGGGTGTGTGCTCACCGACCGCCTGGAAGAATTGGATGATCTTTTCGGGGATGCAATTTCATCGCTGACTTTCGAAACCCCCCAGCAGCTCGCCGATCTGGCTGCCTCCCTCGTCGTGAACGCTGACGCTCGGCATGAACATGCGACCGAGTTGAGAAGGGTGGTACTCGAGCGGCATACGGTGCGTCATCGAGTTCAACGGATGCTCGAGGTGCTTGACGATTGAGATTTTGTGCGTTGCGCAACAAATGTCTGGTACGTATGATACGATATCGTAGCAATAAACCGCAGGTTGCGTTCCGGAGTTTTTAATGCCGCATCCCTTTCTCGCTTCCATCCACCGCGCTTGGCGCCATATTGGACGTCACCTTGAACAGGAGGGTCTTCCCCTTGGGGTGTCGGGGACAGAGGCACACCTTCTTTCATACCTCACCGTTTACGGTCCCTGTCCCGTCGGGCAGTTGGCGGAAGCGTTCGGGATCAAGCCTTCGACATTGACGAGTATCCTGAAACGGTTGGAGAAGGCGAAGGCGGTGATGCGCAGGGTGGATCCGAAGGATCGTCGTTCCTTCCTGCTTGAACTCACTCCCGAAGGTTCCCTGATCGCGGAACAGATTCATCGCCGGCTCGAAGAGTTCGAGGAGGAGATCCGGATCAGGACCAGCGAGGAAGAGGTGGAAGGATTTGTATCGGTGATGGTGGCGGTCAATGAGGTCACTCGCATTTCCGCGATGGAGGAGAGCGGATGATAACCGGTGCGGAAATGGTGGACGAATTTACACGAAATACGGGGTTGTTGAAACGCAATCTCGAAGGATTCACCATTGAAAAATCGCTGATCCGGATGAGCGGTGGAGGAAACAGTCTTAACTGGGTGTTGGGCCATTTGCTGAAAAGCCGGCTGGATCTGCTCAGTTTGCTCGGTGGTGAGCGTCACGATCTGGAGGAGCGGCTTGAACCCTACCGCCGGGTTCGAGAAGGCGGGTACAGGGACGAAGAACTGATGACGCTTGATGAACTTGTCTCTCATTGGGATCGTATCGACGAGCGTTTGCATCAGGCGCTGCCCGGGGCGGAGATGACCGGAGAGGGTGGAGAATTCGGAACCCTTGGAAATGCCGTCTTATTTTACAATTTTCATGAAGCTTACCATCTTGGGCAAGCGGGGATATTGCGGCGGGCTGTGGGTCTGGAGGGGCAGATCCGTTAGAGTATCCCGTGAGGGCTCGTCTCTCTGGTTCGGTGGTGCGGATGGGATCGAATGATTCCTTCGCGTGTGTACTTTAGTAGGGGAAGGAAATATTCCTTTCCCATCGGAGCCGATGAGAGGATTTTTATGACCTACCGCGACCGCATTGGAGTGCGTGACACGAGAAGGCTGGGGGGAGTGGTTCGCGTTTTAGCCGTAGTTTTGGTTTCGGCAGTACTTGTGTTGGCTGCGGCGAATCCTGCAAGGGCTCAGTTTGGCCATAATAAAGTGAATTACCAGACGTTCAACTGGTACTACATCCAGACTGAACATTTCGATATCTACTACCCCAAAGACAACTACAACCTTGCCGAATTCACGGGATGGGTGTCGGAACAATCCCTGAAAAAGATGGAGGCCGATTGGAATTATAAACTCGAAGGGCGCATTTCGATTCTCGTCTATCCCAGCCAGAACACCTTCCAGAGCAATAACGTCGGAAGCGGCGAACAGGATGAATCCGTAGGTGGTTTCACGGAATTCCTGAAGGATCGCGCGGTAATCCCCTTCCAGGGCTCGTACGAGTTATTCCGTCATACGATTCATCACGAACTGACTCACGCGGTGATGCTGCGGATGCTGTACGGTGAGGGCGTACAGAGCATTATTTCCGGGCTCAGCAGACTTCCGGTACCCCTGTGGTACATCGAGGGACTGGCGGAATACGAATCCCTGGATGGCTGGAACGACGACGCAGACCTTTACATGCGGGACGCGATCGTCAATGATTACCTGCCGGACATCCGTAACCTCGGCGGTTATTTCATCTACAAGGGCGGGCAATCGGTTCTGTATTACTTCGAGGAGCGCTACGGCAAGAAGAAAATCGGCGAGTTGATGAATCGTATCCGCAACCGTCGCGATTTCGCCCGCGCACTGAAAGAGGCGGTGGGTGTCAATCTGGAGGACTTGTCCAAGCGCTGGCATCGGCACCTTAAACGGCAGATCTGGCCGACTTCCGCGAAGTTCGAAGCACCGGAAGATTTTGCAGTGAAAATCACCGACCATCTGAAAACCTACAATTTCATCAACACCTCACCCGCGCTCTCCCCCGAGGGCGACCGTCTGGTGATGCTCTCCGACAAGGATGACTATCTCAGTATTTATCTCGTCAACACAGTGACCAGCGATGTGATCAAGCGGGTATTGAAAAGCGGTTCGGACATCTACCTTTTTGAGCAGCTTCTCTGGGTTCGGCCCTGGATCGACTGGTCGCCCGATGGCACCCAGATCGCTTTTGTCGCGGAGCAAGCCGGGCGGGATGTCCTTTATACCGTGAACGTCGAAACGGGCGAGATGACGGGTGAGTACAATTACAAGCTGGACGGCCTGTTCAGCCCGACATGGTCACCCTCCGGGAAACAGATCGCCTTTTCCGCGCACAACTTCGGGCAAAGTGACATCTACGTCGTGGACGTCGGCAATCCGTCGAGTGTCCACAAAGTCACCGATGATATTTTCAGCGATTACGATCCGGATTGGGGGCCCAATGGTAAGATCCTCTTCACTTCGGATCGCAAAGATTATGCCGGTCAGGTGAATGAAGACTTTGAGATGTGGAATTACAACTACCACCAGATCGACGCGTACCTGCTCAATCCGGAGACTGGAAAAGTTTCCCGCTTGACGGACGATCAATACGAGGATCGCACACCCACGTGGACCTCGAAACCGGATACGATCAGTTTCGTGTCCAACCGCACCGGTGCGTATAACCTCTACATGATGGACCTCAACAGCGGCGAGACATGGGCGGTGACCGATGTTCTGACAGGTATCACTACCCCGAGCTGGAGCAAGCGGGGAACAGTGGCGTTCTCAAGCTTCTATCACGGCGGTTATGACATCTATCTCTACAAGGATCCTTTTGATCCAGACCGGCGCAAGGAACCGGAACTCACCTATTACCAGCAGAAGGTTCGCGGCTTGATCAAGGATGAACCGCCCGCAGAGGAGCTGGAAGCGGAGGACAGCTTGAGCACCGCGGAGAGGGAACGGGACAGCGACGAGATTCAACTGGCCTCTACAGAATCAATCGGCTCACTGGGGAAACCCGTCCCGGATGAGGAAACCGGGCAAGAGGTTCCGGTCATGTCGGATTCCACATCAGCAGCAACTGCGGAATCGGATTCGACAATGGAGCAGTCGGAAAACCAGTCAACCTCTCCGTTGATTCCGTCGAACGCCAGCCGTATTCGGATCATTTCCAGCCCTCCGAAGCCCGCTTCGAGCGACACGACTGCCACAACCGAATCGGCAGGCGACAGTACTCAGACCGGGAAATCCTCACAAGGGTCAACAACAGGCGATCGTCAGGGTCGTCGGATCACAAGCACCGGATACCAGAACTACATCTTTTACTCGAATAGCCTTCAGGAAGTTGAGAGGCGAGATCTCGCCGAGGAGGCACCGGACAGCATTTTCGATGAGAGTGGCCGGTTCATTCCGAAGAAATACACCGTCAAATTCACTCCCGATCTGATGTACGCCACCGCCGGGTACAGCACCTTCTTCGGTTTCCAGGGTTACGGCCAGATGATGTTCAGCGACATCCTCGGCAACCACGTTCTGTATCTCGGAACCGATCTCTACTACAACTTTGAGAACAGCAATTTCTCTCTTTACTACGTCAACCTGCCCAACCGGTACGATTGGGGAGCGGGAATTTTTCACACCGTCTATTTCTTCAATTACGGCAACATCCGGGACGTCAATTACGGCGCAACGGGTCAATTTCTTTATCCGCTTTCAAAGACGAAACGAATCGACTTGTCCGCTTCGTTCGTCAATATCGACCGCACGATCTGGGACTGGCCGCAGTATGATTATCTCCCGTTCCAGAAGCGCCATTTCGTTGTGCCGACGATCTCCTACGTTTCGGACAACAGCCTTTGGGGATGGACGGCTCCGATGAACGGTTCGAGGTATCGAATCGGCTTTACCTGGAGTCCCAGCTTCACCAACGCCAATCCCGATTCGGTGACGGATTTGTGGGGAGTGGATTTCAAGACGGTTGCGTTTGATGCACGCCAGTACTTCCATATAGGCAGGGATTACGATTTCGCGTTCCGTCTTGCGGGAGCCTCCAGTTTTGGAGAACACCCCCAGACCTTCTTTCTCGGGGGGACTTCCGGTTGGATCAATCCCACCTTCAACGACAGCATTCGAGTACAGATCGACGATATCTATTTCTCGGGATTCGCTACTCCGCTTCGTGGTGCAGCTTACTACGAGAAATGGGGCAACCGCTACATGCTGGCGAACGCTGAATTCAGGTTTCCGTTGATCCGCCAGCTTGCGTTCGGATGGCCTCTGCCATTCTTCTTCTACAACGTTCGTGGAGTGCTTTTCGCCGACCTCGGCGCTGCCTGGGATGACAACAACTTCCGTGGAATGGTTAAAGGATCGAATGGCCAGGCAACCTTCGGAAGCATCGCCATGGGCTACGGTTGGGGTGCGCGCATCGGTGTTGGATTCGCCCTGCTTAAATTCGACATGGCGTGGCAAAACGAATGGGACCGTGTGACACGACCGCGTTATCTCTGGTCTCTGGCGTTTGACCTGTAAGCATTGCCACATGACGCAGTAAAATGTACCAGGTACATGAGTCTTTTGTACCTGGTACATATTTCTATGGAAAATTCAGACAGTTTAAATATTCGATTTCGTGCATACGTTCTCTATGTGAGCCATATTTGTCAAAACGAATATTTAAACTGTCTGAATTTTCATGACAGTGGAGAACCGTGAAAGCAAGCCGGCAAGTTCTGAACTCCAGCGTTGAAAGGAATGGATGGCCGCAGCAGGAGCTATCCGGCGAGCCGTGGAATGTGCATCGCCGGTTGCCCGGGTATGTCGAAACCTCACTGCTGAAACTGCTGGAAATCGCGGATGAACTTGGTCCGGCTGGCGTTTGGGCGAAAGATGAGCGCGAGCGCTTCGGATTGCCTGCGTTCAAAGTTGTCGGATCATCCTGGGCTATCTATCAGCTGATCAGACGTGAATGCGAACAGCTGTCGGTTCCGCTCGAACCGTGGACAACGGTCGACGATCTCGCCGTCCGTACCGCCACAATCGGCCATCGGACACTTGTAACCGCCACAGACGGCAATCACGGCCGTGGTGTCGCCCGAATCGCAAAATGGCTGCATTGGCGGGCGCGGGTGTTCATGCCGCTGGGGACGGTTGACGCCCGCATCGAAGCGATACGGGGCGAGGGGGCCGAGGTGACGGTGATCGACGGCTCCTATGACGATACCGTTCGGGCTGCGGAAGATGCGGCCTCAGGAGAGGAGGCATGGCTGGTCCAGGACACCTCATGGCCTGGTTATGAAGAAATTCCGGCCTTGATCGTCGAGGGGTACGTAACCATCCTGCGCGAGATCGATGCTGCGCTCGAGCGGGAGCACCAATCCTGGCCGGATCTGGTCATCGTTCCATTCGGCGTCGGTGCATTGCTCGGCACAGTCGTTCGTCACCTGCGATATCCGGGTAATGGCGGTACAACGCGCATTGTCACCGTGGAGCCGTTGGGCGCGGAATGCGCCCTCGAATCACTCGCCGCTCGCAGGAGTGTCAGCGTCGTTGGACCGGCTGAAACAGTGATGGCGGGACTCAATTGCGGCACCCTGGGTCTCGGTATCCTCGACCCACTGCTGCGAGGGGTGGATGCGGCGATTGCGATTGACGATGTGTGGGCGATCCGGGCGCTTCGCCGTCTCCATGGACTCGACCTGCCGGTTGGGGAGAGCGGAGCAGCTTCGCTGGCAGGCTTGTGGGCGTTGATGAAGGACCCGGCCCTCGATTCCCTTCGTAAGCGTCTCGGAGTGACGCCAACTTCGACCGCCCTGGTTTTTCTGACCGAAGGGATCACAGACCCGGAGGGAACTGCGAGGTTGCTTCAGCAGACGCCGTGACCTTGGCGCCCTGGTTGAAGGTGACTAAAGCACCCCCACAGGATCATTGTTCAACTCCCCTGCCATCGCAACTCCGGCCTGCTCGGAACATTCAAACTGAAACGCAGCACGATATGGTTAACGAGAGGCGTTCACGATGGACCAGGTGTTGCCTCAACTCTGCCCACAGAATTATCCTTACCCGGTTGTCAGGATGTGTCCGGTGAATGCGACTCGTCAGGAGGAATTAGCCGCCCCGACGGTGGACGCGGACCTCTGTCGAAAGGCGGCGATTGTACCATGTCCTGTTCAGCGTTCCAGCAGGTGGAGGAAACAGCAGTCTGATCGCAACTTCAAGAATTGCAGGCCGACATACCCTTCTCCGACGGCGTAAGCTCGTCAAGAGGGGCTGTTTATAAACGTTTTGACGGATTTCCATATTTTGCTTGATGTACGATTACAGGATAGCGAATTTACCGGGGTCTTAATGGAGGTGGGCCATGAACAAGACGTATGAATGGTCCCGGCATCTCTTTCCTGCTTTTCTAGCCATTGTACTGACCCAGACCATTCCGATGAGTACCGACGCTGCACCCAGGTTCGAGGTGGGGAGTTCTTTCGATTCAACCGAGGTGAAAGCACTCGGCCTCTTTCCCGGCGAGAAAGTCGAATTCCTGCACCTGGTTCGCGATCCGACATCCTTGAAATGGAATTTCCTGCTGATTCAACATTCACCATCCGACATCGATACCCTGCGGATTCATCAGTCCCTTGTTCCCATTCTCAGCGATCTGATTGCACAGCGTGAGCAGGGCGCGCTCGAGGGGATTCCCTGCGAACTCGAATTGAAACAGATGGAAGGAATTACAGGTCGTTTTGTCAAGTGGGATGGCTGGACGGTCAAGATGAGCACCCCATACGGTGATCTTGACATTCCCGCAGTCGAGGTGACACGGGCGACTACCATGATGGCCCGGAAAGGGGACGGGGAGCGAATTCAGCGGGAGGATCCTAACACTACCCGTTTATTCTTTGCCCCCACAGGCCGCAGTCTGAAGAAAGGAGACGGCTATTTTGCCGTATACGAGGCCGTCTTCCCCGATATCAACTATAGCATCGGAAACAATGTCACCATTGGAGGGGGCCTGTTTCCGTTCTCGAATGCCGATTTTTTCCTGGCGTGGCTGACACCCAAGATCGGTCTGATTGAAACTCCCACCAAGGCTTTTGCGGTGGGTACTCTCTCGTTCTTTGCAAATACGGATTCCTCCTCGAGCAACGTCAATCTTATCTACGGCGTCGGCACGTGGGGAAAACCGGATGCCGCAGTGACTCTTGGGTTCGGGTACGGTCTCGAGAACGGCAAATTCTCGGATCGTCCCATCGTCGTTGTCGGCGGTGAATACCGGATCGGCCTCAACACAAAGCTGATTAGCGAAAATTGGTTGCCGCCGAATCTTGATGATACTTCGGGGTTGAACAGTGTGATGTTTTCCCTGGGAATCCGCTGGTTTGGGAGGCGTATGGCGGCGGATTTTGCTCTTCTGCGCAACTCTGAAATGAACTTTCTTGGCGTTCCCTGGGTGGATTTCGTGATCAATTTCTAACCGTCTTGGGACAGTTGCCTTTTCCTGTGGAAACGAAAAACTGTCCTTTTTCTGCGTTAGATTTACGGGATCAAATTGGAGATCTCCCAATGGCTGCTCGCAGATCCCGCGCCTCCTGGATTACACGAAATGTGATCGCCCTCGGCGTCGTCAGTCTATTCACCGACACCGCAACCGAAATGGCGATCCCTCTTCTCCCGGCATTCATCACCGTGGTTCTCGCTGCGGGACCACTGGCGTTGGGATGGATCGAAGGGGCTGCGGATGCTGTCGCGGCTCTGCTGAAATATCTCTCGGGCATCTGGTCGGACAAAACGGGACGGCATCGGCCTTTTGTCCTCGGCGGGTATGGACTCGCATCAGTCGTCCGCCCGTTCCTCGCCCTGGCAACCTCTCCCTTTCATGTTTTGGGGATTCGTGTCGCCGACCGGGTTGGCAAGGGATTGCGCACGAGTCCCCGTGATTCGCTGCTTGCTGCGTCGGTGCCCGAGGAGAACCGCGGGGCGGCATTCGGATTTCACCGTGCGATGGATCATGCCGGCGCTGTGCTTGGACCTCTGATCGCACTCGGCATTCTCGCCCTCTCCCGGAATAATCTCCGGCTCGTCTTCGCCCTGACCGCAATCCCCGGAGCACTCGCCGTGTTGGCGGTGCTGATTGGTGTGCGGGAGAAAAGGATCGGGGAAATGCCGAGTAGGGAGGATTCCATCAGCGTTTCAGAGGCGAAGGTCGGAACCGATTTACAACCCCTGTCACGGTCCACACTCGCCCGTTTCCTGTTGCCGCTCGCACTTTTCACCCTCGGCAATGCCAGCGACATTTTTCTGCTCTACAAAGCGGGTGCGGAAAAGACTCCGCTCTACGGCATGCCTCTGCTCTGGGTCGGCCTGCACATTGTCAAGATGGTCTCGGTGGTGCCCGGCGGAGCGCTCGCGGACAGGTGGGGGAGAAGGCGGACGATTGCGCTTGGCTGGCTGTTCTACGCCGCGATTTACGCCGGATTCGCCTTTGCCGTCGGGACAACACAGGTGACCGTGTTGTTTCTGGCCTATGGCCTCTACTACGGCCTCACCGAAGGGAGCGAGAAAGCGTTGATCGCCCAGATCGCACCGGGTGGATTGCGCGGCACCGCCTTCGGCTGGTACCACATGACTCTCGGCCTGATGACCCTCCCGGCGAGTATTCTTTTTGGTTTGCTCTACGAAGCCGTCAGCGGCAAGGCGGCATTCCTCACCAGCGCCTCCCTTGCACTGGTCGCATCCCTGTTGTTGGTTGTCCTGTCGCCGAGATTCTCGAGGAAATGAATAGTGGAAACAGAATAAACAGGATGGACAGGATTCACAGGATGGAAAGGATAAGAAAGATTCAATTCTTGGGGAACGAGGTTTTGCCCATCCTGCCGATCCTGTACATCCTGTTTCAAGCCGTTCGAGTTCTTATTGATCCTGTGCATCCTGTTCCGAGGTGTTTCAGTCAGGCAAGTAATTTCTCCAGCGGCAGCACCAGCGGAACGCGCACAACGCCCTGATCCTTCCTGTCGAGCAGCACATGGCCGTGCTCGAGGGCGTGGTCGAAGAGCTGTGCGGTGAGCTTGACATCCATCCGGCAATACTCCTCGATCAGATCGACCTTGCCTTCCTTCCACCACTGGAGGGATTGCAGCCCATCGGCGGTTTTCGTCGCACCGACGGTCGCCGCGGCAACATCCGCCAGTTTCGCACGAAAGCCGTTTGAAGAAGTCAGTTCTTCGAGCAGGTCGAGGGAGGGGAGGGCGCGGAAGTCCACGATGGGGATTCCGTCTTTATCGAAAGGGACGTAGGGGATGAGCACGGCGTAGTCGAATTTCTTGTGATTGTACCCGACGACCAGTTCCGCCTTCGCAAGACGGTGGACCAACTCCTCAGCGTCTTTCTCATACCAGGTGGCAAAGGTGTCGCTGCGCCGTTCATAGGTGACCGCGAGGGCCAGTTTCATCAAGTGGGCGTTGTGCCAGCCGCCGACCTCTTCGGCGGATAGCTGGGTCTCCAGATCGAACACAACAATGTCTCGCCCTTTAGTGAGGGGCAATTTCGAAACGTAAACAGTGGTTCCAATTCCCAAGTGGCCCGGCTGCCCCGTCAGCAGGGTTCCAAAGGATTCCGTCTGTGCATGATGCCCTTCGGGAAACTCCTGCCTGTACATCGCTGTATCGCCCATCAGTTCCGCACCTCCGGTGAGGTGCTGAAGCAGGCGGATCGAACCCGCCTTGTCGAGGGGTTGATTCCCGTTGCCACATTTCGGGGAGTGGATGCAGCTTGGGCATCCCTCCTCGCATTCGCACTCCTCGATGAGATGCAGCACACGCTCCAGCAGTTCGTCCATCACCTTGTAGGCGCGGTTGGCGAGTCCGACTCCGCCCGGATGGCCGTCGTAGAGGAACACCGCCGCCCCGCCCGCTTGTACGTGACGGGTGAACGAGATCCCGCCCAGGTCATTCCGGTCGCAGAGGGCGAAGAGAGGAAGCAGCGCCAGGCTGGCGTGCTCGGCGGCGTGGAGCGATCCCATCGGGTGACGCTTCTCCTCGAGCAGTCCCGCAATCGCCTCGTCGGTCGGCATGAACCACGTCCCGATCGTGTCGTACGCCAAGGGCGGCAGATCCAGCTCGTGCTCGGACAGTTTCTCGCGGGATGCAGTCGAGCGCTTTTCGTATCCTGTCACTGTTTCGGTGACATGCAGCTTGCCGAGGAAGAGGCGGTAGCGGTCATTCTCCCGTGAGTCGTAGACCTCGAGGATCTCGGTGTCCTTGCTGGTCCTCGCCTGGGTGTAGTAGGCGACGTTCGCCCTGCGGACGAACACCTCATTTGTCGCCAGATCGAGCCGGTCGACGAGGAATGACTGCCCGTGGTGAAGATAGATCGCGCCCTCGTGGCACTCGGTCAACGCCTGCCAGCCGCTGACCTTGCCAATCAGTTTATGCGATGTTTCTTCGAAGATGCTGAAGGTGTCGCCTCCCCCACGGATGTCCACATTGCGCTGTGGCTGTTTTGCTTTCGGGAAGAACACCGCTCCGCCCGCCGCCTCCAGCAGTTCGCCGTCACGCGCAAGTTCCCGGATCGCCGGTTCGCTGATCGATTTCGGCCAGGTCGGATCGTCGAGACGTAGCGGGAGTTCCTGCGCGGCGCAAAGCAGGTGGCTTCTCAGCAGGAACGGGTTTCCGGCATCGACAACGGCTGCCTCGACGGGACGGGCAAAGAAATCCGACGGGTGACGCATGAAATACTGGTCCAGCGCGTCGGGGAGGGCGAGCAGGAAAATCGCTGAGTCACGGTCGCGTCGTCCGGCCCGACCCCCTCGCTGCCACGTTGCCGAGATGGAACCGGGATAGCCGACCAGCACCGCAACGTCCAGTCCCCCAATGTCGATCCCCATCTCGAGGGCGCTCGTGGCGATGACACCGTCCAGCTCGCCGCTCTGCAACGCCTTTTCGATCTCGCGCCGTTCGCTGGGGAGATACCCGGCGCGGTAGGCGCTGATCCTTCCCGCCAGCTCCGGCGCGGACTGAATCGTCCAGTTGTGGATCAGTTCAGTCATTTTCCGCGCCTTGGTGAAAACAATGGTCTTCAATCCGGTGTGTACGGAATCGGTAAGCAGTTTGACCGCAGTCGTGTACAAACTGGCGGTCGGATTCATGAAAAGAAAATGGCGTGCGGCTCGTGCGGCGCCCGACGCTTCGACGACCTCGAAGGGGAGCCCCGTCAATTCGTAGGCCAATTCGCCGGGATTGGCAATCGTTGCTGAAGCGGCGAGGAACTGTGGTCGGCTGCGGTGGAACGCCGCCACACGGCGCAGGCGGTGAAGCACCTGGAGTACGTGCGACCCGAAAATTCCCTTGTACCCGTGAAGCTCATCGACGACGACGAATTTCAGGTTCTCGAGCAGTCCCTCCCACTGCTGGTGGAACGGAAGGATGCCGTGATGAATCATGTCCGGATTGGTCAGCAGAATTTGCGGAGGATTCTGGCGGATCTTCGCCCGGTGGTGGGCGGGTGTGTCGCCGTCGTAGATCTCGATGCGGACTTCGCCCATTCCGGCGGCTGCGAGCAGATCACGGATGTGTTTGAACTGGTCCTGTGCGAGCGCCTTGATCGGGAAGAGCAGCAGGGCGCGGGACTGAGGATCGGCTTGCAGCGCCTCGAGGATAGGAAGCAGGAAAGAGAGGGACTTGCCGCTGGCGGTGGGGGTGACGCTGACGACGTGCTTGCCCTCGCGGGCGAGACGGATCGCCTCCACCTGGTGTGTGTAGAGTCCCTCGATCCCCTCGGCGCGGAGCGCGTTGGCCAACCCCTCGGGGAGCTGTGGGTCGAGAGGAGCGTACCGTGCGGGGAGACCCTCGATCACCTCGTGGTGCGCGATCTCGCGGGCGAAACGGTCGTCGGACTCCAGCCGGGTGAGGAAATCACTCAACTTCAGGTCGGTTGTTGGAATCGGTTTGTGCTTTTGCTTGTGAGTCACATCGGAACCGGGTTGAACAGAATCGTTGCCGCATCGTGGTATCCACACGGGGCGGCCTGCACAAAAGTTCACCCCAAGATACGAAGGGTGACGCCGGGATGGTAGGGCGGAGGACAGGGCTTTCAGGAGTTGTGGTTCCTGATCCGTGTTCGCCATCTTCAACGAGATGGAGTCGGCAAAAGATTCAGATGGAGGCGTGATGGGATTCAATTCCACGGTCAGGGCACTCCACGCGGAAATCCTCATCTCGCTATTCTGTTTTGTGGGGTATGCCGCTGGGGGGGATGCCATGGAAATGAAGGATATCCGTCTGACAGTCCTTTACGACAACGTACAGCCTGCGTTGGAGGGGCTCGTTGCGGAATGGGGGTTCTCCTGCCTGGTCGAGGCAGGTGGGCATCGTCTGCTGTTCGACACAGGTGGCAGTGAGGTCGTTCGGGAGAACATGCGAAAACTGGGTGTGGACCCGGCGAGTGTTGAAGCGGTGGTCCTTTCGCACGCCCATGGGGATCACTTCGGT
>JAZDLX010000015.1:0-2503 GCA_043801585.1 bacterium | reverse complement strand
TGCGCTGGGTGGACGAGGACACCGTTGTCACCGTCCCGTTGCTTGGTTCGTTCCTCAAGGATACAGTGAATTTCGAGCTGTGGAACACAACCGAGCAGGAACAGCTTCAGTTCGCTTACCGCGAAGCCTGGTTTTATGATGACTTCGGCGACAGTCTTCTCCGGTACATCTATATCCAGCCGATCGTCAGCATGAGTCCTCTGCTGCTGACCTGGAACATCGAACTGATGGCGCCGGCGAGTGCAATCCATGCGGACATCCAGGGATTTGACACCACCTATACGATTGTGCACACAGAGGTATTTCCTCAGGCTGGAGACGTACTAAGGATCGTCACCCCGATTCCATTCTGTGATACGGACGTCTACTCTTTCTCCGTTCGCGGACCGGGCTATGACGTGGCGAAGGCCAAACGGGACATCCACAACATCGCGGTCGTTCCCAATCCTTATGTCGGCGCAAGTGTCTGGGAACCCCGTGTGAATTATTCGACCGGACGTGGTCCACGAAAGATTGATTTCATTCACCTCCCGCCCAAGTGCACGATTCGGATCTATACGCTCGCCGGGTATCTGGTTCAGACGATAGAGCATAATGCTCCCAACGAAGATGGCTCTGAATCGTGGAATCTGGTTTCGAAGGACGGGATGGACATTGCCTACGGTGTGTACCTGTATCATGTGGACGCTCCCCGGATCGGGAAACACATCGGCAAGTTTGCGGTCATCAAGTAAGGAGGAATGATGAGAACGATCCTGATTACCATCGCGCTCATCCTTATGGCGGTTCTCGTTTCGGAAACCGTGATGGCCCAGACCTTTGTCGAGAACGTCTCGAAAACGGGGACCACCGCGGCGCCGTTCCTTGAAATCGAGGTGGGCGCACGGGCCATCGGAATGGGCGGTGCTTTCACGGCTACCGCTAATGACATCACCGCGATTTATTGGAATCCCGCTGGATTGGCGACGTTGAAGCAGGGCGAAGCGAGCTTTGTCCACACCCAGTGGCTGGCGGATGTCAATTTCGACCACGTGGCCGCTGTGATCCCGGTTTCGCCTGAAATTTGGTTTGGAGGCTTCGTTTCCGCGGTAACCATGAACGAGATGGAAGTACGCACCATCGATTACCCGGATGGAACCGGTGAGTATTTCCAGGCGAACGATATTGCCATCGGCATCACTGGAGCGTGGCGCCTGACCGACCGTCTGACCATCGGCGGAAACGGTAAGTACATCAGCCAGAAGATTTGGCATATGAGTGCGTCTTCCGTCGCCTTGGATCTTGGCCTCCTCTTCACTACACCTTTCAAGGATGTCAGGCTTGGAATGTCCGTTTCAAATTTTGGACCGGACATGCAAATGACCGGCAGGGACACAAGGATCTATTACGATCAGGATCCGACAAATCCGGGTAACAATGACAGGATTCCGGCGAACCTCGAAACGGAAAAGTGGCCGTTGCCGTTGCTCTTTCGTGTCGGACTGGCGGGAGAAGTGCTGGAGAATCGGTTTGGACGCCTGACCCTCGCGATGGATGCCGTCCATCCGAGCGACAATCATGAGTACGTGAATGTTGGGGGTGAATTCTCTTACAGGGATTGGGCCTTTTTGCGCGCGGGCTGGAAAACGCTGTTCCTTGAAGACACGGAGCAGGGACTCACAGCGGGAGCGGGCATCCGGTACTACCTCGTAGGGAATACGGCTTTCGTCGCGGACATCTCCTACGCTGACTTCGGACGGCTCGAACGCGTCATTCGGTATTCCCTCGGGATCATGTTCTGAGTCGTCAAGAAGGGTGACAGAAACAGGTTTTCAAAACGTTGAATCACAACTGCCGTTTTTCAGTACTTTCCGGTGAAGGGTGACTGTCACGCCTTGTGGGTTGTGAAACGATGCTCCTGACGAGGCTCCGTCCACGGGCGGAGCCTCCGTTCCATGATAGGGGGAATTATGAGAAAATTCAGGCTCTTCGTTGTCGTCGTGATGCTCCTCGGCCTGGCATCACACTTGACGTTGACAACACCTGCCCTGGCCCAGGAGCAGATTGCCATACCGCGTGTTGATCTGATGCCCAACCAGCCCACCCCTTATCAGATGCGGGACTGGAAAACCGCCGCCATGGGGTACGACTCGCTTGTCTTTAACATGACTCTTGAGGGGCAATACCTGCCTCTCTCCTGGTCGACGACAACTTCCATCAACTATCCCGGAGAACCCGGCTTCGGACTCGTCTCCTATGTCGGTGGAGACCGTGGCGGCGAGGGCGAGGGGATCAACACGATACCGGCGGTGATCGGCGCGTCGTTGGTGGGAATCGACAAAAGCGATCAGGACGGCACGGATTACGTGAAGATGTGTCGCCATTTCTTCAACCGAGCCAACGGACTCGATCTCTACCTGAACAACGCGTCGGGGGGTACCGGCGGTGATTGGTGGTACGAGACGATGCCCAATGTTTTCTTCTATCAGCTCTACGATCTCTATCCCTCAACGCCTGATTTCTC
>JAZDLX010000220.1:0-2915 GCA_043801585.1 bacterium | reverse complement strand
TTGATGGCTATTTCGACTGCCGCATTCGTTGAGTCAGGGAAGACCGTAGTTCGGGTCACTTTCTTGGCATCGCGATCGATGGCCGTTGTCGCAACGGTCTGGTTGCCATGGATATCGATGACCACGGATTCCTGGGCCTGACAGGCGCAACCGGAGCCAAAAGCTTTGCGCTGAATGTTTACGGTGGTCGGATCGTCGTCGTTCTCCGCCGCATAAACCCGTTGTTCAACCTCCTGCCACCAGTTGCTGCCGGACTCCACATACCGACTGTCGGTTTCCTGAATCCTGTCCGTGGAGGCCAGGTTGAGTACCCCGTTCCCGTTTACATCCAGGCCAGACCTTGTCTGATTTCCGAGTTCGTCATATTCATACAAGGTATCCGCCTGCCCTGTACTTTCGACCTTCGTCAACTGGCCTTTGGCATTGTAGGTATATTCAACTGTTTGAGTGCCGCCGAATCCGGGCTTTTCCGTTTTGACGATGCGACCGAGCAAGTCCGTCGTGTTCTTTTCCCACATGGGCGAATTGGTGCCTTCGGGACCGATATAGACAAGCGTCCATTGGAAGCCGTTGGCGTCGACGCCGTATTCGTAGTATCTAGAAATCACACCAGTGCCGGTGATGCTTTTGATCCGGCCATCCAGGTAGTTCTCGGTGATCTCCATCGCGCCGCTGGGAAGAACTCGGGAACGCACACCACCACCATTATTGTATGAATAAGTCGTAATCAAACCCACCGCATCTACGGTTTTCCGCAGTTGGCCCGCCAGATTGTATTCGTTGCTGGTAACCAGCGTCAAATCCCCTCCGGACACGCTCTGGCCTAAACGACGGCCAACCGCATCGTATTTATATGTCATCTCGACATCGTCGGCTGGGCTGTTCGTGCCCACCTTGATCTCGGCGATCACGCGCGACAACGCGTCATACTCATAGACCTTCTGAATGCCTTGGGCGTCGGTTTCGTTCTCCTTGCCGCAGCATCCGCCCCACGAGGATTCCGTCTTTTCGCCGGTCGATTTTGTCTCGGTCATGGCATGCCCGAATACATCGAAGCTTTTAACCATCCATTCCACCCGCTCATAGTTTGACCCACCCGTGTAAACGTAGGTCTCGGTCAGCACTTCGTTGCTGAACGGATCGAGCACCTTGGTTTCTTTGGTGGTCTTGTAGGCGATGCCGTCGGGGCTGTTGGTCGTACCATGGATGATAGTGGTACGGAGAGCTGAGCCGCCGGAATCCGGCTGAAACGAGCATTCACCGGGTTCGGTCTGCTCGATATAGTTACCGTATTCATAGCTGTAGGTATCCAATCGGCCATCCGGCTGTTGAATACTCTTCAGTAAGCCGACGGCTACATCCGAGGCATTGGTTCCATAATACGTCTTGATGGTTTGCAGATTGTCCGGGTCACCGTAGTCCGCCTCCGGATTCACGCATTTTTCCTCGATTTCCAGAAATTCCTTTGAGGCCGTCGTTACATACGCATGGAACGTTTTAGCCACCGTTACGCCCATAATCTTGCGCGTTACGGTTCGTGGACGTTGATCGTTGGCCGCAAGCACGTCGCCGGCATCGACGGGCGTGTAGTCGTGGTATACCACATCGGCCCCGCCGGCCGGGGTATCGTACGCCGAGTCCTTCCACGGCGTGATTGTACCGGTTTGAACGCCATTGGCGTCGTAGTCGTACCGCTCCCACGACCCATCGGCGTATTGGATCCCGCTCATTTTCGAATACCGGCCTTGTTGACTGCTGTCCTCGTAGTAGAGGAATTTCGTCTTCAACGCGGCGGCGTCCGGATCCAGCGTTTCATCCGTTTGTCTCTCGCCCCAGGGAAAGACATGATAAAGGGTGGTCTTCTTTAGCGCCATTTCACCCATATCGGATCTGATGATCTCGGTGACTAACCGGTTCTCGTGATCATCGTCCCACATCGCATCCTTGGCCACCGTTTTGAGCCCATTGCCCGTCGTCAAGGTCCATTCCTCGCTCGCGTCCACATAAACGAAATCGTACACGTTGGAACCGCCGGGCAGCTGACGGGTCAGCAGCAGTCTGTTGATACTGTTGGTTTCCGGATTTTCAACCACCCATGTGACATAAGGTGTTGCGTTGCTTGACGGAACAAAACGCCCGTTTTCATCCCTTTGGCTTTGCACATCCGCGCGCTGGTAAAAGCGGATGCTGTATCTCGATGAATTCTCCACCACGATATCCGCAAGGCACGAGGCCGACAGCACCTGTTGCAGGACTCGATCCTGACTCATAACGACTTCAACGCCCGAGTCAGACATCGTTTCCTGTCGACCGCTGGCACTCTTGTATAGAACCTGTTGAAAATAGTTGGAGGCGGTGGCGCTTGCGCAGAATCGATACAGTTCCCCATTTCCGGGATAGAGATCGTAATAAGCAGGTTCGTTCGTGACGGACCACCCCTCTGCATCGACCATTAGCAAACGAGCGGCGGAGTGTTCATCTCCCGAGACGGGCACGCCCATCGACTCACCGTCCTCGAATCGGAATTCCACCGGTAAGCCATTTGTATCGAGCAGAGACAATGAGCGAGGCGTCCCGCCGCCTGTCAATTCGGTCGAAGGCTCATAAATGCCCCATCCGGCAGCGTAGCGCAAGGCTTGGGGTGTAAAAAGAGCTGAGGATGGTCTTTCTGCTCTGATCTTCAGAATGCCGGGTTTCATCACTGAACCAGGCTTGGCATAACCGGTATTGATCGTGATCCAAGTACATCCAGCAGATCCTGAACCTGAGCCCCCTCCTCCACCTGAAGAACTATCAGGGCAACTACAACCACCAGAGACACATGCATAAAGTGGATTGTTCCTTGCATCATAGCCGACGACTTCCTTATGGCCAGGTCTCTGACCATATGCACTTGCCGCAAAAAGGGAGAAAGC
>JAZDLX010000198.1:0-8110 GCA_043801585.1 bacterium | reverse complement strand
GTCTACATCGAGGCGCTCAAGTCAACCCTTGCGCGGGATCAGGGAGCGATCCTGCTGGTGCCGGAGATCGGGCTGACTCCGCAGGTGGTAGCACGGATTCGTGCTGCGTTGGATGAGCCAGTAGTCGTGCTGCACTCAGGCCTCACAGCGGCTCGCCGTGTCGCGGCGTGGCGTGAGGTGCTCGAGGGACGTGCCCGGGTTGTCGTCGGACCGCGCAGCGCGATCTTCGCTCCGGTAAAAAATCTCGGGCTGATCGTCGTCGATGAAGAGCACGAGGAATCTTACAAGCAATTGGACCCGGCGCCACGCTATCATGCGCGGGATGTCGCTCTCGTCCGTGGTCAGCGGAACGGTGCAGTGGTGCTGCTCGTCTCAGCGACGCCGAGCTTCGAATCAATCCGCCTGGTGGATGAAGGCCAACTCGCGCAACTTCGACTCACCCAGCGTTTCGGCTCCGCGTGGCCGATTGTGACCGTTCTGGACAGGCGGCGTGAGGAAGCGGACGCGCCTTACATCGGAGCCCACCTGGCACGGGAAATCGAGGTGAGGGCGAAGAAGGGGGAGGGGGTGGTCCTGTTGATCACCCGGCGCGGTTTCGCCCCGGTGCTCACCTGCGGCGATTGCGGCGCCCGTATCGAATGTCCCAACTGTTCGATCCCGCTCACCTACCACGGCGGACGTCGAACACAATTGCGCTGCCATCTCTGCGGAATCACCAAACGGGTGCCGGATCAGTGTCCCTCCTGCCATGGCGACCATCTCCGTCCACTCGGCGCGGGAACGCAACGGATCGAGGAAGAGGTCCAGCGTCGATTCCCTACGCTTGCCCCGATCCGCATGGACGCGGACACGACACGCGCACACGGCGAGCATGAACGAATCCTCCGGGCGTTCAGCGAGGGGGATGCCGGTCTGCTGCTCGGGACGCAGGTGGTCGCCAAGGGGCATGATTTTGAACATGTGACCCTCGTCGGTGTTGTCAACGCCGACCCGGTACTGTTCCAACCGGATTTCCGTGCGGCGGAGAGGACGTTCCGTTTGTTGGTGCAGGCGGCGGGTCGCGCCGGACGTGGCGAACGGATGGGTGAGGTGATCGTCCAGACTCTCGACCCGGACAACCCGGTGTTCAACTCGATCATGCAACCGGACGTCGATGGATTTGCCCGGCAGCAGCTCGCCCAAAGACGGGAGTTGAACTATCCGCCCTACGTTCGCATGGCGATGGTAACGGTGACATCGGCCACTCCTGAACGTGCGGAAGAGGGCGCTGAAAACCTGGCGAAAACGCTCCGGCGTCAGGGAAGTGCGATCACATTGCGCGGTCCGGTGCCGGCGTTTGTTGCCCGTGTCAAACGGCAATGGCGCTGGAGGTTGATGATCTCAACGCCGAGAGAGCGTGATCCGCAGGGGAGAATCCTGCGTGAAAACCTGCGCAGAGCGATCCACGAAGTGAAACTGCCACCGGCGACAACGAGTATCATAGACATCGATCCACTGGAGGTGGTGTGAGGGGAGGCTGGGGACATCCGGGTGTACGGATTGTGCTTATCGCGCTGGCGTTGACGTCCGCCATGGGCACGTTGCATGCCCAGAACAACCGCGAGATGCCAGGTCAATGGCAACTGCTTTCGCGCGATGTGTTTCACATCTGGTACGAGCCGCAGGACGCCGGATACTCCAGAGAATTGGCGGACTTGATCGCACGCAAGCTCCCTGAATTCTCCGAGAAGCTGGGCGTGCCTGTGCCGGACAGCATCACCGTGGTGATCGCTCCGAACCGTGGCCGTTTCCACACCCTCACACGCGGGCTCCCGGACTGGACCGGTGGTGCGGCCTATCCGGCCGACTCACGGATCATTCTGCAGTCACCGACCCTGTATTCGAACAAGGCTCAGTTCACGGTGACCGCGCTGCATGAACTCGTCCATGTTCTGACGGATTATCGCGAACCCTCACGGTTGCCGCGCTGGCTCTCGGAGGGGCTGGCGATGTACCTGTCGGGCGAAACCATGTACAACAACCGAAGGCCGTTGGGACGAGCCGTGGTCACCGGAAAAACGTATACCCTCGAGGGGATCGAGGACATGCTTCGTTTCGGTCCCGAACAGGCAAGGGTGGCCTACCTGCAGTCGATCAGTTTCGTCGAGTTTCTTGTCGACAGGTATGGCTGGCCGTCGATGGCCGGGCTGCTCGCGGGGTATCGGAGCGGCACGAGCCCCGACAGCCTTTTCGAAGCGATCTCCGGACGAAGTCTGTTCGACGTTGAAGTCGCCTGGCACCGTTCGCTCCGGGATCAATACCGCTGGTACCGTCTCTTTGAATGGATCAATTTCGACATGCTCCTGTGGGTGGGTGCCTCCATGTTGGTCGCAGTATCGGGAGGTCTCGCCATTCTGCGCCGCAGACGGTATCTTTCTGAAAAGGACGAGGAGTCGAATCCAACCGATTGGCCGAAACCGTCGTCAGATGATCCGCCTCCGGATGGTGAATGGTACATCAACAAAAACGAGTACTGGCAATGAACAAACGACTGCCCGCAGGACAAATCAGATGCCTGATCGCATTGGGTGCGATGCTTACCCTGTTGCCACTGCGGCTCGATGCGGCTGGTTTCGATCTTCTTCGCATCGATCCGACGGCTCGCGGTTCAGCTCTCGGCGGTTTCCCGGTAGCCATGGAGGGAGTCGGCAGCGGTGCTCTGGACGTGAATCCGGCAAGCCTCGCGGCGCTGGAGATGCGGACCGTCTCAGCCACTTATGCAAATCACCCGCTCGACCTCGCATCCGGACATGCGGCGTACGCGCAACCGATCTCGGGCGGCGTGGGAGCGCTCTCACTCACCTGGTTCACCTATGGCCGTTTCGACCGCCGCGAATCCCTTGATATGCCTGCAACGGGTGAATTCAGTGCGGATGACATCCAGATCACCGCAGGGTATTGCCGAAGCTTCCTGACAAATCTGTTCGTCGGAACTTCGGTAAAATTGCTCAACAGCCGGATCGACAGCTACACATCCACCGTGGCGGCGGTCGATCTCGGCGCACAGTACTTCATTCCGTCCCAACGGATCCGGTTTGCTTTCACGGTTGCAAATCTCGGTACTCAAGTGGATCGATACGCGGATACCGGCGAAGCGCTTCCGTTGACGTTACGTATCGGTGGCGCCCGCACGCTGGAACACCTGCCCCTCGAAATAACCGCGACTGTCCATCTGGAATCCAATGGTTCGGTGATGGCAACCGGGGCGGGGGAGTTTACGGTATCTGACAATCTGATCCTGCGAGCGGGCTACACGACTCTCGCCAGCGGTCTCAAGGTTTCCGGTCCGGACGATTCCCTCGCGGGACTCTCCGCTGGGGTGGGTGTGATCCAGGGGCGGCTTCGGGTAGACTATTCCTTCCATTCTCAGGGCGCCCTTGGCCAGGTTCACCGCATTTCCGCAGGCGCGTTCATTCCCTGAGGCAGTATCTCAGAACACTCGCGAAATTCGGCTTTCCTCGGAGATTTTCAGGATTTGTCTGAGGCGTTCTCTGTAGAGAACGTGCGGCGTGCCCGTCTTGCGGAATCGCTGTTTGACTTGGTGGGAACCTGCTCCTGTCCAAAGGTGCTGATCGCATCGAGGAGCAGTTGGATCTTTTTTGTCCTGGAATGTTCTCCGCGCGCCTGCACGAGGAGTTGAACGTGATCGGTCCGCGACTCGGTAAACAGGGCTGCCTTGAGGTTGGCGTTGATCAGGGCGAACAGGATTTCCTCGAAGGAATCGGGTTCATCGGCGAGTAGAACCGCGACATTTGCCTGCAGGTGACTGACATGCCTTCGCAATTCACGAGTCGGAACACCTGATTTCGTGCGATCGTTCTCCAGTTCAAAAGTGATCGTACGGACGCCCGCCTTCAATTTTCGTGCAACTTCCTGCGCTTCCTTGGGGACGATGATACGAACGGGTCCTTCCGGGTGATCCGCAAGCCATTCCCTGACCGGTTGCAGGACCATCCGCGCCGCCTGAGGATCGGAGGGAAAGACAAAGACAAACCCTCCTTTTTCCAGATTTTTCTTCGGCTTGGGTTCCTTTCGGCCTTGTTTGATCGCCGATTTCAGTACCCTGCTCTGGATATAATCACGCCATGCTTTCATGCGTCCCCTTGAATGTCTGCCGGGAAGATAGCGATGCTTTCGCGAGGGTGCAATTCGCAGGATGACGGAATCGTCCCCGAGTCAGCCTTGCATGGGGACGGCATCGGTGATACGTTGTATTTATTCACCTGCGTTGAGGCCAACCGAGGACAGGTATGGGGGAGCCGTATTCTGACATCAGGCTTGAAGAACCGGCAGCTCAAACAGGAGAAACGGTCGAGTCTCTGCGCCGGCAGGTGCGGGTCCTCTCCTGCCTGTACGGTCTCACACGCCTCGCAGTCGAAGAACATGATCAAAGCGCTGAAAATCTGCTCAACAAGTCCCTCGATCTGATCCAGGCCTCCCTCGATCATCCCGAATCGGATAAAGTAGCTATCACCTTTCGCGAACACGGTTTCGGCAGTGTGATTTCTGCGGAAACCCGTATTTGCTGCCGTGCGCCTATTGTTCTCCTCGGTACCATCGAGGGGGAGGTGATGGTGATCCGTCGAGAGGATAGAGAATGTTCCTCGGATAGGATCGGCGAGGAGTTGATCAATGCCGCAGCGAGTCACCTTTCCCTGATCCTGGAGAGAGTGTTTGCAATAGTTGAACGGGAGGAGTTGCAGCAACAGCTCCGGCACGCTGACCGTCTGGCGACAATTGGACAGCTCGCCGCTGGAGTCGCGCACCAGTTGAACGACCCGCTCGGCAATATCCTTGGCTTCGCCGAACTGGCGAAGAAAGTCCATTCCCTTCCCAGGCAGGCCGCCGATGATCTCGATCGAATCATCGACGCATCCTTGAACGCGCGGGAGGTGATTCGAAAATTAATGCTGTTCGCACGGCAGATGCCGCCGGAGCGGACACGGTTTTTCTTCGACAAGATTGTACAAGACAGCCTGCAGTTTTTCGACTCTCTGTGCGCTCGCCAGGGAATCGAGCTGGTGCGTGACCTGCACAATGCAGACAGGACGGTCCTCGCCGATGAAACCCAACTCCGCCAGGTGCTGATCAACCTGGTCGTCAATGCGATCCAGGCGATGGAGGATGGCGGAACACTCACCGTCCGCACCTGGGATGAGGAGAAGGGCGTCTTTCTCGAGGTTGTGGACACCGGTGTCGGAATCGCGAAAGAACTACAGGAACAAATCTTCGTCCCCTTTTTCACGACCAAGGATGTCGACGAAGGGACCGGCCTTGGGCTTGCCATCGTTCATGGCATAGTGCGAACCCACGGCGGGGAGATCATCGTTCGCAGCGCTCCGGGGAAGGGTTCCTCGTTCCAGGTCCGCCTCCCGGCAGCGCCGTCTCAAGGGGTAGAGGGGTGATATGAGCGCTGAGGCTACCGCTGCGGGCGACCGCATTCTTGTTGTCGATGACTCGCCGACGACCCTTGAACTGCTGCGGCGAAACCTCACTGAGGAAGGCTATACCGTCTTCACCGTTTCGGGTGTGAAAGAAGCCCTCGAACTTCTCGAGCATCAACTTATCGATCTCGTCATTACCGATATGAAGATGCCACGTATTTCCGGTATCGACCTGGTCCGCCACATCCACGAAAATCTTCGCGAAACCGGCGTGATGATGGTGACCGGATACGCTACCGTCGAGGGGGCTGTTGAGGCGATGCGTGAAGGAGCGACGGAGTATATCGCCAAGCCGTTCACGGAGGATGAACTGATCTCGGCGGTACGACGTTCGCTGGAACGTGTGCACATGCGGTGCAGTTCGGAGGAGACTGCACTCGCTGGTTATCCAAGTCCGCCCGGCCTGATCGGACAGTCACGTTCGATGAGCGAAGTCTACAAAATGATCGGTAAGGCCGCCCTGTCGAACGCCACGGTGCTGATCACCGGCGAATCCGGCACGGGTAAGGAGCTTGTCGCCCGCGCGATCCACTACGGAAGTCCCCGCGCCGATGCACCCTTCGTCCCGGTGACCCTCTCGGGGGTGCCGGAGACACTCGTGGAATCCGCACTTTTCGGACACGTCAAGGGAGCGTTCACCGGAGCGAACGAGACCCGGACAGGATTTCTCCATGCAGCGCAGGGCGGCACCCTGTTTCTCGATGAAGTGTCGGAAATTCCGTTGCCCATCCAGGTGAAACTGCTGCGGGTGCTGCAGGAACGGGAATACCTGATGGTCGGTTCGATGCAACAGAAAACGGCGGACGTTCGGGTTCTCGCCGCAACCAACCGTGACCTGTTAAAAATGGTTCGGGCAGGACAATTCCGTGAAGATCTCTATTTCCGCCTCAATGTCATCCCCATCGCCCTGCCGCCCTTGCGTGACAGGCCGGATGACATCCCGCTGCTCGTCCACCATTTTGCGAAACGGTTCGCCGAGGCGGACCGCCGTCCGATGCCGGTGTTCTCCGATGCGGTGATGGCGGCTTTCTCCCGTCACGATTGGCCGGGAAATGTCCGTGAACTTGAAAATGTCATCCAACGGGTGGTGGTGATGGCGGAGGGAAACCAGATCGAACCGCCGGACCTCCCGGAACTGATGCGGTTTCGCGCTACCGATCCGGAATCGGAATCGATCACCCTCGCCCAGGCGGAAGTGCGCCACATCCTGGCGGTTCTTGCCAACGTCGGCGGGAACAAGTCGAAAGCCGCCCGTCTGCTCGGGATCGATCGGAAGACCCTGCGTGAGAAATTGAAAGCCACGAAGAGTGGGGAGGAAGGCCGATAAAAACGGGGAATAACTCCCCGCTGGGGAATATTACCCCACTTTCTGAAGTGATTTGAACCTGCTGCCCTTTCTTCCCCGGCACAAGGATGACGCAAAATCCTCCTGTTAAAGCGAACCCAAGAGATTGATTTTGAATTACATGTAATTGGATGACTTCCGTTGGCTCACGTTTTGTATCCACAGAACAGACAGCAGAAAGTTTGTGAAAAAAGATGGCATACCCTTTGCCCCTTTTCATGTGGTGTTTACCCTCCTCATCCTCTCGTATCTCAGAGGAGGGGAAATTACCGTCAGAAGTATTCATCAAACTGGCGGACTGTCTTCCGGGCGGCATCCAATCTCTCCTCCTGTCTGCCCGGAAGGCAAGCCGGTAGGCACGATCTCAAACCGTCGGGTGGGACATACCGTCAATAGCGGATTTGCGGTGTGTCGGCCAGGGGGGGCGGCCCGGCGGTTCCTGTTGGCTCCCGGTGGTTTCACCGGGAGCCTTTCTATTAGGTTCTGGGGAAAAGTTCCCCAAATCTTCGGTATTTCGCTACTGGAAAGGGGAATTCTCCAAGTGAAATGAGTACGCTGTTTCAATGATCTCGCGGGTAAACGCAGGGGGTCCACCTGAATCGGGGCAAGTATACGTCTAGAGAAAGTTTGCATGCACTAAAAATCGGCGGGCTCGAGAGCCAAAAATCTAAAATAGAGTGGCGGGAATACGTCGTCGGTCAGAGTATGTATTCCCGGCAGATTGCTTGATATTCGCGGGGATAATCGACTTCTGCCATGTATAACGGAAAAAGTATTCCAGCCAGTATGAAGCGATAACTTCTTGAACTGCTCTGAAACCCTCAGGGCCACAGCTTGATCGTTTTGTCTTGGCTGCCGCTGGCGAGCGTCGTTCCGTCCGGGCTGAACGCAACAGACAGCACGAATGACGAATGGCCTCTTAGTGTGCGGATCAGGCTGCCGTCGCTGACACGCCACAGCTTGATCGTGTTGTCATAGCTACCGCTGGCGAGTGTCGCCCCATCCGGGCTGAACGTGACAGATGATACATCACCTGAGTGCCCCGTGAGCGTGCGCCATAGGACATCCGCGATGTTCAATGCATCCGCCGCTACTGTGTTCGTGCTGTTTCCTGTGCGGTCAGTGAAGTCCACAGAAACCGGGGCACTCGAGATAGCGATGCGATCCCAGCCGAGTCTTTCCGTAGAAGCAGTGTATTTCCCGTCTCCATCGTCCACCATCGGGAAATTCTTCCAATCTGCAACCGACACAATTGCTACACCTCCCCACTCCGTGCCGAAGG
>JAZDLX010000108.1:0-10000 GCA_043801585.1 bacterium | reverse complement strand
TGGACAGCAGCCCGTGTCCGACGTTGACGATTTTGCCGCAACCCCGCAGCAGGTTCGCGACATTGTCGGCCATGAAGGTGACATCCGCACGCCAGTCCTGCGGCGCTTTGACAAATGGCACGTCCATCTCGCGGATCTGCTCCTCTTCCTCGGGGGTAAAACCGGCTCGGATCTGGGGAGTGTGCGGGAAGAGACAGAAGGCAATTTCATACCCTCCCCGCCGTTTCAGCTCCTCGTAAATCGGCAGCAGAATCGGCACGTGCACGTTTTTGAACAGAAAAATCAGGGCACGCCGTGCCATGTTGTCATCCTTGAGTTGATTTCACGCGGGTCGTCGGAAAACCGCGCCGGTGGACAGCCGACCCAATAGCAGGCCCTCATCCACAAGCGAGACATTCGTTCTTCACCATGCAACTCGTGTGCCGCGTACCCGATCCCGTTCAAGCCTTGTAATATCAGTCATTGACTACACTTCCATCGTTTCCACAATGGCCACATCCGTCCTCGTAGGAGGCAATAATTTCCCAAACGAAGCGATTTGGGGAACATTTTCCGGAACGTAATTCCTGGTTTTTTATATCCTTCGATCCGTTCTGATTGATTCTTTCACTGGTACAGCTCTTGCAGTCAATACAGGGCATGGGTGCCGCCCGCCCGATACACTGGCGAGTCAACGGGAATTGCATGGAAGCCTGGCTTCAGGAAATCGAGCGTTTTATCGAACTCGGGGAGGAATCCGCAGCTCTCTCCGCGATCGAGCGTGCTCTCTCCGGGCCCACCGGGCGCTCACTCACTCCAGCCATAACCGAAAAGGTTACGAAACTGCTGCGCAGGCTTGGGCAACTGGAACTCGCTGAGCTTTTACAGATGAAGACGTTGCCGTTGAATCCTTCGGTTTCCGTCCGTAAGACGCACGATGCGGCTACCTCGGTTCAAGTTGCGCCTTTTTCATCCAGTCCCGCACCCCACGCACGCATCCTGATCGCGGTCGATTACTACCACCCCAGCGAGGGCGGCGAAGAGGTGAAAGCGTCCCAGCTCGCCGAAGGTTTCCAGCGTGCCGGGTTTGGTGTGGATGTGTTGACTCGCGATCTGCCCGAACGTTCGGAGTTGATGGTTGATGGAGTCAGGATCAGGCCGCTTTCGCTGAAAAAGATGGACGTCATACCCTCCGCCGAAGTGGATGCCGTTCGCTCGGATCTTCGTGAAGGCTACTACGATGCTGTCATCGCCCTCGGTTCTCCGACGAATTGGGTTAGCTGGTTCTTCGCGGATGTAAAAACAACACCGGTCTACTATGCCCCCTGCATCAACGCCGAGGGCTATGGCCGCTGGAAACAGGCGAGCGAATTTCGACACAATCTTGCCGCGCTGATGCGAGGATTCACACGCATCGTGACGCTGTCCCACGACGGTCATGATGCACGCTTCTGTCTTGAGGAAGGAATCGATTTCACCCCGATTCTGGACGGCGCTGACGTCCCGGAACCGGAGAGCGGGTTTTCGATCCGCCGTGAACTCGGCATCGCGAACAACAGGCCGTTGCTTCTGCACGTGGGGAACTACTGGCCGGTTAAAAACCAGGTGGCGCTTGCCGAAGTGATGTCCGCAACACCGGGAGACTGGGCGCTGATGCTGATCGGGCGCGAGAGCTCCTACCGTCCTGATTACTACCGTCTCGCCCTCAAGGTTTTCGCGAAAGACCAGCGGATCTACCATGTTCCGGGATTGAATCGCGGCAAGATTCTCGCCGCGATGGACGAAGCGGACCTCTTCCTCCTGCCGAGCCAGGGTGAGTGCGGTCCTCCCATCGTGCTGCTCGAAGCGATGAGCCGTGGGTTGCCGTGGCTGGCCAACGCAACCGTGTCCAACGCAAGGTTGCACCGCGGCGGCCTGATCGCTCCGCTCCACCGTTTTCCCGAGATGATCACACGCCTGCTGCGCGATTCAGACCTGCGCGATCAGCTTGGAACGGAGGGCCTCTCCCATTTCCGCAAGGCCTACGCCGTTGAGAAGATGGCGAACCGTTACGTGGCTCTAATCGAAGGCAGGCTCGACCCGCAACAGGTGGAGCCGTTGGGGGAGGATCTGCCGGGGAGGCTGTACCAGACCTTGCGTGAAGAAAAAGAGTGCACGCCCCCTCTGGACATCGTGGTCATTGACTCTCCAGTGTCCAGCCAGGAACTCTCCGCAACTCTCGCCTCACTCGCCCCAACGGATGTTGAATGCATCGTAGTCAGTCAACGACCACCGGACACGATTCGCGAAATGCAACCTTCACCGGGATTGCTGCGAGTTGTGTGTCCGCCGACTCGGATGGAGGCTGAAGGAGCATGGCTGCAAACAGGGCTCAGCGCTGGCCGTGCACGCCATGCCCTGCTGCTGCGTGCGGGTGACCGGATGAATCCCGATTCGTTGAAATCGCTGATACTCCGGCTGGAACAATCCGATCCGCCCGATGTGCTCTTCATGCGCCCGTTGACGGGGATGGAGATTCAACCCGGCGCCGATCCGTTCACACACCCACGCATGATGAGTGATCTTCTTCCGCTCCTCTATGACGCGGTCGTTCCCCTCGAACCAGGACGGGAACGGCGTCTTCCTCCATTGACCGGTCATGTTCTGCGACGGGCGAAACTGGAACGGTTCGGAGGGTTGGACCCCGAACTGGGAGAGTGGCTCTGGGTCCACATCTTCGGCGAACGCGCCCGGTCACTCACCTGGAGCAGTCTCCGCGGCGAGGGTGTGCAGCTTTCTCTTCTGTCCATTCAGAGCCGTGTGCCAGACCGTATTCAGCTGCGAGTAGCCAGAATGCTGATTAAACTGCACGGGCCGTCATCGCTCGTCACGCCCGGTGAAGATGTGGAATCGGTCCGGATTCGATTTGCGCGGGTCCTGATCCAAAGCGGTGAAACAGAAGAGGGTCTGCAGGAGATCAACGAGTCGGTGAAGAGAAAACCAACGGCTGAAGGACTCGCCGTGACCGGTCAACTGTTGGTCCCCCATTCACTGGATCTCGCCCTGACCTCGTTCGAAAACGCTCTCGACCTCGACCCCTTGAACCTCGATGTGATCAGCAGTATGCGCTCCCTCGAAAGCCAACTCGATCCGACGGTCAGGCTGCAACTCGCCAGTCGGTTACGCTCGCGCCTCGACAATGCAGATAGCGGGCCCGGCCTGAGCACCAGATTGCTCAGCCTTTCGGTTGTGAACGACCAGCCCGAGCTGCTGCGCGAGGTGATGGTGCGGATAAACCGGACCCGAATCCCTGTCCCCTCTCCGGGCGAAGACACGAGTCCCGATGTGGCAGTGGTGGTGCCGCTCCATAACCAGGGTCGATACCTGAGGGAAGTCCTCGACAGCCTCCGTGCACAGAGCTATGCAAACTGGGAGTGTGTCGTCATTGACGACGGTTCGACGGATGATTCGGGTCAGATAGCCGAACGACTGGTGCAGGAATACGGCGATCCCCGCATTCGTGTGATCCATCAGCGGAACGCCGAACGCAGCGCAACACGCAACCGGGGCGTGGAGGAAACGAGTGGCCGCTTTATTGTCTGCCTGGACGCCGACGACTCGCTGGCTCCAGGATATCTTGAAGCCGCACGTCGCGCGCTGCTGAGCGAACCGGACCTCGGATGGGTCTACCCTGTTGTCCTGCAGTACGGCGAAATCAACCGTTACTGGAGTATCTGGCCCTTCGATCCCTGGCGTTTGCTGACCCACAACATCTGCCTCCCCTCCTCCATGGAACGCCGCGAGATGTTCGAAGAGACGGGTGGCTATCCAACAACGATGAACCTTTACGAGGATTGGGAGCACTGGATCAACGGCATGAGTCTTGGCTGGAGAGGAAGACGGATCGACATGATCGGAAAATTCTATCGCAAGCCGCCCGATTCGACCATGGCACAAGTCCGCAAGGAAAAAGAGTTCGAAGCGAAACTTGAGTTGATCGGCAGACACTCTGAATTTTATCGTCCTCTCGGCAACAACGAACGTGCCTTACTGGCGAAATATCCACGTATTCACCCATCCCTGGTCCGACCTGGCGTAACAGCAACTTGGCAACTGCGGAACATGACGTTGCGTTCACGTATCCTTTCGACCGTCGATATCGCTTAGAAAACACCTCGACAATCCGGGTAGTGCGTGAGATCGGCCTGGATGATGATCAGCTTCTGTCATCCCGGCCGGTGTGGGTGAACGGTGCTGCATCGGCTTGTAGAAGAGGATTCACCTGCTGTGCGGCTGTGATGCGAGGTACATCAACGTGGAACAACTCGGGCTCGCTCGGCAAGGACAATCCCGAAGGCATCCAGCGGATATCCGAAACGAAGCTGTTTCCCTTCCGTGCCGACTGAAGGATCTGCACGTTCCGGCGAAGCGTCTCCTCTCTCGTTACGCCAAATGCCATCTCGAGCAGTTTCACCGCTTCGTCAATCCCGCCTTCAAGTGCAATCGTTAACGCGGCATTATTCAATGAGGGCACCCAACCCGGCGCCTCCTCCGCAGCCAGTTGGAAACACTCCAGGGCGAGATGAATCTTCCGCTGCGCCTTCCCGTAGTTCCATGAGGAGTAAAATTCCAGCGCTCGCAAGCCGAAATCGAGGAGCGCCGCCGCCCTTTGTTCGGCTGAGGTGAGTGCAACGCCTTCGATCCGGTACAATTCGAGGATGGTGTCGCGATTGTACCAGGTGGATACGATCCTGCCGTTTTCCACAGCCATTGTATCGTCACGGAAAGAGATAGCCGAGTCCCCGACATAGTAAAGTCCGAGAGGTTGGGAGAGGTGCATCGCCTTGAATTTCCGGGCAAAACGAATGGCAAAATCGAAATCCCCAGTCGCTTTGTAGCTCCCGTCAAACAAACCAATCTCATCGTGCACCTCGCGGCGCCACATTGGCTGAGGCCCGAACGGATAGGCCAGAAGCAGCGAAGGTGCAAAGTAATCGGCGGGACGCAGCAGCTTTACCCGGCTGTTTTGTTCGAAGGTTTCGTTGAAAACGGAGGAGACATACTGATCGCTGTAAATGAGGGATATATCCGGGTGCTGATCAAGCGCGTTGGCGATGGTTTCCAATGCTTCCGGGTGATGCCGGTCATCGGTGTTGGCGTTGGTGATGTACCGGCCACGGGATTCGACGATTCCCCGGTTCCACGCCTGGTACAGGGATTCGCGATCACTGGTCCGGATCGCGCGGATGTGAAGATAATTATCCGCGTATCGCTTGATGATGTCCCAGTCGTTCTCTGGTGAGGCGCTGTCAACCACCACAATCTCAAGTTCACCACGCTGATAAAGCGTTTGAGCCAACAGATCCTCGAACAGGCCACCAAGAAACCGGGTAGACTTGTAAACCGAAACGACAGCGCTCACCCGATAGGCATCCTGATGGCGGGTGTCAAGCTCCCGTTCTGTCACTGCCCTGTTGTCCATCTCCTGTGAAAAACGAACTTGCATGATGTCTCGCACACCCTTCGTCTTTTTCAGCCAACCTTGCGGGCTGTTGCCCAGATCCAGGGCGAATTGTGAGTGGAGCTGACGTTGACAAATCCTGCTTCACGAAGCAGTGATTCGAGCTGCCGTGGCTCATAGGCGTTGCCGTAGAATTCGTATTGCACGCTGGCGTCCGCCTCTTCATCGAATCGCCCCATCTTCGGATTCGACGTATCGTGCACCTGCAACCTGAAGACGCCACCCGGTTTCAGAACACGAAGGGTTTCCCTGAGGTAGTTGCGGACGACGGATGCGCTGCGGATGTGCTGGAAGACGATGGTGGAATAGACGAGGTCATAGTCGTTGGCCGGCAACGGCTTCAGGTCGTACCCGCTGTTGACCAGCAGACGGCCGTGACCGGATGCATCACTCAGGTATTGATTTCCCATTTCAATCATCGTTTCCGCGATATCGACACCATCCACCCGTGCAAACCGTTCACGCAGAGGCTTCACCATCCGTCCGATGCCACAGCCGATGTCAAGGATGGTCCACTCAGGCCTGGGGGTCAGTCCATCGAACAGATGATTGATACTCCACTCGACCGAATCTTCCCAGACGCGATCCTGCTCCTCGTGATTCATTCGATTGATTCTGCCATCGGTCACAATGCGACCGTATCGGGCTTCCCGCTCATCGGTGACGTTCCAGAACTCCTTTTGACGCTCGAGGAATTCCAGGTTGACTTCGGATTCCGGTTCCGTTTCCACGTGTTGCGGGGAGTCGGCAGGCTCTACACCGCCATTGCCTGATTGAGTCGCGGCCAGACCGAGCAGCATCAGTCGATCCCGAATCTCGCTCCCATCATCACCGGCGAGAACGGGAGGCAGCGGATTGAGCGACGCTCCCCACGCCTGCAACCCTTCACCATTCGGAAGGGGCAGTTTCAGCAGGTCGAGAAGCATCCGGGAATTGTCGCTCACATTGGGCTCATCGGGCACCATGCTGGCAGCAACCGCAAGCGAGGCCACAGCTTCCGGAAAGCGACGCAGACTCGCCTCCGCTACTCCACGATTGTTCCACGCCGTAACAAAATCCGGCGCGACTCGTAAAGCCTTCTGATACAATTCCAGGGCAGCCTCGACCTCTCCCTGTGCGAAATGCTGCTCACCTTCAGCATTCAGTAAAATCGCTCGCTGCAGTTTCTCCACATCGCTCATGATTGAATCCCGATATTTCCACCTAATTACTTGTTTATCCAAGAGATCCTTCAACGTTTTCCTGAAGACACAGGTCCCTGCTTCCTCCTTGCAAGCCATGTGCCATCCGAGCGTCATTCCGGCAGTCGATCACCAGACAATAATTATTTGTTATTACACGTTTTATGATGCCAGGTTTATTGGTATTCCCGTCACCTTCGAAGTGAAATCATGTTTAATGAATTCAATGCGGCAGATCTTTCCGCTCGCGCGGTTGAGCCGTGAGAAAAACGATCCACAAAATCCCAGAAACACAAACATGGGCATGCGGTGCAGCCGTTGCGTTCGTACTTGTGTTCTCGTAGGTTGCACTATTCAGTTCAGAGGGGACAGGCGATCCTTGGGTCGACTTGGAGAATGCGATGAAGGCGTGGATTGAGGAGGCGTTACACTCTGCGGAATCAGGTCATGCATTCGATGCGTTCGATACCGTCTATAGTGCCATGCAGAGGGACGCCGGCCCTTACACACCCGATGAAATCTCAGCGCTTGCGAGAGTCTTTCAGCTCGCGGGACAACCCGATCTAAGTCGAATGATCCTCGACCGTCTGCCTCGCGACCAATGGACGGAGGATCACCATTCTCTTCACGCTGCTCTCGGTGGATCGTCTGCACCCTCCACCCCGCCGCCAGCTCCAACGGAGGGAGCACGTCAAAGGAGGCAGGCGGCACCGCCCGAAAAGTCAACGGATCATCCTGAACATCCGTTGCGGGTGGCGATGATATCCGTGTCGGACAGCGGCGGTGCAGGAACCTCCGCCTACCGGCTGCATCTCGGGCTGCGGGCAATCGGCGTCGAAAGTACGATGTTTGTGGTGATGAAACGGCGGGACGATCCGACGGTTCTGGTTCTCCCGCCCGATCCGGGAACCGGCGAGATCATGGACGCCCTGCCTCAGGACGAGCGGGAGACAGTCTGGAAACAGACAACGGAGCGCTGGCGCCGGAACATGGCGCCTTATCCGACTCGCCCAACCGGCTTGGAAGCGTTCACTGACGCACGTTCGACCTCACGGATCGACCTGTTGCGGGGAGTCCGCGATGCCGACATCGTGAACCTGCACTGGATCGCCGGGATCGTCGATTATCCCACCCTCGGCGGCCTGCTTCGTGGGAAAGCTTCCGTCTGGACCCTGCATGACATCCACGCGTTCGCGGGGGGGTGCCACTATTCGGCGGGATGCTTCAACTACCGTCACCAGTGTGGCGCATGTCCGGTGCTGGGATCGACCCGGGAAGATGACCTGTCTCGTGCGATCTGGAATACGCGCCGCACGCTCTACGAACAAATCTCTCTCGATGTGGTGACACCTTCCCGTTGGCTGCAGCAGGAGGCGCAATCCTCGACCCTGCTTGGAAAATTCCCTGTCCATCATATCCCCTACGGCCTCCCCCTGGATCTCTTTCAGCCGGGCGACCGTGACAAACAGCGCCGGAAACTCGGGGTAGATCCCGAGGAAAAAATGATTCTCTTCGGTGCGGATTCGGTGGGCAACCTGCGAAAGGGATTTCAACTGCTGGTGAAGGCACTTCCCGAACTTGACCGGATGCTGCCTGCGCAGGAGCGAATAGCGCTGGTCACTTTCGGCAAGGAACCGCCACAACTATCCCCGCCGAACCGTTTCCGTGTGCTTCACCTCGGGTCGTTGTCAGGTGAAAAAAAGATTGCGGATGTGTACAGCGCTTCGGATCTCTTTGCGATCCCTTCGCTCGAGGACAACCTTCCCAACACCGTGCTGGAATCGCTGGCGTGCGGGACACCCGTGGTCGGATTCGCCATCGGCGGCATCCCCGACATGGTCGAACACAAACAGACGGGCTACCTGGCGGAACCGTTCGATGTCAAGGATCTTGCACAGGGAATCCAATGGGTGCTTGCTCAGGATGCCATTGGCTCCATGCGTGAATCGTGCAGACGACGGGCGGTAACGATCTATCCCCTTGAGCGGCAAGCGGAGCGGTATCACGAACTTTTCAGGCAACTCGTTCGAGGGTAACTCTTCTTACAACAGTTCAACAGACTCACCAGTTCGAATCGTTTTCATAGCCCAGCCGAATCAGAACATCGCCGACCTTTTCCTTGAAAATGGCCTTGTGTTCTTCATTCCAGTAGTTCTGCCAGTCTCCGACGATTCCCTTGCGGAAAAAATCGCCATTGGGTTTGAACTCGTCGACGAACTGCTGGCGCAGCTCTCCGATCGTGCACCTGGCAGGAAGAGTGATGTCGCTCTGAACCTTACGGATCACCCCCTCATAATCATCTTTCATTTCTTCATAACGTACAACCACCACGCCCTTCACCTTCAGCCAGTTTTCGATATGGCTGCACCAGCCCGCTGCATCCTTGCGCAGCTCTACGGCAAATTCACGGGCGTCAAAGCGCACCTCTTCCCTGGTGCGTTTCCACACCCGGGTCTGCTTGAAAAATAGTAGGAGGTCAGCGCATCACGGCCGTCCCGAAGCATGTAGATCACGCGTGACTGCAACCCACTCTCCTTGAACTTGGAATATTCGTCGTGGGTCTTGATAATAGCGGGACGGGTAGGATCGATTTTACTGCGGAATCCTTCATAGTGCCCATCGAGCAGCGGAACCCGGAATGCGTTATACTGCACGGAATCGAGTTCCGCCTCCTAGCCGTTGAAAAGTCGGATCAGGCTGCGCAGCATCCAGGTGGTGCCGCTGCGAGGGTAGGTAGCGACATAGAGGAACGGCATCACCTTGCCATTGCTGAAACGAAACGCGGAAAGCGGCGGTGTCTCCGAGACCGGGTTCTGCTCCGCATCCGGGCTGACGACGGCCTCCACTTTGGCGTCTTCCGTCATCTGATCCATTTGCTTCAGAAATCCGATTGCCTCGGCATTTCCGGGGGGAACCGTTTCAATTCGTTCTCCAGCGCGGTCCTGGCGTCCCGGGGACGGCCCAGTTTCAAAAGACAGAGCGCCTTCAGGGAGAGCTGTCCCTGGATCATCGCACCGTCCCGCTCAAGGTCCAGGAGAGCCTTCAACGCGGATTCCACCTGCCCCTTCTGAATCTGACTCATGGTTTCCCGCAGTTGATCCGCGAGAGTAGGTGAAGTTTGATCAAGTTCCAACATGTTTAAACAGTTTCCCGGCCTCTCCCGTTGTCCCTTTCGGGAAACGGGCTCGATTCCGTTTTTCATCGGGTTGCACGGGGTACGTCTCAGAACGACTTTCCATGCCGCCCGTCTGCTGACCTCTCAGCGCAGTCATTCTCCGGTTTTTCGAAACGCTTTAAGACTCGAGTAAAGTCCGGGAATAATCGGAAGATGTGCCTGCGT
>JAZDLX010000093.1:0-6904 GCA_043801585.1 bacterium | reverse complement strand
CGTCGAAAATGATCTCGCCGTGATGCAGGACAACAACGCGATCCGCGATTGTGAAGGCGCTGCGCATGTCGTGGGTGATGGTCAGCGAGGTCGTCTTGTTGAGGGTGTTCAGCTCGCGGATCAGGTTGTCGATGATGCCCGCCATGATCGGGTCAAGTCCGGTTGTCGGTTCATCGTAGAGCATGTACCCGGGATGGGTGGCGAGCGCTCGGGCGAGACCGACACGTTTGCGCATCCCGCCGGAGAGGTCCGACGGCATTTTCCTGGCGACATCTTCCGCGGATTGGCCGCTGCGTTCCGGGTCGTGCAATCCCACCTGCATCAGACTGGAATAGACAACATCCTCGATCTCGTTCTCGGTCATGTTCGTGTGGTGGCGCAGGGCGAGGGCGATGTTGTCAAAAACGTTCATGCTGTCCCAGAGCGCCGCATTCTGGAAGAGCATTCCCACCTTCTTGCGCATCTCCCGCAGTTCCTCGGGACTCATCTGCGTGACATCTTCACCGTCCACCCAGACCTTTCCCCTGTCGGGTTTAATCAGGCCGAGGATGTTGCGCAATGCCACGCTTTTCCCCTGACCGGAACGTCCAATCAGAACCACCGATTCTCCATCGTTGATGTCGAAGGTGACATCACGAAGGACGGGGTTGCCGTTGAAACTCTTTGCAACGTGCTCCAGGCGGATCATGCGGTGCTCCAGTTAGAAAAGAATCGTCGCCAGGACGTAGTCCATTACCAGAATTCCCAGGGCGCTGAAAACGAAGGACCGGATGGTCGCCTTTCCCACGCCTTCCGCGCCGCCCTTGGCGCTCATCCCGATGTAGGTGCCGTTCATGGCGATGATCCCGCCAAAGGTGGCGGATTTGATCAGCATCACATTGACGTCCTTCATCTTGAAGAACACCGGAATCTCGCCGAAGTAGAGGTCGAATCCCACATTCATGAACAGGTTCGCAACGAGGAAGCCACCCCACATCGCCATGAACACTGCGAGAGTCACAAGCACAGGCACCATCACCACGGCGGAGACCATGCGCGGTGCGACAAGGTAACGGATCGGGTCCACCGCAAGCACTTCCAGGGCGTCCACCTGCTCGGTGACACGCATGGTCGCGAGTTGAGCCGCGAGTGACGAACCGACGCGCCCCGCCAGCACGAGACCCGCAAGCACCGGACCAAGCTCGATCAGCACTGCCTTGAAGGTGGCAACTCCCATGTACTTCAATGGCAGCATGTCGCCTGCGGTGTAGTTCGTTTGCCAGGTGGAGACCGCGCCGGTGAACGCTCCGATCATCAGAACGAGAGGAAGACTGGCAACGCCGATCTCGAGGGCCTGGCGGATGTAAAGGTTGCGGTCCCGGAAAATGAATCGAGTCGATTTGAGCACTTCCCAGGTAATCAGCGACATACTGCCAACGCGAGAGAAAAAGTTGATCGTCGCACTGCCGACAGCGGCAATCGGACGTTTCAGGGCGGAAATGGTTGATCCCGTGCTGGCCATAGGTGCGGCTCCCGAATGATGGTTCAGGATTTTACACCTTCTCCCGTATCGGTGCAAGCGTAAAGTACTTTTCGCCATCGCTTGCACACGGCAGCGATCAGGAGCTAACGTAACGCTGATACAGTGGATGGAAGAGCCGCAAGGGGAGTTCCAACGATGTTCACGCATGGTGTGATCAAACGGGCAATCCCGATTCTGATAGGTGCCGGAATCCTTCTCACGGGGGGGCGGCCTGCGGTTGCCTTCGAGAAAACCGGGACCACTGCGGCGACGTTTCTCCAGATCCCGGTGGGCGCCCGTCTTCCCGGAATGGGGGGAGCGGGAGTTGGATTGACAGGGGGTCCAGAACTCCTCGCCACCAATCCTGCCGCGGCGTTTTCCGCGGGGGACGGTATCGGTGTCTCGATTTCCAACGTGGACTGGATTGCAGGGCTCAAACACCAGTCAGCATCCCTGATCCTGCCGACCCTGCCGACGTTTGCACTGGGTCTCAATATCATCAGCTTCGGCGGAGATGAATTCGAACAGACCACTCTCGACGCTCAGGAGGGCAACGGGATCATGGTTGACTACGGCGATCTTGCCGTCGGCGCAACAATGGTCGCCCGTCTCACCGACCGCTTTACCGTCGGAGTGACAGGCACGTTTATCCACCAGTCGTTGTTCAATGAAACCGCCAGCACCGTGGCGTTTGACGTCGGCACGATGCTGCTGACAAGCCTTCAGGGGTTCTCCATCGGCATGGCGATGACCCACCTCGGCGGTGAGATGCAGCTACAGGGACGGGACCTGCTGGTCGAACCGGGCGGGGTCTCCGGGGGTGGCACCCGGTATGAAACGAGCGCATGGCCATTGCCGCTGACCTTTCAGACCGGTGTTGCCTGGCGGCTGCTCGGGGAAGGGTTCGCCTGGCAACAGAACAGAGTACAGTCGTTTACCGTTGCGGCGGACGCCCGGCATATCAACGAGGGGATAACGACCATCCATCTCGGAGGCGAGTTCGGTGTTCGGGACACCGTGTTCCTGCGCGCAGGCAGAACCATCGGCCACGACACCGAGCAATGGGCGTTCGGCGGGGGAGTGAAGGTCAACCTTTACAGTTACAGCGTCCGGGCGGATCTCGCCTATGCCGACCTGGGGGACCTTGATGCCGTACAGCGGGTTACAATCACGATTGCACAACGAATCCGTTGAGATAGAAATTAAAAAGGGGACACGTACCTTTTAATTTTTGCTATACTTCCTTGGGTGCATCAACCTCAAGGAAAGAAATTAAAAGGTACGTGTCCCCTTTTTAATTTCTACATCTTCAAGCCAAAAGATAGCTGAACTTCTGTTCGATAGAGGATATGGAATGTTTGTTCGTGTGAATAGTTGGCTGTTGATGTTCTTGATTTGTCCATTGATAGCGGGATGTACATTAATTGGGTACACGTATGGCAATCATTATGACGAAAAGGGTGCTGAGATAATTAATATTGATGATTCTAATATATAAAAGGCAGGCGTTCTTGTTGAAGTGATGACAATCGATTCGACAGTTTATCGCGGTTATTTTAAAAAGCATGAAAATAGCGTTATGACTTTAAGTAAAGTTCGTAAATACGACAACAATTCCAATCGATCCTTTTATACATCTTATGAAGAGTATAGTGTTAATTCTCAAGATATTATAAAGTCATTACAAATCAACAAAAAGCACATAAACCGTTTTTGTGCATACAACGGTTGGATTGTTTGTTGACATCATTTTATTTACCTTTATTTACACCCTTCATCACTTACCGATGCTATAGAGAACGCTGTTTACTATAATCTTGTGGAAAGTTGTTCTGAGAAAGAACTTAAATCATATCCTGAATATCCTTTCCATCCTGTTCCTCTTATTTATGGCAGCAGAGGTCCCATAAATCTCATTTCAATCCGTACTTTACCATCTTGCGCCACAGGGTCGTACGGCTCATCGCGAGCCGTTCCGCGGTGACAATCCTGTTGCCCCCGGTGTCCCGCAAGGTATCCCGAATCGTTTCCCGCTCGGAAAGCTCGATGGGGGAGAAGGCGTCCGCGCGGATCAATCCACTCTCTCTTTCGCTGTGTTCATGAATGACCCGTTCGCGCAGCTCATCCGGCAGGTTTGCGAGGTCGACACCGCTGTCGACCGCGAGCACCGCGGCCCGTTCGATGATGTTCTCAAGCTCCCGCACATTGCCGGGGTAATCGTAAGCGATCAACCCTTTCATCGCCATCGGAGTCACCTGAACGGTGTCACGGCCGTTCGCCAACGCCCACCGCTGCAGCATGTGATCTGTCAGCAGGGGCACGTCCTCCGGCCGGTCACGGAGAGGAGGTATTTCCACCGAAAGAACGTTCAACCGATAGTAAAAATCGTCACGAAAACGGCCCTGCCTCATCAATGCCTCGAGATTGCGGTTCGTCGCGGCGACAACCCGGACATCCGCAAGCTGGCTGCGATTCGACCCCAGCGGCTCGAAGGTGTGCTCCTGCAGGAAACGGAGCAGCTTAACCTGCATTGCGGGACTGATATCGCCGACTTCGTCGAGAAACAGCGTTCCCCCCTCCGCCGCCGCGATACGCCCGGCACGGTCGTTGCGAGCGTCGGTGAACGCGCCCTTGACGTAGCCGAACAGTTCCGCCTCAAGCAGCGTGTCGGGCAATGCAGCGCAATTGACTGCGACAAAGGGCTTCTCTTTGCGCAGGGAAAGATTGTGCAGCGAGCGGGCGACGAGCTCTTTGCCCGTCCCGGATTCTCCACGGATCATCACGGTGCTGTTACTCTCCGCAAGGCGGGGCAGGATCTGGAAAAGTTCCTGCATTTTGTGATGCCGGGAAACGATGCCCTGGAAGTAATACCGCCGGTCGTGAGTGATCCTCAGATCGTGAACCGTGGTGATGTCTCCGAAGGTCTGGACGCCGCCAATCGTTTCTCCGCTGCTATCCCGGAGCACATGCGAGACGACTCGCACGGGAAGCTCGCTTCCATCCTTGGTTCGGATTTGCAGCGAAAGTTCCTCACGGGTGATTCCGTTGCGCAGACAGCTTTCGATCGGGCATTCGTCATCCTCCAGAAACGGCTTGAGAATCTCGCGGCAGGGACGTCCAGAAGCCTCTTCAAGTTTATACCCTGTCATCATTTGCGCGGACCGATTGATCTGCACAACCTTCATCTCGCGGTCGAGCAGGATGACACCGCAGGCGACTGAATCGAGCACCGTGGAGAGGTAAAGATGGTCGCCCGGAATGCTGTTCGTTGCGGGATTCGTATCCATACAGACTCCTCTGAAGTTGCAGCGTGAATGTACGGTTCTTGTTTCGTCTCTGCAACAGTGTTTCTGAAACAGTTTCAGTATTGAATCATTTACGTCCGGATCAGGTTTTGTATCCCCTATCAAATTATTATGTTAAGTGCTGAAATTATCTGGCATAACGATTGCCCCTGTGAAAGATGGAACGAATTCGGTGCTGCGTCATTGCTCGGGGGGGCTCGGGTGACGATTGGCGCTGAGATCCTTCCAATTCACGTGCCGAGTCCCGGAGGATGCAGGTAGCCTTCCGATCCCCTGTCGCGAATGTATCGCGCCCTGCCCTCCGGGACACTTTTATCTTCGAGCCGAATATGCGGATTGCCCTGCCAAGTGACGATCGACGGCATCTCGCGAGCCACACTGGACGTGCCCGCGAATTCGTTGTGTTCGAGCTGGAAAACGAGAATGTCACGGAGCTTGAAACCCGTCCCAACCCTCGATGGGGAAATCACCAGCGCCATCTGCAGGGAAATGGACAAGCACGGCAGCACGACCAGCACAATCAAAGCCACGACGATCTGATCGGCGTCCTTGCGGATTGTCAGGCTGTCGTCGCTCTCGGGATGGGGCCACGCCTGCAGGCGGAGTTCCATGATCGGGGCATCGAAGTGTTTTTCACGCGGGACCTGGATCTCCATCGTGTCGCGAACGCCATGGTATCTGGCCTTGTCCAAGGTCAAGACGAGGGAAATGCATGTGATCGAACTACCTCTCGTCCCTGAACAGATCCACTCCCGCGATAAAAGCCGGACATCTTGTCCGGCTTTTATGTTTTAGAGAATCCAGACAGTTTAGAAGAATGTTGCTGTTTTACCGTCTAGAACCCGTTTTCATTTCTTTATTTTTCTAAGGAATCAGCTTCTGAGGGACGAATGAAGCGTTTTCTGTTCACACTCACTTTACTGCTGGCGTTGACGGTCGCGCTGGCGGGGGCGTTTCCGCAGCTCTATTTGGCGCCAACAGCCACCCCCGGCGAGGTGTTCTTTGTCGCTTGCCCGGATCAACCTGATTGGTGGGAACCAGGCTTTTACCCTGCCCATATGCATTTGTACTACACCCCTGATTACGGCGATACCATCATCGCTCCCTACGGGCTGGACACGGTGTCGAACGTCTGGTTCGATCAGGAACTAGAACTGCTAATCACATTGTCGCTTCGAAGGGATGATCACGGATTTTCGCACAACGACTCAACCTATGTGTTCTCCTGGGATCGTGGAACGACACGTGAGCCGGGACCAGTATTCAATCCCTTACTCTCCATGCCTTTGAGTTTCGAACCTGCGCCGTTCCCGGGGGAGTTTTTTGGATCCTCAAGCTGGTCAATTGATACATTAATAACTTGGAAGTACGGAGATAATGATGGCTCTCCCCCTCCCGAATATTATTATGGGCCGAGCAGTTGTGTGGGATGGGGTTTAGGAGAATCATACTATACTACACGTAGACGTAATGATCTTGATTCGACTCTTTTTGTTTATCGAGCATGGAATAATAACGACACGATGGCAGTGATCGATTCGGTTAAGCATATCCCCGCTGGTTATTTCCTTACGCGCGGTTTCTCTCCCGGCGAACTGTACAGCCTCTATGACCGTGCTATCTACTGCACGACGGACACAGGTCATACATGGCAAAGGACGGGAGAGCTGCTGTACCCTCCAGAAGGAGGTGGTATCAGTTTTGACCTTCGGTGTGGCTGGGGTCCGGGTGAATTACTCGCCTGGCATCGCAGCATCGAAGACAAAGCTGTAGTTGTAGCTTATTCTCAAGACTACGGTGCGACGTGGGAAGTGTTGTACGAACATCCCCCAGGATTTTCTGGAGTCGTAGAAGAACCTCAAATAGCTTTCCCATCCACACCCACCCTTACCCTGTGGCCTAACCCGACGAACGGTCTGGCGCGGTTTACCTGGTCGGGGACAGGCAGGGGAGTTTGTACCCTGTACGATTTACTGGGTCGTCAGATGCAGATAGGCGAGGTAATGGCGGGGAATGTTCGGATGTTGGATCTGAACAACCTCGCTTCCGGGATGTACGTACTTCGTGTCATGCCGTTGTCGGGGTCATCGGGGAAAGG
>JAZDLX010000088.1:0-9655 GCA_043801585.1 bacterium | reverse complement strand
CCTCCCAAGCATTTGACTTCCCTAAAGTGTTTAAATAATCCTCTAATACGCTAAGTAAATTTTCAACAGTAAATGTTGACAATAAAGCTAAATATCTTATGGCTTGAAGATCATGATCTTTATCACCCTCTCTTTTATTTTCCACAATAACCAACCTAGCATCTTTATCAAGACCTAAAATATCAACTGAATCGTTATAACCCTCAAAATCTGAGTATTGACGCGCAATTATCAATATTTCTTCACCTAAAATATCCGGAGTGTTTTCAATCCAATCCTCAAGCCTCTCTTCCTTTATTTTCTTACTCTTTAAGCTTACAGGTTTAGTAATTGTTGCAGCATTACTCCTTTGATCTATTTTAAACAAACTTCCTCTTGCAAAAGACTTTTTCTTCGCCATTTCAGCCCCACTCAATTAGAATTACAAGAAGATCTCAATGCGGGTGGATCGCCGACCCGACAAACAGGCTGCCCAGCATGATAAAGATGTAGCTCTGCAGGAACGCGACGAACAGTTCCAGCATGCAGATCGCCACCGCGCCGGGAACGCTGGCAAGCGCAACAAACGGCGTCAGGATCAACGCCATAAACACTCCGATCACTGTGTGCCCGGCGAGCATGTTCGCGAAGAGACGGATCGTCAGGGCAAAATGCTTCACCAGCAGACCGAAGACTTCAATCGGGAAGAGCAACCAGATGATGTACCAGGGCACGCCGTGCGGGATGAATGTCCCCAGGTATTTGATCCCGTGCTGCCTGATTCCGGCGAAGAACACCCCGAACAGCGTGGCGATCGCGAGGCCGCCGGTGACGTTCACGTTGCCCGTTGGCGTCGTTCCCCAGGGAATCATCCCGAGCAGGTTGCTGAACAGAATTAGAAAAAACAGGGTAAGGAAGAACGGCAGCCATTTGCGGCCCTGCTCCCTGCCCATGTTCGGATAAACCACTTCATCCCGCACGAAAAGGACCAGCAACTCGAGAAAATTGCCAAATCCGTGGGGAACCTCTCCGCGGCGGCTGCGCGCGGTGCCAGGGATCAACAGAAGGATCGACAGCAGCGATGCGACGAGCAGCCCGATCATGTGTTTGGTAATCTGGAACCCGTGCGCGTAGTTCTCGCCGAGGAACGAGTAATCGCCTCTGATTTGTGGCAGCGGGATAGTGTAGCCGAAAATGTCGTAGGAGTTCGCATCGAGCAGGTGGTGGGCGAGGTACTCCATGACACCGCCGCCCTCGTGGCTCTCTCCGGCAGTTTCGCCGTGAGCAGCAGCCATCTTGCCATGCTTCCCGCCCTCATCGGTCATCGCCTCGCTGGCTTGCCCGGGGACGGTGGCATCGTGGCCCGTTTCCGACGCCGCCGATGAATCGGCCGTCACGGCCTGTTCAGCGCGGGTGGAGGTATCATGGGAATCGTCAAACGCGGCGGCAGGACCAGCAACCACCAGCAGCAGGAGCAGCGTCGAGACCACGAGGCTGCGCATCAACCCGCTCTCCTCTTCAACATGTTTGCTATCGTCAGCGTAACAGCGATCAAGGCCAGAAGATAAGCCCCGGTCATACCGAATGCCGCTACGGTGGAGTTCCACCCGAGCCCCTTCCAGACAAACAGAAGCCAGGCGATGCCAAGCACGAGTTTTAACGCGAAAGCTGACAAAATCCTGGTTTGGATTTCGTTGATATTGCCTCTCCGCATGGGAGGCATAAGGAGTGCTGCCCCGGCTCCATAGAGAGTTCCGGCGGCAACCAGAATGATAACCGCTTGCAGAAGGGTCACGGCTTGTTTCCGTTGCGGTCCTGAGGAGATTGTGACTGTTCGTTTTTGTCACCGAACTGCTTGACCCGGATCACCACCCAGACGGTTCCTCCTGCGGCACCCCAGAGTGCCCCGATGATGGTGAACCAGGGATTGGTGCCAAGCCACCCGTCCAGCGCGCGGCCCGCCCAGCCAAGAAGAAGAACCGAAAGCGCCAGGGTCAATGAGGTCTGCAGCGCGAGGTCCACCCATCCGGAAGACCGTTGTTCCTCACCGCCGTCACCCCCTCGAAGCATGGGCGCCTCCAGAAGTTATCCGTTTGCGGAACGCTTCTTTTCGTCCGCATCCGAACTGCTGTGCGAATCGACGATCGGCGTACCACGCGCCTCACGGCGCTGGCGGCGCAACCGTTCCACTGCTTCCTCGCCCATCCGGCTGTTGCCGTTGAACACCGCACCTTCGCTGACAAGGAGGCTTCCGGTGGCAAGATCTCCCTCGAGGACGCTCGATCCCTCGAGGACAACCCTGCGACGTGCGACAACCGTGCCGGACACCCGGCCACCGAGGATCACTTCGTCAGCCTCGATGTCACCAACGACACTGCCGTGCTTGCCAACCGTTACCGTACCGCCGCAGATCAGGATGCCGTTGAAGGTACCGTCGATGCGGAGCGATCCGTCGAGTGTAAACGTCCCCTCGAGTAGCGCGTCCGCTCCGATTATCGACGACAGAGCGTCCGAACTTTTGCGATCAACCCGCTTGTTTGCCGACATGGTCATCTCCCCGTTTGGGCAGCAAAGCCAGAGGATTTACAGCCCGGCCACCAACCCACATTTCGAAATGTAAGTGTGGGGCCGTGCTGATTCCCGAGTTCCCCGAGAGCGCGATGGGAGATCCAGCGCGCACCCGGTCGCCCGGCTGCACCAACAACAATTCGTTGTGGCCGTACATCGATAGTACGGCGCCGCCATGATCAATGATCACCCGGTAGCCATAACGCGGTGTCCAATCTGCGGCCAGGACGACGCCCGACCCTACCGCGCGCACCGGGGTTCCCCGCGGAACCGCCAGATCGATTCCGGAATGCGAGAGCGACGGATCCACCGACGTTCCCTCGAATCCACGGGTAATGAAGCCCTGTACCGGCCAGCGGCTTGGCAGCGAAAGACGGCTCACCGAACCTGTTGCCGGCACCATTTCCAACGTGCGGTTGACTTCGTCCGCCTGGGAATTGTCCACCTGTACCCAGGGAGCATCCGATGTCTGAGCCGGGATTTCTTCCTCGACTTCCTCGCCCGCACGAAGAATTCGCTCCAGATCCGCGCCTTCGGTAAGACTGCGTTTCACCTGCTGGCTGAATTTCTGGAGCTCTCGAAGCTGGTTTTCAATAACTTGCACTCGTGCAACGTCGCCACGCAACCGCTGATTCTCATCGAGAAGCTGGTCGCGTTCAAAGGCTCGTTCGACCAGGTTAGAGTAAAATACGGTCTCAAGCACCAACACCGTGAGGACGAAAAGTCCCAAACCGACAAGAATCCGCAACACCGTAGGGCTGACAAAGAGCTCCCTCGGACGATCCTCTCCAGGTCGGTACCAGATGACATGGTGACGGTATCTCACATCAACTCCAAAGTACAAAACAGTGCGGTAAGGTAACGGCCTTCCGAACCGATGTCAACGACTTGATATCCGGGTATCAGTGCCGTCCACTATTATGCACCATGTCTCGGTATATCAATGGATTACGCCAAACCCAAAAGAACCACACAGCGTTGTCTCATTATTCAATCAGAATTCTTCGACGATCCCGCCTGTCCGTCCCGAAGTTGCCGTTTCCGGGCGATATCGAAGAGAATTACCGACGCCGCAGCGCTGGCGGACAGACTCTCGACGTTCTCTGCCATTGGAATCGCCACAAGGTGGTCGCAAAGTTTCTTCACACGGTGCGAAAGCCCCTCCCCTTCGCTTCCGATCACCAGCACCGTACGTTCATCCCAGACGTGGTCCCAGAGAAGGTTTACTCTGTCGTCCTGGTGTGAATAGGCTTGCGCCGCGCCATGAAGTTTCGGCGCGTCTCCTGACACCGGACTTCCAGCTCCGTGAATCCACCATCCATCCTTCTGCAAGACCATCAGGGCGTCTCCGAGGCTGGATACCTGGATCACCGGCAGCCGTGTCAGCGTTCCCGCAGAGGCTTTGACCGCGGTGTCGGACAGTGGTGCCGACCGTCTCGCCGTAATCACAAGCGCGTCACACCCCGCGGCTAGCGCGCTCCGTGCAATCGCTCCGAGGTGGTGAGGATCGGTGACTCCGTCGAGAGCGATGACGAGGCCGTAGCGCACCGGAGACCGTTGCGAATCCAAATCCGAGAGCTCCAGCAGTTCGGTAGGCGCGGTATCCGCCACGACTCCCTGGTGGTTTCCCGCCCCGAAGGTGCGTTTCACCACATCGGGAGCAACCCGGTCAACGCGCACGCCGTGCTTTTTCGCCTCGGCAATGATGTCACCGATAATTTTCCCCTGGGTTCCCAGGGCAATTCTCACGCGTTGCACGGGCTTGCCGGACTGGAGCAATTCCAGCACAGGTTTTCTGCCAATCATTCGCATGGTGAGAAGATACCGTCGCTCATCAATGGGGTACATGGAGTTTTTTCAGTGCCGCTCTCCCGGCTACAATTCAGACACGTGGGATTAAGCCACGGCAGGCAATCCGCGGCAACGGAATCTGTTTTCTACCCATTCTGCAATTCTGGATATCCGACTGGCACTGCAAACAGAGAAATCAGCGAAGGGTCGGTTTGCCTCGCCAGGAGTTCAGGATTCAGATCCGCCATCGGCACGGCGCCCAGATCCAATGCGGTCGCCTGCAGAAGGAGGTTTTCCATCGCCATCGCGGCATCTATTGGCGCCCATTCAGCCGTCGAGGTTCCATCTTCACGATGCGCAAGCTCAGGATCGCAGGTGAAGAGGATCAACGCAGCCGGCTGATGAATTTCCCGCAAGTCCAATGCGTCGTCCGCGAGGCTCGCCAATTGAAACGATCCGTCTTCGAGATGAAGTTGGTGTCCGCCGGATGCTTCCGAGGGAACATACCGGTACAATCCCCTGGGCACACCCTCCACCCGCTCAGCGGCCAGCAGCAAGACGAGGGAGTGACAGGCATATGCGGAAGGCGCTGTGCGTTTCCCCTGCGACCCGGTCACTCCCTGAGCCGACCAAAGCAGAGTAGCGAGATCAACAAGGGAGAGTGGCCTCGACGAATATCTGCGCCGGGAACGCCGGGATCGCAAAACCGTCTCAAGGGTCTTGCCGCTTTTTATAGCTGGTGGCGGCAACAGGAGAACATCCACCTGTTTTCCATTCTCTGGGTTCTCGGTCATAGCCATAAAGATAAGGTGTTGTTGTTCTGACAGCATCTTCAAGCCATCCCCTTGCATCCCTATTCACTCCCGGAACAACAGGCAGACATTGTTCCGATTTTGCAAAAAGGACTGCTTGGATAATTTGTCCGTTTTCGACATGGGCAATCCACTTCCTCCTGCGTATCTTGCAGCACCAATCCAACTTCGCCTATTTTGCCTTTACCACCTTGAAACGGAGGTTTCATGGCCCGTATCACCTTCCTCGGCGCTGCACAGACCACCACCGGTTCAAAACATCTTCTGACATGGCAGGGCGAAAAGCGCGAACACCGCCTGATGATCGACTGCGGCATGTTCCAGGGCCTTCGGGAACTGCGGCGTAAAAACTGGGATCCGTTTCCACTCAGCCCGGAGACCATCGACGCGATCATCCTGACACACGGACACCTTGACCACGTCGGTTATCTCCCGAAACTCGTGCGAGAGGGGTTTGACGGCCCCATCTACGCCACCTCCGCCACCCTCGACATTGCTGAATTGATCCTTCGCGACAGCGCGCACATCCAGGTGGAAGACGCCCGGCTGGCAAAGAAATTCGGATACTCACGTCACGAGAATCCTGAACCGCTTTACACCGAAGAGGACGCGGAAAAGGTGATGCCGCTGTTCAAGCCCATTGACTATTTCCGCAGTTATGAGCTTATCAAGGGATGCACCGTCCGTCTCCATCACGCCGGCCACATTCTCGGCAGCGCTTTCGTGGAGGTCACCGTCGAGGAGGGTGGCCACCCGATCCGTGTCGTCTTTTCCGGCGACGTCGGCCGTTTTAACCAGCCGATCATCAAGGACCCCGAGCCACCCACCGGAGCGGACTATTTCATCCTCGAGGGTACCTACGGCGACCGTGTTCATGACACCGCCGATCCGCTCACCGAGATTGCGGAGGTGGTCAACCGGACGGTGAAGCGCGACGGGATGGTGGTGATTCCCGCCTTTGCGGTGGGACGCAGCCAGCAGCTCCTCTATTTCTTCGCTCAACTGCTGGACGACAAGCGTATTCCTCCTGTCGACATTTTCCTCGACAGCCCGATGGCCGTCAAGGTGACCGAGATGTCCTGGCGCCATAAAGAGGAGTTGGATCTGCAGACACTCCTTGGTGTACAGGAGGAAAAGATCTTTCGCCGTCCAGAAGTCCATATGCTGCAAACCCGCGAGGAATCGCAGACGCTGAACGACCGCAAGAAACCCTGCATCATCGTTTCAGCGTCCGGCATGGCCTCGGCGGGGCGTGTGCTGCACCATCTCTCGCGGCGGCTTCCCGATCCGAAGAACACCGTTCTGCTCGTCGGCTATCAGGGCGAGGGGACCCGTGGACGGCGTTTGCTGGAAGGCGAGAAGGAGATCAAGATCCACGGGCAGATGGTGAAGGTAAAGGCGGAAATCGTCAACATGTCCTCCCTCTCCGCCCACGCCGACTATACGGAAATGCTGCCCTGGATGAGACGTATGGTCCCGCCCTCACGCACCTTCCTTGTGCACGGCGAACCGGAGGGGCTGACGGCCTGGAAAGGGCGCATCGAGAAAGAGCTGAACTGGGATGTGACCATCCCCAGCCTCGGAGAATCGGTGGAACTGCTGCCGGTGGCCAAGCGGCTCACGCGGCTTGTGCGGCCGGAACGCGGTGTGCGTGAAATCGAACGGGTTACGCCGGAGGAGAAGGTCGCCGCGCCGTCGCTGGCGGTGATCGCCGGTCCCGGAGCGTCGTTGCTCCCCATCGCCCTCGGTGCCGAGAAAGTGTATGACGAAGCGCCGGGCGCGGAGCTCGCGCGGAGAATCATCGCTGAAACCTCATCAAAGCATATCATTCTCTTCGGAGATGGTGTTTCAATCGGAGCGACCAAGGCCTTCCGCGAGACACTAACCGAGGCCGGCCGGAGAGTTTGGGCACTCGCCGCAGCTATAGAGTAGCCGACCTTTGGCAGCGTACATGGTAAAAGTGGCGGGATAACCGGAATCCCGCCACTTTTACCATTTATTCATCTGTCCATGAGAACATCAAGCGCTTAGAGATAGTAACAGACGTACAGAAGAAGATCTGCTCCGCTCCCATCCACCTCCCCAAATTCAGTCTTCAGACTGCCCGGAAGCTGACTCAACGGAATATCAACACTGTTGGAACTCACGGACTTCAAATTGTAGTGTACGGACGTGTATTGCAGCCCCATTCCCACCGAGAGATGTTTGGAGAATCGTCCTCCTTTGCCGAATAATTCAAAGATGCAACGAATCTGAAATCCAATGGCATTGTCATAGTCATAGATGTTGTGTGCTCCACCGATATTACTTGCGCCACTAAAATCCAGATCCATTTTACCGCCCGCGAAGTACCCCGCACCTCCTCCGATTAGTACCTTGCCCCGCCTGGAAACAGGAATTCGATAGAGGACATTCCCGGCAAAGAGACTCCTGTCGAAGCTCCCCTCTGCATTTTCCAGCACCTGAGAAAGACTTGCCGTCAGGTAAGCTACTTCAACCTCAACTTCGAGCTGATGGGTAATGAGATACCCTGCATGGAAGCCAATCCCTACACCCCCACCGGCGCTGATCTCAATGACCTTGTCATCGTTGGTGTAACCCAGCTCATGTTGCTCGAAACCACTCCCCCCGCCCATCATGAACGAGAGAATAACTGATCCACTTGTGTCCGGAAGTTCCAGCGCTTGCTTCCTGCTCCCGGCCACTGCTTGACCGTGGACGAAAACCGGTACGAAAAAGATCAGGAAACTCATTAGGAAAGTCACCAGAAGACTACGCAGAGAATGCATGTTTCCCCCTCTGAATCAAGCAGAATAGCGTTCATGAACGCGAAACAAACCGTATGCCTGTTCCACCCTTTCTGAAAACAAGAAAAGTGCTGGAAGACATTCAGTGAAGAAGATCATTCCGTTGGCAATCCATGTGGCGTGCTTGTCAGCGGGCAGTCAATAAACAACGTACGTGCAGATACACTACATTCCCGGATGAATTATTCAAAACTACCATTGAAGCGAAAAGGTGTCAAGCGAGGGCAAAATCCAATTATGCGCTAAAGTATGATTTTTCGCCTGATTCTTCGTACGAACCCTATAAAACGTTCCATTGATTCATTAAATCCTGTAAATCTCCAACTTACAAAAACGGGTTGGTGGAAGCGAAAAAAACGATGAAATCACTTTTCCCTTTTCGGCTCCTTTCAGTAACCTGTATCCGTAAATAACCGTAAAACAGACGTATCTCTCAAGTAAGTTCGCTCGGAACCGATAGAGGAAGAGAAGGAGTACGACTTCCTCGTACAGACCGAAAATGATTGTGAAACAGGGATCTATGCCGTGGATCGAGGTCTTCTGAGGCATTGCATGGCATTGATGCTGCTTCCGTTTCTCGCCGGAACGGTGCAGGGACAGGTGAGCCTCAACGGCTCGCTTGACCTCGTGGCGGGAGGAGGAGGCCGGGACGCCCGTTTTGTCACCACCGAGATGCCTAACTCCTTTTACCACGGGCACTTGGTACTTCAGGAATTCCACCTGGTCACGTTCGCACCGGTGGGGGAATTCTTCTCCATCGAGGCGGAACTGCGGGCCGATTCCTGGGGGGATGGCCGCCTCCACACGCCACAACTCGGCTTCGCATCTTTCAACTACACCCCCGATCCAAACCTTTTCCACCTCAGCCTGGGACGGATCATCACCCCCTTCGGGTACGAACACCAGAAGATTTATCCGTTCCAACGCACCTTTATCACTCGACCCCTTGCCTACTCCTGGTTCCTTAACCTATCAGAAACAAAGGGATACTGGCCATCGGCGGGCGACAACGGCAGCTATCCCACGGACGACGTGGGGGTGACAACGCTGGGGTATCGGGGACTCACCACGGGACTACGGGCGGACTGGATTCTTGCGCCGGGCGCCTGGGATTTCACCCTCGCGCTGACGGACGCCACCCCCAGCGCCGAACGGGAATGGATGACCCAATTCAGCTATGCCGCCACGGCGATCCTCGCATGGCACGCCTCGGACCGTGTCACCCACCGGCTCTCCGCCGCGTGGGGATCATGGATGAGCCAGGATCCGGCTCTTGAACCGTTGCTTGGCAACCCCGCGAAATACCGCCAGACACTTATCGGGCTGGATGCACGCTACAACCTGAAACCGATCGAGATCGTCTGGGAAGCGATCGGCAGCAAGTGGAGCGCACCCCGTTATGCGGACGCGGCGTTCGTCCCCGTAGAATCGGGCGGAACCACTCCCGCCGGAACGGTCCCCGCACTGATTACTGGATGGCTGGATGTCAAATGGACGGTCAGCGAAAAACACCAGGGGTATGTCGCGGGACGCTGGGACATGCTGCGCCCGATGAAAATGAACGATCCGGGGGACGGTTCCTCAACAACCTGGGACACAGGCGTCAACCGCTGGAGCTTCGTCTTCGGATGGTCCCTCGCCGATCAAGTCCACACAAAACTCAGCTACTCCAACCAGACCCGGGACGATGAGATCGGG
>JAZDLX010000044.1:0-23045 GCA_043801585.1 bacterium | reverse complement strand
CGCGTCGATCGCCTTGTCCGAGGTGTGGACGTGCACCGGGTCGGCCGACATGATGTCACGAGCCGGAGTCTGCAGGAACTTCGCCCCCAGCCGCTGGATTCCCCGGCGAACGTCACCATCCGTGATGATCCCGAGCAGCTGCCCCTCCGAGCCGACCACATTGATCCCACCGAGAGTGCTCTTTGTCAGCAGCACCAGCACATCACTCATCGGAGTATCCGGTCCGCAGACAGGGTTCAACTCCCCGCCGTACATCATGTCACCCACTGCCAGCAGCAACCGTTTTCCGAGGCTGCCTCCGGGATGGTTGATCGCGAAATCGTCCTGGGTGATTCCTCGAAGCTGCATCAGCACGGCGGCAAGCGCATCACCCATCAGCAGCATCACTGTCGTACTGCTCGTCGGCGCAAGACCAACGGGGCATGCTTCCCGTTCCACGCCCACATCCAGCCAGATGTCGGAGAGTTGGGCGATCCGGCTGGATTCCACACCGACCATCGCAATCAGAGTAACGTCCCGCCGCCGGAGGGCGGGAATCAGTTCGCGGACCTCTTCCGTCTCACCCGACTTGCTGATCAGGATGACCACGTCACCATCGGTAACCATCCCCAGATCGCCGTGTGCGGCATCGTTGGGGTGTAAAAAAACAGCCACCATTCCCGTCGAACGGAGGGTGGCCGCGACCTTCTGTGCGATCAGACCGCTTTTCCCCGCTCCAACAAAAACAATCTTCCCCGGTGCATCGAGGATCGCCCGCACCGCCTTGACGAACTGTCCGTTCAGGCGTTGCGCGGCCTTCTGCTCCGCGATGATCTCCAGGCGGAAAATCTCGCGTGCCCGGACAAGAACGTCGTCCTCATTAAGCGATATTCTTTCTGTCTTTGCTTTCATCACACCTTTTTCCTGCAAGATCTGGCAGCACCGCAGCTCTTTCGCTTGCAGATACCGCTCGACCCGGCTAATTTAGCACGGTTGAAAGCAAAATGCTTACCGTTTGAAGGGTGCGTCGTGAGTCCTTCTGATACAGACCAGACGTTTCTGAACGAATTGAACCGCTGTGTAGACCTCCTGACGCCCTATTTGTTAAGAGATTCCTACACTCAACGCTTCCGCCCATCGGACATCCAGGACGCGGCAACCATGTACGTTTCCGGTGGTGGCAAACGGCTGCGCCCGGCAATCCTTCTGTGGTCATGCGGTGCGGTTGGCGGAGATACCGATCTCGCACTGCCGGCGGCCGCGGCCGTCGAGATTTTCCACACCTGGACCCTTGTCCACGACGACATTATTGACCGGGATGACATGCGGCGAGGCGGCGACTCCGTACACGTCCGTTTTCGCAAACGCGCCCAGGACATCTTCCACCTCAAGGGGGAGGACGCCGACCACTACGGCATGTCCGTCGCCATCCTCGCCGGAGATGTTCAGCACGGATGGAACGTCAGCATGCTGACCGAGCTGACACGCAAGAAGGGTGTGCCTGCGGAGGTCACACTCGCCCTCATTCGTGAACTGAACGACCGCACGTTGAACCGCCTGATCGAGGGTGAACTGCTCGATCTCCAGTACACACGCCTCCCGGTCGGTGAGCCGGATTCCAATGCCGTCGAGGAGATGCTGCGCAAGAAAACAGGCGAGCTCTATCGCTTTTGTGCCTGGGGTGGAGCGCAGATCGGCCTGGGAAGGAACTCACCCGAGGATCCTCGCGTACAAGCTTTGTCCGACTTCGCGCTGGAGTGTGGTGTCGCATTCCAGATGCAGGACGATGTGCTCGGTCTGATCGGAGACCCCAAGGTGACAGGCAAACCCGTAGGGAACGATTTACGAGAGGGCAAGCGGACCCTGGTGCTGCACGAAGCGTGGAACCGAGCCGATGAAACCCAGCGCGCCCTGTTGCGCAATGTTGTTGGCAATGCGAGCGCCGGGGAAGAAGATGTCTCCCAGGCGACTCAAGCCGTCGTCAGCCTGGGAGCCGTCGAGTTCGTGCATCAACAGGCAAGGGACCTGATCAGCAAAGCGCTTCCGAAGCTGGACGTACTCGAGCCCAGCCGCTGGCGTGATCTGTTGGCTTCATGGGCGGATTTCATGATCAGACGCCAGGTTTGAGAAACCATTCACTACTTGCTCCAACATGTAAATCGTTTGTACGTTTGCGCCATGCGCCGGGCAATACAGGACAATCCATTGACGGAGACAGCGGTCCAGAACGATGAAAACTCAGAAGGTGACACTCCGCAACAAATTGGGCCTGCACGCCCGTCCGGCATCCCACTTCGTTAAAATCGCCGCTCGTTTCAAGGACACTACGGTGGAATTGGCTCGGGGAAGCGAAATCGTCAACGCCAAAAGCATCCTCGGTGTGATGATGCTCGCTGCGGGACAGGGAGCGGAACTGGAAATTCGCGTGGACGGCCCCTCCGAAGAGCAGTGCCTGGTGGAGCTTGTGGAACTGGTAAACAACAAGTTCTTCGAAGAGTAATCGTACCCCCCGCTCAACCTCTCCTCCCCCGATTCTCCTCGCCCGGCAAGTGTCCTCTCGTCGTGCTATATTGGCTCGATTGAAAAACGTAAACCCGACACTGAGCCATGACCCGTCAACAGGTCTACAAAGGACACCCGATCGCCCCGGGTATCGCCCTGGGTCCGGCCTTTCTGATACGCCGCGAGCGTCAGGAAGTGCCCCTCCGCCGTATATCCAGAAACCAGGTTTCCTTCGAGTTGGAGAAACTGGATCTGGCGATCTCCATGGCTCGCCGTGATCTTCGCCATCACCGCATGAAAGCCATGCGGACTCTCGGTGACATCGTCGCCCGCATTTTCGACGCCCATCTGATGTTTCTCGAGGATGAACCCACCTTTGACAGCATCCGGGACATCGTCCGGAATGAAACCGTTTCCGCGGATTACGCCGTGTACCACACCCTCGAAAACGTGGCGCGCAACTTCGAAGCTCAGAAGGAGGATGTGTTTCGTGACCGGGCGCAGGATGTCCGTGATGTCATGGGCCGCGTGATCGCTTACCTCGATGGCACGGACACCGGGCTGATCGGGCAGATCACGGGACCCAGCGTCCTCATCGCGCAGGAGTTGAATCCTTCCGACGTCATGCAACTCGACCCGGAGATGGTTCTGGGCGTCGCCACCTGTACGGGGGGAACGACGAGCCACACGGCGATCCTCACGGCGTCACTCGGCGTTCCCAGCGTTATCGGCGTTCCAGAGATCCTCGATGCTGCCCAATTGGGCGATCTGATCGCCATCAACGGCAATTCGGGAAAAGTGGTGGTTCGCCCGAACGCCGTTCAGATTGACAAATACCGGGAAAAGCAGAATCAGTACCGGACGTTCGTCCAGAGCCTGCGCAATATCCGCGACACCCTTGCGATGACCAGGGATGGCCACCGTGTCGGGCTGATGGCGAACATCGAATTGCCCCATGAAGCCGAACGTGTCGCACTATTCGGCGGAGAGGGTGTCGGTCTTTACCGAACGGAGTACCTCGTGCCGGCACAGGCCGGCTTGCCGAACGAAACCACGCAGGAAAAAGAATACCGGCGGGTTGTCGAGGCGTTGCGGGGAAAACCGCTGGTGATCCGCACCTTCGACCTTGGCGGTGACAAGGCGTTCCCCGGGAGCGGGATCCCACCGCAGGCGAACCCCTTCATGGGGTGGAGAGCCGTGCGGGTGGCGATGGACCGGCCCGAAATGCTGATACCCCAGCTTCGCGCCATCCTGCGAGTCGCCAGCACCGGACCTGTCAGCATCATGTTCCCAATGATCAGCAATCTGGACGAGCTTCTAAAGCTGAAAGACCTGTTGGAAAAAGCGAAACAGGAACTGCGATCCGAGCATGTCCACATCCCTGAACCGGTGAGCCTCGGGATTATGGTGGAGGTTCCGGCGGTGGCGATGCTCGCTGACCGGTTCGCCCCGCACGTCGATTTCTTCTCTATCGGGACCAACGATCTCGCCCAATTCGCTCTTGCTGTCGACCGGAGCAACGATCACGTTGCCGAACTGCATGACCCGTTCAACCCGGCCGTGCTGCAGCTGATCTCGACCACGGTGCTAGCAGGCCGGAAACACGGCTTGAAAGTGTCGCTCTGCGGCGAGTTGGCTGGAAATCCCCTGGCGACGCTTCTCCTGGTGGGTCTGGGTCTCGATGAGCTTTCGATGAGTCCTGCACTGATTCCGGAGATCAAGAAACTGATCCTCTCCGCAACGTGGGAAGAATCCCGTGATCTCGCCGGGCGTGCGTTGGAGGCCGACACCGGCGCTCAGGTTCGCGACCTTCTGCTGCGCGCAATGCGCAGACGGTTCCGTGACATGCCGATCTGGTTTGGAGACCGATGATGGCTGAAGGCTTCGATCTTTCCGTTGATTCTTCAGGAATGAAAGGGCTCGTCGAATCCTGGCCCGATCAGTTCGAACGCTCATTTGCGGTGGGGTTCAGGAGCGGGAAGACATCGCCCGCCCAGCCTCCACGGGTGCTCCTTTGGGCTGGAATGGGTGGCAGCGCCATCGGCGGCGACTTTGTCGCCTCCATGCTTGCCCCTTCCGCTTCGTTCCCGGTTATTGTCCATCGTGGCGGACATCTGCCCGCATGGGTAGGGCGGAAGGATCGAGCGATTCTCGTCAGCTATTCCGGAAACACGGCGGAAACTCTTGCTGCTGCGGAAGCACTTTCCGCACGGGGAACAGCGCTCGATCTGTTGACCAGCGGCGGCAAACTGAAAGACTGGGGCGAAACGCATGGCATTGCCGTCTGGAGCATTTCCGGGGGTCATCCGCCCCGCTCCGCGCTCGGTGACCTCTTTGGATACACCCTTGGCGTGCTCGCAGGGCGCGAATGGACAGAGATCACGGAATCCAGTGTGCAGGAAACCGTTCAGCGCCTTCGTGACCTCACCAAAACACTCGGCGTTCCCCCCACAGACCCGGACCATCCGCTGCATTCGATTCTCGAGATGTGCGAGGGGCGGTTGCCGATGATCTACGGGACCGGGAAACTCGTCGCTGCTGCTCACCGGTGGGCGACCCAGATCAATGAAAACGCCAAACTCCCGGCACATTGGGGCGAGCTGCCCGAGATGAACCACAACGAAGTCGTCGCTTATACCGAGGGCACTCCGTGGGCCGAACATGCGGCGATCCTTGTACTGACCGATCCGGAAAGCCCGAAGGATGTTCGCAATCGTGTGGGTGTTACGTTGAGCATTGCACGGGATGCCGGCTATCCGGCGGAGGAAGTCATCCTTCCGGATTCGGCATCGTCTGCGCTCAGCACCCTGCTGACTGCGGCTGTTGTTGGCGATTGGGTATCCCTCTGGATGGCGTTGGGACACGGCGTCGATCCGACGCCCATCGCACCCATCGACCGGCTGAAAGCCGCACTGGAAAAGTAGATTGCGTCTCCCGGTGGAGAGCAAAAGACCTGACGCGTGGGGGTGGATTGTGTACCTTCCGCACAATCCCAGCTTGCGTCCAGATTGAACCTGAAACGGAATCCTGACTATGGCCGACATCCGAGCGATTATCCCAGCCGCGGGAATCGGAAAACGCATGCGTCCCCTGACGCTGGCCCGTCCAAAGGTTCTCCTTCCCCTCGCCGGCCGACCGATCATCGGGCATATCATCGCTGACCTCGTTCGAATCGGCATCCAGGATATTACCGTTGTCATCGGATATTTCGGCGAATCGGTCATCGAGTATTGCCGTGAGGCATTTCCCAAGGTCAATTTCCGCTTTGTCGAGCAGGAACAGAGGCTCGGACTGGGACACGCTATCGGTCGAGCGATCCATGAAGATGACAGGCAAACTCTTATCATTCTTGGCGATACTCTTTACCGCGGAGATATTGGTGCGTTTATGGGCGACACCGCCGCTCTTGGTCTTGTCCAGGTGAACGATCCAAGAAGGCTGGGCATTGCCAAGGTCGAAAACGGGGTGATCACGTATCTCGAGGAAAAGCCGGAAAAACCCGCCAGCAACCTTGCCCTCGCCGGTGTCTATTACGTCCCAGACGCCCAGGTGCTGCTCGCAGCGATTCGTCACATCGTCCAGAACGACATCAAGACCCACGGAGAGTTTCAGATCACCGACGCCCTGCACAAAATGATCAAGGACGGTGAGGTGTTCCGTGCGATCGAGCTTGAAGGATGGTACGATTGCGGCGTTCCCTCGACCCTCATTGAAACCAATCGCATTCTCCTCGACTCAAAACCAGAACTTCGCAATGTTGCAGCAAAGTTCAAGAAAAACAACATCATTATCGAGCCTGTCTCAATTGATGACAAGGCGGAGATCGAAAACTGCATCATCGGACCCTACGTCCACGTGGGCGCCAATACGAAACTGAACCGCTCCATCATCCGCAACAGCATCATCGACGAAGAATCGGTTCTAGAAGGCGTTCACCTGGACGGCGCTGCGTTAGGACGCCAGGTGGAGATGCGCCGCGGCGGTGAAGCGTTCCTGCTCGGAGATTACGCCAGCATGGATCGATCCTGATCGAACGTTACGCAACGAATTCCCATACAATCAGGGAGAGAAAAAGAACGATGAACGAATTCTTGTTCACCAGCGAATCGGTGACGGAAGGTCATCCCGACAAGGTGGCCGATCAGATCAGTGACGCAGTGCTCGACGCAATTCTCACCGAAGACCCCTTCGGCCGTGTCGCCTGCGAAACATTTGTAAATACAGGCCTTGTGCTTGTCGGCGGTGAAATCACCACGACCACCTACGTGGACATCCCCTCGATTGCCCGCGAAGTCGTGCGCGACATTGGCTACGTCAACAGCAACATTGGATTCGATGCCAATACGTGCAGCGTGCTGACCAGCATCAACCAGCAATCCTCTGACATCGCCATGGGCGTCGATCGTGCCGGCGCCGGGGATCAGGGAATGATGTTCGGGTATGCGTGCAAGGACACCGATGTCCTGATGCCACTCCCTATCACCCTTGCCCACCGGCTGACGCGCAAGCTGGCGGAGGTTCGGAAGTCCGGCAAGGTGAAATGGCTGCGTCCGGATGGCAAAAGCCAGGTTTCAGTCCGTTACCAGGACAACAAGCCAATCAGAGTGGAAAACGTTGTTATTTCTACACAACACTCCCCCGATGTAACCCTTGATCGGATCCGGGACGAGGTCTGGAAAGAGGTGATCGAACCGTCCCTGCCAAAAGGGATGTATGACGATTCGATCACCCTCCATATCAATCCGACGGGCCGCTTCGTTCTGGGCGGACCGCAGGCGGATACAGGCCTCACCGGCCGGAAAATCATCGTCGACACCTATGGCGGCTGGGCTCCCCATGGTGGAGGCGCGTTCAGTGGCAAAGATCCGACGAAAGTGGATCGCTCGGCTGCCTACTTCGCCCGTTTCGCCGCGAAAAACGTTGTAGCATCAGGACTTGCGGAACGGTGCAAGATTCAGGTCGCCTATGCGATTGGCGTCGCGGAACCGGTCAGCCTGCTCGTCGATACGGAAGGCACGGGTAAAATCCCCGACTCGCAGATCGCCACCATACTGCGAGAAACGATGAACTGGACTCCCGGCGGGATTATCGACGCGCTCGATCTTCGCAAGCCGATCTATCGCCGCACCGCTGCGTACGGCCATTATGGCCGTGTGGAAGAAGGTTTCTCATGGGAGAAAACGGACGAATTGGCCAAGGAACTGGCAAAGAAAGCGTAATCCCTGAACCTGCAACTGGAGAGAATCCGTGAACCCGAATCATTGTGATGTCAAAGACTTAAACCTCGCCGATGAGGGACTTCGCCGAATCCGCTGGGCGGATAACGACATGCCTGTCCTGCAACAGATCCGTGAGGAATTCCGCAAGAATCAGCCATTGAAAGGCATGCGGATGAGCGCCTGCCTCCATGTGACGGCAGAAACGGCGAACCTCGTTCGAGCTTTGCAGGCGGGTGGTGCGGAAGTTGTTCTCTGCGCCTCCAACCCCCTTTCCACCCAGGATGATGTCGCGGCGAGCCTCGTCCGTGATTTCGACATCCGTGTCTATGCCATCCGCGGGATCGACAACCAGGGGTACTACCGCCATCTGACGGCTGCGGCTGGGCATAAACCCCAGATCACGATGGACGACGGTTGCGATCTGGTTACCCTGCTCCACGACAAATACACGGAATATCTTCCGCAAGTCATTGGTTCCATGGAAGAAACGACCACAGGAGTGATCCGTCTTCGGGCGATGGAAAAGGGAGGCGCTTTAAAGCTTCCTGTGATCGCCGTCAACGACGCGAAGACGAAAAACATGTTTGATAACAGGTACGGCACGGGTCAGTCCACCGTGGACGGCATCATTCGCGCCACGGATGTTCTGCTGGCGGGAAAAACAGTGATCGTCGCGGGCTATGGCTGGTGCGGGCGCGGTTTCGCGAACCGTTGCCATGGCATGGGATCGAACGTCATCGTCACAGAGATCGATCCGATCAAGGCGCTCGAAGCGGCGATGGACGGCTTCCGTGTCATGCCCATGGATGAAGCGGCGTCCATCGGCGACATCTTCTGCACCTTGACGGGGAACAAGCACGTGATCCGCAAGGAGCATTTCAAGAAGATGAAAGATGGCGCCATCATCGCGAACAGCGGACATTTTGACGTCGAGATCGACATCCCGGCGATGAGCAAGCTGGCGAAGCAGGTGAATCGCGGGGTACGAAACAACGTCGATGAATATGTGATGCCCAACGGTCATCGTCTTCACCTGCTGGCCGAGGGACGTCTGATCAACCTTGCGGCTGCGGAAGGCCATCCGGCATCCGTGATGGACATGAGCTTTGCCACGCAGGCCCTCGCCTCGGTTTATATGGCGAAACACGGCAAGGAGCTTGAGAACAAAGTTTACGATCCGCCGACAGACATCGAAGAGAAGGTCGGCATGATGAAGCTCAAATCGATGAACCTGCGCATCGACGAGTTGACAAAAGAGCAGATCAGTTATCTGTCCGATTGGACTGAGGGCACCTGATCTGGATCGAACCCGAGTGAACAGCAACGCCGGGTGAGGTTTCCCCGGCGTTTGTATTGAGCAACTTTTTCGCAAACGATTTCCAGCACTGAGGAGAGTTTCATGCAGACCCACAGCCGCACCCGATCGATCCGCTGGACGATGGTGCTGCTCGCCGCTGCGCTTGGCCTGACGACCCTGCACTGCGCCCTGCCCACCGATCCGGGCATGCCCCGTTGGGACGTCCCCTTCGCCGTACCCTTCAGCTCTCAGCGCTACGGACTCGACAGCCTTGTTTCGAAACCCGCTGAAATCGATTCAAACATGAGTGGAATTATCGTCGGCGGAAACGGGGAACTGTCATTCTGGTTCACGGACTCGATACCGACAACGCGCATCAATGTCGAGGACCTTGCGTTTCAGCCGGAAACGGAAGACTCCTTTGTTGTCGAAACGGATACCATTTTCATCCCGGCACAAAGCGAACGGCAGAACGGGATTCTGCTGGGAACGCTCCTGCCGGGCGGAATTCCTTCGGGCGGTTATACGGGTCCCGTCGCCTCCTTCACGATTCCACCCGCCACCGAATATGTGACCTTCTCCGGTTTCGACTCGCTGGGCCAGGTGCACATCGTGACTCCCGGCGGCGGGCAACTCGAGATTTCCTTCCGGAACGATACGGGCCTCCCCTGGGATGATATTACCCTCGTCATCGAAAAACAGAACGTTGACAGTTCATGGGAAGCCCTCGGCGGTCCGATACCCTATGGATCGGTTCCCGCTCACAGCAGCGACTTGCCCGCCACCCTCGATCTCTCAGACGAATGGCTCACCGCAAACATCCGTTTCGAGGTTCAGGGATCGAGCCCCGGAGCGGCAAACACGACGCTGACCGAAAACGACCAACTCCGGTTCGCCATCTCAATCAGCGAAATGAAAGTCGATATCGCTGAAGCGATATTGCCCCGCCAGGAGGTTGTCGCCGAATCTTTCAAGCTTGAACTCAACCAGGAAGACTGGATCACCTCCGCCGTCATCGACAGCGGGTACATGTACTTCCAGGTGCTGAACCAGACTGACGTGGCCGATTCGGTAATCGTGACATTCCTGGATTTCATCAACATTACAGGCGGCGACACGTTGGATTTCCCGTTGTTGCTGGAGGCGAACAGCGCCTTTGTCGACAGCTTCGATCTGGCTGATTATGAACTTGTGCTTCCAATGCCCACTGACGAGAGCGACACCCAGGGCTTGAGCGCCCGTACGTCCGTCATCATTCTCGGATCGCCGCCCCATACCTACTCTGCCGTTCGCACCGGTGATTCGGTGATGACAAAGTATTATACCGGCAAGTTGAAGTTCAGCAGCTTTTCCGGAGTGCCCAAGGACATTAGTTTTGTCGTCGGCCAGCAGACCCAGGAGCTGAACATCTTCGGCGACCAGACCGACCTCCAGCAGGATCTTGTCGGCAAGATGCTGCTCAACGACGTCCACGTGGATGTACACCTGAACAACACCTTCGACGTTCCCGCCCTGTTGACATTGAACATGACGGCGTACAACTCGCAGGCCGCGGCGCCCTTCGATCAAAGCAACCAGGTATTCCAGGGCACCCTCGAATCCGGCATTTCCATCCTGACCATTCCAAACCTGGAAAACCTGATCAACATTCTGCCCGACCAGATCGACTTCTCCGTGACGGTGCAAACCGGGCGGGATTACTTCCAGCCATCGCCACCCTATGTCGCACGCACCGTCACTGCGAACGATTCCGTTTCGGGCTTCATCGAGATCATCTCGCCCTTTTCGCTCGTCATCAATGACACGACCGCGCTGCGCCCCGTACCGACACAGATGCAGCAGCCGCTTAACGCTCCACTAAGGAGTTTCACACTGATCACGTACATCGTCAACGAAGTACCGGTCAACGGTGTCATTTACCTGATGGCGGGATCGTTTGACACCGAAGAGGAGGCGCGAACCGCACTCGTCCGGACGAACTACGATCAATACGGAGTGATGACTCCGCTGGACATTCCGGTTCCCGAGGTCAATGCCCAGGGACGTCCGGTGGCTCCCGCGTCGGACTCGCTGACAACGTTCATTCCAGAAGACAAACTGACAGTTTTTAAACAGGAAAACGTCTGGGTGCGACAGGTGCTTGTCCTGTACCCGACGATCGATCTCAGCGGCAACATCGTGCCGGTGACAATGTACCCCGACGATGCCATTTTGGTCACGGTACTCGCCCAGGCGACGCTGGCAGTGAACGAAGAAGATACAGCACCATGAGGAGGTCGACGATGATTCGCAACTTTATTCGCAAAACGTCGGCCGTTGTCCTGGTGCTGACGCTGGCCCTGCTTCCGGTGACGGATGCCTCGGCCTTCAACCAGGTGCACGCCCGCCAACTGGCCATGGGCGGTGCGGCTGCGTCTCTGTTCCGGGGTGTTGAAACCATCGGATGGAACCCTGCATTCCTTGCCTTCCGCGACAATCCGGGCTTCTCCCTTGTCCTTCCCGGCTTGACTCCCAACCTGGGGATGCGCCTCTCGAACGACTTCCTTTCGCTGGATCAAGTCAACACCTATTTCACCAACGGGCAGTACTGGACCGCCCAGGACAAGCAGGATATCCTCAACGCCGTCGTCGGGGACGCCTGGGATTTCTACATCGATTTCTACCTTCCCGTGTTCGAATTAAGCATGCAGACCAGATTCGCGATGTTGGCGATCAGCTATGACGTTGGGGTCTCTTCCGACTGGCGGTTCTCCAAGGAATTCCTGGATGTCGCGTTGAACGGCAACGGGATCGACAACCTGGGCAAGTTGCGCGATTTCTCCGACACCGGATTGCGCGGACAGGCTGCGTCCCGGATCGGATTCACCTTCGCCCGCAACTTCGAAACGGCCTTCGAGGACGTAGACTGGATTGACGAGGTCACCTTTGGTTTCACCGCAAGCTATCTGCTCGGTCATGGATATTTCGATGTCATCCAGAGTGACATGACCATGCTGACAGATATCGGCACGTTTGAGAGCAACGGCCTCGTAAAGGTCGTCAATGCCGGAGTCACCGGCATCGGCGACAGCGTCAACTCCAACTACTTCAATGGAACGGGTGTCGGACTGGACCTCGGCGTCGGAATGAAAATCCTGGACGGCCGGGGAACCGTTGGAATCAGCGTGATCAACCTGTTGAACACCATTCGTTATACGCAATCGCAGTTGCGCGTTTACAGCTTCAATACCGACAGCCCGCTGCCGCTCAACGGCAGCCTGACGAACCCCCAGAGCTTCATCGAGGACAATTTCACCACGGTCGATTCGTTGTCGGATGATTACGGCGCAGTGGATGTGCACCTCCCCACAGTCCTTCACCTGAACGGCGGCTATAGGGTCGGCAAGAGCCTTACCCTCTCCGGCAACTTCCGGGTAGGTCTGAATAACGCGGTGGGCGGATCGAAAACGGTTCGCGCGGGCATTGGCATGGAATACACCGGCATCCCCGTGCTGCCCCTGCGGCTGGGCGCCTCCATTGGTGGACGTGGCGGCTTTTCCTATGGTGTCGGATTCGGACTGCGTCTGGGATTCCTGCACACAGACGTCGGCTGGGCCTGGGAACGTGGATTCCTGAACAGCGCAAACGGACTCTACATGGCGATGAACACCGTCTGCTACTTCGGATCCAACAAATCGCTGGAATCGCCGGTGATGCGCCGAAGGGTACAGCAGAGATAGCACTGTCATGCCTGCAGATACATCACCCCGGAGCCGTCAGGCTCCGGGGTTGTTTTATGCATGAAAAATGTACCTGGTACAATTATCACATTTAGATCACTCGTTACGCAAGGAAGAATCCCGCATCCGTGGCGCGGCCAAGAGCGCCTGATTCGATTCTCATTGTCAGCAACGGACAGAGACGGTACCGGTCCTCGCCCAGATGCGCCCGTAGTCCAAGGATCACCCCCTCGACGGTGTCCAGGTTGATTTCATCAGCCAGCACGAAGGGACTCTCTTCGAGGTTCAATCCCTTTTTTACTTCGCGGTCGGCGGCTCCCTCGGATTCCACATACCCCTCGCGAACGAGATAGGAAGAGGCGTTGATCAAGGTTGCCAGCAGGCGAGCCCCGACACCACCGGGTTCGTCCGCCACCTCGAACGGAGAAAACCCGAGTGCAACCGCCATATCCGCCGCACGAACGAGATCGGACGCATCGGAATTGCGTGGGAGTGAAAGCTCGAGAACGGGCTCGCCATAACGGTTCGGCAATCCCCCAAATCCGATGGCAACGAGTTCCTCCGGGACTACCTGGACAGCCACGGTCGCGGGGAGATTCAGGGTATGCACCCAAACCTGCCCACCGCGATTGATATTCCCGGCGAGCACCTCAAGAAGCTGCCGGCGATCATCCACCGGTCCCACGAGCACCTCCACCAGGAGATCCCAGGGACCGTTCTTCAGCAACCGTTTCAGGTCCTCTTCCCGTACCGAGGTCAAATCCCATAGCTGCCAGGTGTCCGCAGCCAATTTCCCCTGGCTCGCCTCGTAGATGCGATCCCGCCACGCTGTCACCAGGTGCGGCGTCCCCGCAACCAACACTTTCACAGGCGTTGGAGCCTCGGACTCATCGCTTAGCGCCTGAACTTCATCGTTGAGGGAATGCCAGATGGATTCATAGTCCGGGCTGAAAACATCGGGCACTGGCCGAAAACGGCTGTCACCGAACGCCTGCTCGGACATTTCAAGGCAGATTTGTGCCCGTTTCTCGATCCCATCGTCGCGTATCCGGCTGAGGATTCCGCGATCCAGGCCGAGGTGGAGAACGGAGAGGTAGTCCAGCACATTCGGTTCAACAATGCCTTCTCGAACCATGCGCCACGCCTCGGTTTCGAGGGGAACTCGCACTCGCTCGATCAATTGAACCGCAGTTTTATCGCTCTCCCGGGCCATCTTCTCCCTCCATCCGGAAACGTTGGGATCTGCGTTCAGCAGAAAAGGTACGACGTGAAAAGAGTGAAAAAGAGTAAATGTCACGCTTTTCCCGCGTTCCGTCGGTTTCCTGGCAAAGCGGTGAACCGACGGAATCCACATTGAAACGTGGCAGGTCGTGAATGCCGCAAGGGCGGCATAGAGACCTGCTACAACAATTGAAGAAAACAGTTAGTAGAAACCCAACCATCAAGCTGGCCGGGCCACCCGTTGATCCTTCGGTATAATGAATCTTTCTCTGTGAGCGGCTCGATAATCCATGCGGGCATCACGTCGAGAGATCCTTCGCTTCGCTCAGGATGACACCTTGAAACAAGTAAACCCTCGTCGGGTAATCCAGAGGTGAGCGAGTGGACTGATCGTTTGTGTGGATCCCCCGGTCAAACCGGGGGTGACAAAAGAGCAAACAAAAACCCGGCGGATGCCGGGTTGAAGATTGCATGGATCGAAGACTCACTTGCCGCTGTACGGTTCGATCAGAATGGAAAGGAAAATCGGGTGGCGCTTCGTCTCAAGAAAGCGCTTGAGGTCGTTCATCACCGCCGCCCAACCGTCATAATCGCTCCGCTCCGAAAGGACCGTCGGTTCGCCGAAGGTTCCTTCGGTGAGGCTGATTCGGGTGCCGTTCCCTTCGTCTTTCAACTCCCAGCGGACGATCAGGTTCGGAACCTCGCCGGCGACCTCCCGCCAGCCGAACGCGAACTTGACGTTCTTCTCCACCTCGAGAATCGGCAACTTGTTATCGCCGAGGTCCAGAATGCCGCCTTCCTTCAGATCGATCGTCATCACCTGCGGCGCAAAAAACTGCCGGATGCCGTCCACCGTCGAAATAGTGTCGAACACCTCATCGCGTTTGGCGGCGGTCCAGAGATCGAGACGGAATTCCTTGCTTTTGCGGTGGGTGAATTCCGGGCGCACCCACGCCGCCGCACCTTCCATATGGAAAACGTAACCGTTCAGCAGATTCGCCCACAGGTTTCGCAGGTCGTCGTCACTCAGATCATCTTCGCCGAGGATGTGATCCACATCGAGGCGGCTGTACCCCTCCATCTGGGTCAGTCGAAAGCGAACCTCGGTTTCGACGATGCCTCCGGTTCGGTGACGGATAGGCCATTGTAGATGCAGTTCGCCCGCTTCGGGGTCGACCTTCAGCAGCTTCTGGTTCTCGGGACGTTCGTCGTACTTGAGAAAAGGAACATACTTTCCACCGAAACTGAAGTCCCTGCTTTCCAGGTCAATGTTGACCTGCTGCGCAAACCAGATCTGCAACTCCCGGTTGTCGCTAATACCCCTCCAGGCGATTTCCCTGGGCACCCGGACATCCACCGACACGGATGCCTTTTTACGTTTACTCTGCGTGGCCATGTTTTTCACCCTGGTAAATCCGGCGGTCACGGGCTACATGATGATACGCCCACCGTCGGGGTTTGGTTGAACGAAAAATGGATGAAACTCCCGTTATGGACGGGGTTTTCTTCGGGGGGAAGTATAGGCTCGATTTCAGGCAAGCTCAAGCCCCGGGGTCCGGAGGTACTCCCCGCGAGACGGACCGTTTTCACGCTGCCTGACGGGATTTCGGACCCTGATGGGGTGAATCCGGTTGCCGTTCGAATCCCACTGCCCAGGCAAGTCCAAACAGCAATGCCGAGAAGACCGCAACAGACAGATGATCATGCACATAGTCCAGCATACCATAGACCAGCACGACGATCATCAGTGCGGCGTACAAGGTTCCCTCAGCATCCCTTCGCAGCGACAGGGCGACAAACAGGACGAGGAGAGTGCCCAGCAGCACGACGACGCCGACAAGTCCTTGATCCACAGCGGTTTGCAGGTAGAGATTGCCGGAATTGTACCCGAGCAACGACTGCATCGCCCCCGGACCCAATCCGGTGAACGGCCTCCCCTTGAGCAATGCGACAGCGTCACACCATGCGCTCCAACGGTTCTGACGCTGTCCAAGAGGCATTTCTTCGCGTAGCGCCCGCATCACGGCGAACAGGGTGACCTCGGACCGCACAAGCGTCAACCCACCCAGCCGCAGAAAACCATCCGTGTCCACCGTGCACCGGAACGTGATCACCGAGGCGACCCCCTCCTTCAACGACAGGAAACCGCCCGGACCGCGCAGATCGACGACGAGGAAGCCGGAACCGGGAACCGCCCTGAAGGGGAACTGAACCACGGAGGATTCGCCTGGTTCGATCTTCTGACTCAGTGGCTGTCCCATCCACGAGGAGGTTTTCAGCTCGAGATTGTCGTCGCTGATTTGTTTAACCTTCAACAAATGGACACCAGCTTCCCAATTTTTCGGCCAACGGAGCGATCCCTCGTTGGCGATCACGATCTGAAGGGAATCGTCGGCAAAAGCGCCATCGAGAACATCCACCGCTTCGGCAACAGCGTTGATCGGCCGAATGTCACTGTTCCATCTCGCCTTGACGACCGGGTTCATCGCCATCATCAGGGATACCGCCGCAAGCAGGAACGGCAACCCGGGATAGGGTTTGCTCATCGCCGTGCGCGAGAGGAGCAGGATCAGCAGCCCGGTCAGCGCGGCGATGGGTGCGCTGTAGGAGAGTGAGGCAACGAGGCCCGCCCAGAGCAGTGCAAATGCCAGGGCAATCAACTCGCGGCGTTTTCCCCCAACGACAAACACTCCAGCCGCGGCGACCGGGGCGAGAAGGGCCATCATCCAGCCCAGCGCTTCGGCATCTTCAAACGGACCTGACGGACGCATGAAAAGTGACCAGGTGGAATGGACCGAGGGATGAAGATTCAGAAATTCCCGGGTGCTCGATATCCCGAAGAAATCACCCAGCGCGAGCAGCGCCGCACCCATTCCACCGAGCACGGCAGCCGTCAGCACTCCCACCCGTTCGAGCGACTGCTCCGCAAAGTGGATGGCAACCGCAGTAGCGAAGAGGATCAGGCTCCAGACTCGGACCATGGCCACAAAGGATCCTTCACGTCCCAGACCGCCCAGGGTACCGATCAACACCACACCCATCAGCAACGGGGGAACGAAATACCACCTCCTCAGGGAGGTTCCATGACGGATCACACTTCCAACCGCAAGAACAACCACGACAAACATCAGGATCGTCGTCAACGGGATGGTGTGTCCCCGTCCGATGGGCAGGTGGTCAAGCGGATCAAGGATGGTTGCGGCGAGCGCCAGAGCGAGGGACAGTCCGCGGCCCCAGTGAGTGTATGGATCTCGTACCTGGGATAATGACATTCCTGATCCTCGTAATGGCCCGTTTTCCAGATGGATACTTCCACACATCCGCCCAAACGAGAAAGCTACCGGCATCAGGGTGCGATCAGCAACTCTTGCATGAAGAAGTGTCGAGGGCGTACGTTGATCCCCGCAACGGATGCTTATACGGACTGGGCAGGGAATGGAGCGGAGCACACGGATCCTCCTCACCGGCGGCGGCAGCGGCGGTCATGTCACCCCGCTGCTTGCGATTTCGGACGCTCTTCGCGAGCTGTCGCCGAACATCCATCTCCTTTTCGTGGGTGTGCGCAAGGGCCTTGAGGCGAATATCGTTCCGCGAGCCGGAATTCCCCTCCGCTACGCCCCTTCCATCGCCCTGCCTGCAAGCAGGTTTTCACCCGGCATGCTTCGCTTTGCCTTTGTTCTTGGATTGGGGGTTCTGAAAGCCTCCTTTCACCTGTTGACCTTCCGTCCGGATGCGATCGTCGCCAGTGGTGGTTTCGCCTCCGCACCCGTAGTCTTTGCCGCAAAATTCGTCGAGATGATCACCTTCGGCCTGTGGCGCATTCCCATCTACATGCACGAGCAGAATGCCGTGCCGGGCAGGATGAACCGGTTCGCGGCGAGATTTGTCACTAAAATCGGACTTTCCCACCCCTCCGCAACCGACAGCTTCAACGGACGGACAGTGGAGGTGGTCGGCTATCCGGTGCGCAGCAACTTCGGACTGATCAACCGTGATGAGGCGAGAAAACGTCTGAACCTTGGACCGAAAGATTTCTACATGCTTGTCTTCGGTGGAAGCCAGGGCGCGCGCACTTTGAACCGCGCCACGGTGGATGCGCTTCCCTTTCTCGCGGATCGTGACAACCTCGTCATCATTCACGCCAGCGGTGCGATGCGCACCGGCGATTACGACGCCAATGAGGACACTCGGCAGCGTGTCGAGGCGCTCGAACGCAGACCCCTGCGGTACACCCTCACCGACTACCTCCACGACATGCCGCTCTACCTTGCAGCTTCCGATCTGGCAATCATCCGCGCCGGGGCGGGGTCACTGATCGAAGTGTGCAGCGCGGGAGTGCCTTCCATCGTCATCCCAAAAGCCAACCTGCCTGGGGATTCACAGGTTGCCAATGCCCGGGAGCTCGCCCTCCGCGGCGCTGTGGAAGTGATCTATGAAGAACCCTCACTGGTCAACGGAAGGATGATCGAGGCGGTGAATGGAGAAATTCTTGCGGAGCGCATCTGTGAACTGATCGACGACCCCCCACGGCGAAAGAAACTCGCCAAAAAGGCATCGACCAACGCCGACCTTCACGCCGCAAAACGGATCGCACGGCGTGTCCTGGCCCTTGCAAAACGTACGAGCGCCTCCGTGATCAGCGACGATGAACCGCCGGTCGCCACGGACATCAGCCAATTCCCGCAACTGCCCACCGGACCCACGGCTCTCCGCCACTATGTTGAACGGAAAGTCGGTCTGGTCTATGAAAACGCGTTCGATCACGGCCGCCTGCGGGATGAAGAACTGGAGCGGTTGAACGACCTGGATTACCTGCGTTACCGGGCCTCTGCTCTGCTCGTTCATCCGATCTGGCAACTGCGCAATGAGGGCGTCAAACTCCTCGGCCTGCTCCGGCATCAGGTCAAACTATCGTTGCTGCTTCACATCCTGACCGACCGCACACCGGCATCCTGGCAGCACAGGCTCCTCGGCGGTGATTTCGTGCAGGTGGGATTCATCCGGAGAAACACCCTCGCGGCGATCGCGCTGATCGGCGATTACGGCGAAGACACCCTGAAGGCGCTTCCCACAGCGATTGACGATCCCTATTACGAGGTTCGGTCAACAGCCATGCGGCTGATCCGCAGAATTCTTCGTGAAGGGGTGGAATTGACGCCGGAAATCATCGGCGCAGTCGAACGGCACACGGCCGATCCAAACCTCGAGGTCCGGTGGGAATCCCTTCACACCTACGGTTATTGCGGAACGCCAGAGGCTGTGCTAACCGCCTGCCGACCCTATATCCTTGCCATCCAGACTCCGGTTCGGGATGCTGTGCTCCGGGCGTACCTCGCACTCAGCGAACGGTTCAAAGGCACGAAAGAGGATTGGGTGCAACAACTCGAACAGGATCTTGACCGGTTTGCCATCACATCCGTTTCGTTCCATCCGTTCTTTCCGCTCAAGGAGAGATACACGACTCTGCGCAAGCGGCTACGCGAGGAGGGTGCGTTATGATCTATCTTTTGGCAGCCTACCTGCAGAGTCTGGATACCTCCTGGGGATTTCTCCGTGTCCTCACCTATGTCTCCACGCGCTCCATCGCCGCGGCGATCACCACACTCGGGATCATGCTCCTGTTCACCCCGAGAATGATCCGGATGCTCTACCTCTCGGGTCAGCGTGACCGCAACCGGGATTTCGATTCGCACCTGGCAAAGTCAAAACGCGGCACTCCGACGATGGGCGGCGTCCTGATTGTCGGTGCAGTGATGGTGAGCATCCTGCTCTGGGGCGACCTGGCCAGTCGGTACACCTGGGCCGTGGTCAGCGCAATGGTCATTTTCGCCCTGCTCGGCATGGCGGATGACTTGGCGAAGGTCCGTGGCGGCCATGCGGACGCCGGGCTCGGGCGCAGGACGAAGTTGATCGTTCAGACCGCCTACGGCCTGCTGCTTGGCATCTTCCTTTTTCATCCGGCGACCTCCCCCTTTCCCGCCGCGCTCGTCGACAGCATCGGTGTGCCCTTCCTGAAACCTGCGGCTTACGGAGGAGTAGACGTCCACCTGGGATGGGTCTACATCCTCTTTGCAGCGTTCGTCGTGGTTGCCGTATCCAACGCGGTCAACCTGATCGACGGGCTCGACGGACTGGCGGTCGGCACTTCGATGTTTCCCCTCGTCGTCTACGGCGTCTTTGCCTACATCCTCGGAAATGTCCGCATGGCGAACTACCTGCTCTACCCGAGCCTCCCGGGAGTCCATGAACTGGTGGTTTTCTCCGCCGCATTGGGAGGGGCGCTGATCGGATTCCTCTGGTACAACAGCTACCCGGCGGAACTGTTCATGGGAGACACGGGAAGCCTCAGCCTCGGCGGAATTCTGGCAACAATGATCCTGCTGACCAAGCAGGAGCTCCTGTTTATCGTCGCCGGAGGGCTGTTCATCTACGTGAACCTGACTCACCTGATCGGCGATCGCATCGGCATCCACTTCCTCGGGCGGCGCATCTTCTACCGTACCCCGATACACCACGCCTACGAGCACCTCGGCATCGCGGAAACCAAGGTCGTCATGCGTTTCTGGATCGTCAGCCTGGTGCTCGCCCTGCTCGCCCTGGCAACGCTGAAGTTGAGGTGACTTGAGAGATCACCAATTGTTGATATGATCGAACAAGTTTTGAAAAAAAAGAATTGTGCAATATATTTTGCTGTCAGCTCAATTATGGAGGACATTATGAAAATTGGAATCAGCGCACTCACGAGTGTTTTTCTCATTTTTGCTTGTATTCAGCTCGCTCATTCGTCCTCGGCACTTCCTTGCAGCAAAAGTCGAATTTTAGTGTCATTTGAAAAGTGGGCAACCCCATCGCTGAAAGAGTGGAAAGCAGAAATTCGGGCATGCATTCCAGATTACTTCGTTGCAACCTCCCGTACATCTTATGATCCTATTTCCAACTTTTCGTTTTTAAGGTCGTCCTTCGGTATTAACCTACATAATGCATGGAATATGATTACTGGTGATCCAAACGTTATAGTTGGAATGACGGATATGGGTATTGATTTATCAAATCAGCAATTAATACATTCTATATGGGTAAATTCTGGCGAAGATCTTGATCAAGATCGTATCATTAATGACCCAGATGACATTAATGGGGTAGATGACGATGGCAACGGATATATAGATGGTTTTGTTGGTTGGAATTCTTATTATAATGTATCCGCTGAACAATGGACAGATCCTTTCTTTTCGCACAATCGATTCGGTCCATCCACTGCTTCTTACCGTGCCGTGTTCATCGACGTTGCTGATCTGGAATCCAGCAATTCAAATACCCTCAGAACCGATGGATATCTTGGGATCGAAAGTGTAACAAATAGCGATTTCACGATACCCTTTTCGCACGGACTTTCCAGTCTGATTGCAACATCGTCGAACCTGTACGTCAACCAGGCGCTTCGTGGTCTTGTCACTCTTCGTTTTGATGAAGCGGGTTCAGCAACCATCACCGATTCGGTGATGGCGCCCTTGGGGGGAACTATCCCGGCGCAAGAATATATTCGGGAGATGACCATCGCAGGATCAAAGCTCTACACCTACCGTGGCACGACAATTCACGCCTGGGATCTTGCCGAGCCGGATCATCCACAACCTGTTTCGATTGAAAACGACTTCGAGCACGTCCTGACCTACGCTGTTTCTTCGCTGGATGACACTGTACTGATCGCGGGTGTAAATCAGGATCCCATGCTGAATACGATCCCGATCCTTCAGGTTGTTGACTTCACCAATCCCTCGCGACCCGTGTTGATCGGTTCGGCCAACTCCAATCGGTCCCATGATGCGATTCAAATCATGCCCGGCAATCCCCGCTTCGTCGCCACCTCACCGTTCACCTGTGTTTATGATATTTCCGATCCGACAGCACCTACCGTTGTCGATTCATTGGATGATGTGAATGTGTCAGGGGCTCGTGTTTTCGGCGAGTGGCTGGTCGGACAGGACGACAACACAGAAATTCTTGCGCTCTGGAGTGTGAACAATGAGGGAAAATTGGTCAGAGGAGAAGATATCGATCAGACAGTAGGAGTGGTCAACTTTGATGCGCAGGAAAATTATCTTGCTGCGGTAATTGCTCTTCCGGAGGATGGGCATGAGTTGAGGATTTTTACACTAGCTGATGGTGTCCCAGAATTAGTGCGCCAAGCCTCAATCCCCGATGCTCCATACTATCCGGTGGCCGTAAGCGCTCTCCGCTCCATAATCCTTTCGCAGGATAGTCTGCACGTTTTCATGAATTCAGAAGAAAGCAGTATTCGCACGAGTGACCCTTCAATTGCACTTCCACATCACGTTGCGTTATCGGCCGCCTGGCCCAATCCGTTCAACGCGCAAACGAATATCTCTTTCGTGCTCCCCGAGAGAGTGAACTTACGATTAACCGTCTATGATTTGCTCGGGCGGCAGGTCGCACTCCTTGGTCAGGGATCTTTCCCCGCGGGAACTCATCGGGTCAGCTGGAGTGCTGACGGGTTATCATCGGGCAGTTATTTCATCCGAATGGAGACCGGGAGTGAAGTTCTTGTTAGAAGGGTAACTCTGGTGAGATGATGATTGATTCGTTGGAGCGGACGCCTCTCCGCTGGCAACGCTGAAGTTGAGGTAGACTCTACGAAATCCGGGACTGATCCGCCTTCGCCAAGGCTACGGCGGACAAGAGTCCCGGGTCACCCACCACTGACAACCTGACGCAACGGTGAATACAGAGAAACCCGACTTGACAAGCAAGTCGGACCACCCTCCGCGGTATACAACGTCTCCGAAATGTTTAAAAAATCTTGCCATGCCGTCTTTGAAGTCGAGCGAAACCAGTCACATGAGCGAGGATGCCTGAAAGGAAACCTGCGATCCGCGTAAGCGTACAGGAGTGCTCTGAAGCGCAGGGAGAAATATTTGGTGTTTTTTGATAAGGCGACTAACTATCTTATGTTTATTATTTAATTATAAACAGCTTAATTTTGATATGCTACCTTGCTACTGCTCGATCAAACGAACGCCGAAAACTGAGTGCATGGGGTCCGTATCAGACCGGATCGCCGACCGTGTGAGCGCGGATGAAGTTGGT
>JAZDLX010000029.1:0-5362 GCA_043801585.1 bacterium | reverse complement strand
ATCATCGCCCCAGGCGCTGTCAGGATCCGCGTAGTGTTTCGTCGAATCCGGAACCACCGGCGAGCCCATCATCATGTACTTGTTGCGGAACGACTTCGTACTTGCCAGCGAGGCTGCGGTAACGGTGCCGACCGTCACCGGATCTGCCGGGCTGCCGACGGGAGCGGTTACTATTTGTCCTGTAACCGGATCGACGGTCGTTGGTGGGGTGTAACCGATATTGATGATGTTATTGTTCGGTTGAGGTTCCTGGCTTGTATCAGAAATTGGGTTGCCCGTATCGAGCATCGGACTGCCGGGCAGCACCGAGAAATCGTTGACCGTCGGATCGCTGAAGAAGGGGTCAACGTTGGTGTTGTTTTCCGCACCATATCCCGTAGTGTCTGAGGTCTGGATGTTAGAATATTCGGTGTCCAATTTATTCAGACTTCCCGCGATGGCATCCTGGGTTGAGAGCATGTCGGGATCGGCGGTGCGGCTGGTGTCGCCGTTCGCCCAGATGATGGAGTTCTCGATGTCGAAACCACCGAGGATCGTCTGCTCATTGTAGATCGCATCGCCATTGCCCGCGGCTTCATTGTAGGCCATGGTGACGCTGGAGATGGTGAGCGAGCTCGATGAACCGGCACGGTCGTAATCGATCGCGCCGCCGTCGCCCGCTGCATAGTTCCCCGCGAACAAGACGTACTCAATCGTGACGTTGTCCGCCTGTGTCGTGTAATAACCGCCCCCGTTACCGCTCCAGACCGTCCCCTCCGCCACATTGTCGATGAAAGCGACCTGGTGAAGGGTCTGAGACTCGTTGGTGTTGCCCTGATTGACGACAGCGAGTCCGCCGCCGGACCCCTGGGCGACATTGCCGATGAAGGCAACGTTGTCAACGTTCAAGTCGACGACGTTCTCGACGTACATCCCCCCGCCGTCATACCAGTCGCCGTTGGAGTCGATCTCGTTGTCACGGATCGTGCTGTTCGTGAGACTGACCGCGTCAATGTCTGTCACGGCGATGCCGCCGCCATTGCCCCAATCCCCGGCGCTGTTGTTTTTCACAACGAGATTGTCAAGCACAAGGGTTTCCCCGGAGGCTTGGCCGCCATCGATCTGCAAAGCTCCGCCATCGCCCGTATCGTTGGAGTTGCCGTCGAAGATTGAGTTGCTGACGGTAATGGTGAGATTGTCTTCTTTCAGGTTTTCGATGGAAACGCCGCCGCCTTTGCCATAGACAGTGGAGTTGTTCAAAATATCGCAGTCGGTGATGGTCAGATCATCACGGACGTTGTCGATGGAGATCGCGCCGCCGTCCTGAAACGCACGGGAGCCGTCGACACTCACCTGTGCGATCGTGATCGTCGAACGCGCATCCGTGATCGCAATGGCACCGCCGGAACCCCATTCGGTGTAGGCATTGATGATCGTCCCGTTGCGGATCGTCAGCGGACCGTCAACCCTGCCGATGTAGATCGCGCCGCCATCCTCGCCCGCATAGGTGTCCGAAAGATGAATGTCCTCGATGATCAGACTGCTGCTTGCGCCGGTGATTCCACTCGCGTAGATCGCCCCGCCTTTGTACCACGGGGTGGTCGTCGACGTCGCGGTGAAATGGTTGATCGTTACGTTTTTGCTGACATTCGTAATCAGCACCACGCCGCCACCACCGGAAACATCGCAGCGGGATCCGTCGAAAGTGAAGTAGGAGAGGCGCACAGGCCGTGAAACGGAATTGATACGGACCGGAGGCAGCTTGGTTGACGACCCGGAGAGATCATAATTCGCGCCGCTCACTCTCTCCACGATCAGGCTGTCCGGGCTTTCGGGTGGTACGGGAGTGCTGGTCATGTTGTGGGCGTAGAGCAGTCCGCGCCCGTTCGTAATACTGAGATCCGATACCTTCAGGGAGTAAAGTCCGTCCGCGTCAAAAACATACTGCACGTCCCACATCTGGTGGCCGGTGGGTTTCAATATCGTGCTGCCTTCACCGGCACCGATGATTTGAAGGTGCTGCAGGGCGGAGGGAATGGCAATCGGATACGCCGTTTCCGCACCCCCGGCAACGTTCCATTTGTATTCACCGGCGGCGAGATGGAGGATGTTGTCCGTCGTGTTCAACGCATCGATCCGCTGGATGGCGTAGGTGATCGATTTCCAGGAAGTGTCGGAGGATAATCCCCAGCCCGAAACCGTGATATCCTGACCTGTTCCCGGGTTGACATAATACTCACTCGCCGCTGCCGCCCCTTGGGAAAGCAGCAGCACCACAATGAGGGGAAGCGAGAAAAAAAGCGTTTTCCGCATGAATGCTCCGTATGTCGCCGGGCGTGTTTTCGCTCGTAATGCCGTACTTCCAGCCTGAACACCAAATAGTAAACCTCCGACGAGACAGGAAGTGTGACTTCCATCACTGTAGAGCAACAACTTAGTACAGCGGGAAGACAGCTGTGTATTGGATAAACCTAAAAATACGAATCTCAGGAAAGAGTGGGATAGATGTGAAATTGCAGATCGTTTGAGCCGGGAGCCTCGCACACAAGTTTCATGACTGTTTATGAACTTGATTGGCTTTCGTTAAAGTATTCGAGAAATGCAAAGGAAAAGATATTGAACGATCATGAAACTCTCGGCTTACCGCCACAAATTCCGAAAATCCGCAGGGAGTGAGTGGGGTTGACGTATCCGGGCTCCTCATGTATCTTTGCCTGTCTTGGCCCGGCAGTTTGTAAAACCACAACCGTTGAGGTTTTCTGGAGGAATCGTGAAGGACTATCCCGTGACCGCTCTTCGCAATGTCAGCCTGATCGGACACGGCTTTTGCGGCAAAACCAGCCTGAGTGAGGCCATGCTTTTTGCCATGAAAGCCATCGATCGCATCGGCAACGTTGAGGAGGGCACAACCCATAGCGACAGCCTGAAGGAAGAGATCGACCGCGGCAGCTCTATCTCCGCCAGTCTGCTCACCGCGGAGTACAAGGAGAAGAACGTCAAGTTCAATCTCCTGGATACCCCGGGTTTTGGCGACTTCATCGGAGAGGTCAAGGGAGCGTTGCGGGTATCCGATCTGGCGTTGGTCGTGGTCCACGGTGGATCGGGCGTGGAGGTAGTCACGGAACAGGTCTGGGAATACGCCTCCGAGGACAAGATTCCCCGTGCAATCTTCGTCAATCAGCTTGATCGGGAAAATGTGAAATTTGACGAGGTGCTGGCGGATCTCAACGAGAGTTTTACCGGCCCGGCGCTGATCAATTTTCCAGTGAAAACAGGTCCCGGTTTCAACCAGATCGTGGACCTGCTCAGCATGAAACTGCTGACCTTCGACGGCGACAAGGTTTCCGTTTCGGATATCCCTGGCGATCTCAAGGAGCGCGCGGATGAACTGCGCCAATCGTTGATCGAACGCGCCGCGGAGGCTGACGATTCGTTGATGGAGAAGTATTTCGATGCGGGCGAATTGACGCCTGAAGAGATTGAGACAGGATTGCGCAAGGGCATCCTCGAGGGGACGATCTTCCCAGTACTCTGCGGCGCGGCAACGGCGCAGGTAGGCGTGCTGCCGCTGCTCGATTTCCTGGCGACCTATGGGCCGAACCCGGCGGATCGCAAGGCAGAGACAGCCCGCGACGCCAAGAGTGGCGAAGCGGTCGAGCTGGCGTGCGATCCAAACGGCCTGGCGGCGCTCCTGGTGTTCAAGACGACCTCCGAGGCTCATGTCGGCGAGATGAGCTTCTTCCGGGTTTACAACGGAGCGGTGAAAGCCGGCGACGATCTGGTGAACACCAGCAACGGCGAGCATGAGAAGATCAACCAGATGTACATCTCACTGGGCAAGCAGCGGAACGGTGTCGATCATGTTTCCGCGGGGGACATGGGTGTTCTCGTCAAGCTTCGCGCCACTCACACGGGCGACACCCTTTCGGCGCCGTCGCTACAACTGATCCTGAATCCACCGAAATTCCCCGAGCCGATCATTCGTTCGGCCATTCGCAGCAAGAACACCGGCGACGAGGAGAAAATCTCCTCCGGGCTGACGACGCTGCATAAGGCCGACCCGACCTTCCGCTTCGAGCATGACACCGAGCTGGGCCAGTTGTTGATCAGCGGCCAGGGCGATGCTCACCTTGAAGTGATCATGAAACGGTTGCAGGATCGTTTCGGAGTCGAGGTGGAGTTGATCGAACCGCGAATTCCCTACCGAGAAACGATCAAGACGGGTGCGGAAGCTGAAGGCAAGCATAAGAAACAGTCCGGTGGACGTGGCCAGTACGGCGTTGCCTTCATCAAGCTCGATCCGCTGCCGCGCGGCACCGGTTATGAGTACGTAGACGCCATCGTCGGCGGCGCGATTCCACGCCAGTTCATCCCCGCCGTGGACAAGGGAATCCAGGAGCAGTTGGTGAGGGGTGTGATCGCCGGGTATCCCGTGGTGGACGTCAGGGCAACCGTTTTCGACGGCAAGTATCACACCGTGGACTCGGATGAATTTTCGTTTAAAATGGCGGGCAGTTTCGGGTTCAAGGAGGCCTTCGCCAAGTGCAAGCAGGTGATCCTCGAACCGATCTATGATCTCGAGGTGAAGATTCCTCAGGAGAACATGGGCGACGTTATGGGTGATATCTCCTCGCGCCGCGGCAAGGTTTCCAGCATGGACAGCGAGGGCAAATGGCAGGTGATCAAGGCCAAGGTGCCACTCGCGGAACTGTACAAATACGCGAACACTCTGCGCTCGCTGACCTCGGGACGCGGCGTCTTCCGCCGTAAATTCTCCCATTATGAGGACGTCCCCGGCGACATCCAGCAGAAGCTGATCCATGAGTATCAGGAAAAACGGGCGGCCGAACAGGGTTGATCAACACGCCAGTTGAATTCTCAAGCCGGACATCGTCCGGCTTTTTCATGCGGCAAAGTGAAATTAAAAAGGGGACACGTACCTTTTAATTTCTCGTTACTCCATTTGTACGCTTGAGCAGGATCATTGAAATTAAAAGGTACGTGTCCCCTTTTTAATTTTCATTGGTCTCATGATGTTCTGATCCTGAAGGTATATTGATTCCATATCCGTGGAGGCAGGATGGGCGAGGGGGAAGGCAAACTGGAACGCCTCTGGGCGCCGTGGCGGATGACCTGGATCCGTCAGAGCAGCGGAGGTGCGGATGAATGTTTCATCTGCGACCACCTGTCGGCGGACCCGGCAAAGGACCGCGAGAACCTGCTGCTTCATCGGGGCAAGCACGCGGTGATCCTGATGAACCGCTATCCCTACGCTAACGGCCATGTGATGATCGCCCCGCTGCGGCACCTCTCCGACCCGCGCCAACTGTCGCCGGAGGAGTGGGCGGAGATCGGCCTGCTCACCGGGGTGATCGTCGAGGCG
>JAZDLX010000218.1:0-4892 GCA_043801585.1 bacterium | reverse complement strand
CGAACGGCGATGCTCAATCATGCGGCGCGGGTGGCATAACCGTCCCTATCGTGGAACGTGAGCAAGGGCTCCGTCTTCGGTCGGTAGGCCAGGGGAAAGCCGTCAGGGAAAAGGAGATTCCTTCACCTGACGGCTTGTTTTTTGTGTGATTTAATGATGACTTTTTACTATGTCGAATAGACAGACATCCTTGCCTGAATTGCGGCACTATTACATCGACGAGAGCGGAAGTGGAGATCTGTTCAATCGTCGAGGGAAAATACTGCTCGGCACATCCGGGATCACCAACTATTTCATGCTTGGTCTTGTTTATTTACCCGATCCTCTCCAGCTTGAACAGGAATTCAGGAATCTGAGATCATCGATACTCTCAGATTCCTATTTGAACCAAATTCCTTCCATCCAGCAGGCTGCGAACAAAACGGCAATCAAATTCCATGCAAAAGACGACGTGCCAGAAGTACGTCGCGAGGTGTTCAAAATCATACGAGTATTCGATATCCACTTTTCAGCGGTGATTAAAGATATGCGTTCGGTTCTTCGTTACGTGCAAGCGCGAAACAATTCCGAAACTCAGTATAAATACCATCCCAATGAATTATACGATTATGCCGTGCGAAGATTGTTTCGAGATAAACTTCATAAACATGACACGTACAAAATGATATTCTCGAATCGAGGCATGAACACCGGAAGGACAAGGGCTTTAAAAAGTCAATTGGAGTTTACTCGAGATCGGTTCCTCGAGAAGATTGGCCATGCCTCTACAGCAAAAGTTGAGGTGGTAGCAGCTCAATCTGAGGAACACGCAGGTCTTCAAGCTGTCGACTATTGTCTGTGGGCACTACAAAGGATGTATGAACGGGAAGAAGACCGCTACGTCAACTACATTGCTGATAAAATATCGGTTATCATCGACGTTGACGATATTCACACGGCACAGTATGGAGCTTATTACACAAAGCGAAACCCACCCACCCTGCAGGATATACGAAACCGGAAGGTATAGGGTAGTTCAGGTAAACCCGATCTACCACACGGCATGAAAGCCGAATTTCACCCTCCGGATATTCAAATGTATCAGTAGCCAATTCACATGTCAACCACTCTTCATAAATGAAATCTGATTGTGCGCCTAAAAGACTATTTCTGAAATCCAAAGGATAATTATTAATTTTCAAATATATAGGCTACAGGCTATGATCCAAATGTCAGTATTCATTATAAAGGAAAAAGAACACCGCCAGGCAGAAGGTGTCCCCTGCAACCTGACGGTTTTATACTCGCACCGAATGATCTCACATCATACCGGGTACATCCCCAGCATTTTCCAGACCCAACCGTGGAAACGGTGGAATCCCTCAGCATCCTTGAGGAACATGAACGGGCAGTACCCGGCAATCAGGTTGACGCCCGCTTCCTCGCACATCCTGTGGATTTCCGGTTCCACCTCTTTCGGTCCGGTTACACCGTACAGCCAGATCGTTTTCACTCCCAACCGCAACGCATCTTCCACTGCCATCTTTCGCTCTTCGCCTCGAAGCAAAACCATGACCGCTTCGGGAGTCGGCTTCAACTCATCCAGCGCGGGCTTCAACGTCTTGTCTTTCACCTTGCCCCCTGCCGGATTTACGGGTTCGACTTCGTACCCGCGGTCTTCAAAGGCTTCCATCACCTTCCGCGAAAGATGCTGTTCCTTGCGCGAAACTCCGACGAAGGCCATACGCTTGGCATCAAGGAACGCCTGCACGTCTTGAATGCTCTGCCTTTTCATGGTGCCTCCCCGGTTGGACGGCTGTCACCAGCAAGGTACGGACGAATCACTCCCCTCTTCGACCGTCAACCGGGCTCTTGACACTTTCGTTCGCGTGATCTCCCGTGCCTAAGCTCAATGTCCTCCGGAATCCCCGGCGCACCTTGACGGAGGGCACCCGGTGATGTACCCTTAGGACAGTCCAATTCACGCTGGAGCGCATCATGAGCCGCTTCAAACAGATTGACCTGTCCGGTGTTCGTGCGTACTCCGCCACATCGCGGCCGTCGAAGGTGAAAACCGACGAAGTGGCGACACCTCCCCGTGCAGGGATGACAGTTCGCGAACTGCTCGACGGCCTTCCCAGGATCCTTAAAGCCGAGGACCTGAAAGCCGTCGCCCGAGCTGTGGTGGATGCCAGGAAAAAGAAGAAACCGGTGATCGTCATGATTGGCGGTCATGTGATCAAAACCGGCTGTGCTCCGATCCTCGCGAACCTCGTGGAACGGGGCTTCATCACCCATGTCGCATCCAACGGCGCCGCAGCCATCCATGATACGGAGTTGGCCCGGTTCGGCCACACCTCTGAAGACGTCGCCGTGCAGCTCGAGGACGGCTCCTTTGGCATGGCCGGCGACACGGCCCAACTGGTCAACGATGCGGCAAAGGAGGCGATGGAACGCGGAGATGGGTTCGGAGAGACGGTCGGACGCCTGCTCACACTGGAAAACGGCCCGTATCTCGAACGCGCATTGCTCGCCACCTGCCATAAGGTCGGCATCCCCTACACTTTGCACGTGGCAATAGGTACCGACATCGTCCACCAGCATCCCAGCGCGGATGGATCGGCCATCGGCGATGCCAGCTACCGGGATTTTAAAATCTTCGCGGCCACAGTCTCGAACCTTGGGCATGGAGGTGTGGTGCTGAATTTCGGCTCAGCGGTGATCATGCCCGAAGTGCTGCTCAAGGCGGTTGCGGTTGCCAGGAATCTCGGCCATGATGTCGTCGATTTCACGACAGCCAATTTCGACATGATTCAGCACTACCGTCCCTGGGAGAATGTTGTTCGCCGTCCGGTGCTCACGGGCGGGAAAGGATACCAGATCACCGGCCACCACGAAATCATGATCCCGTTGCTCGCGGCGGCCATCCACGAGGAGGAGGCGTCCCGCAAGTGACGCTTCGACAATTCCGATGATCGATCTCCCGACACCCGGCGACAGCCCGGCGAAGAAATTCGACCGTTCGCTGCTCGACGAAGCTACCGAGCGCCATCTTCCCCATTACATCGCGATCCTCCATCTTGAACCGGACATCCTTTCTGATTCCGACAACTTCGAAACGTGGGCGGTGCGCTGTGGATCGGAGGTGCGACGCACGGATGATGGGGGAGCCGTGGTTCGCCGCGGCGGCGAGGGCGGTTTCATTTTCATCTCGCCCGATCAGTACAGGCAGATCGAGGCTGAGTTGGTGTTCCTGCTACGCGGCGAGGAGATGCAGTGAAATTTTTCGAACGGTTTTTCCGATTCGGCATTGTGGGAGTGCTCGGCGTCGTCGTCAACTTCGTCGGTTACATCCTTTTGCGTGATAAAGCCGATGTACCCGATTTCTTCTCGAAAGCATTCGCCATCGAGATCAGCATCCTCAGCAATTTCCTCTTCAACTATTTCTGGACCTGGGGAGACCGCGGAAAAACATTTCGCACGTTCTGGCGGCGACTGATCCGCTACCACGGCAGTACTTTCATCGCCTCGTTCGTCGTCACCATCGCGGTCAGCTACCTGATGCGGATTTTTGTCGGGATGATCGAGTGGGAACCGCTTGCCAAGGCGGCATCTCTCGGCCTGGCCCCGACGCTTGGGCAGGAACGCTGGGTGGCCTACATCTCCTACCTGATCGGCATTGCCGCTGGAATGATTGCAAACTTCATCCTCTCCGACAGGTGGGTGTTTACGAAGCAAAAAACTGCGGACGTGCAACAGGATGGACAGGATGAGAGAATAAAACCCGGCATTCGGTAGATCTGGACTTCAAACTGACTTTTAGTCGGAACCCGGCCATCAAGCTGGCCGGGCCACCCAGACGTCTCATTGCAGAATAAAATCCTGAATGACGCGATCTCTTTGATGACCTGACGGTAAATGGCAAGGAATGAAAAACAGGAAACGTGGATTCCCGCCTTCGCAGGAATGACAGTTTTATGGCACGACAATTAATAATCCACTACAATGCAGGAATTTTCTACATATCAACATTTAAATCAAGCGAGTCGGCGGCAGCGAAAGACCCCCTTATGTCATTCCCGCGAAGGCGGGAATCCAGTTTGACCTGATAGTTTCAATTTCCATTGGAGTTAGGTTTCCGCCATACTCGCCATGAAAAAGGCAAGTGGCAGATGCGATACCTCGGAGACCAGCGCGTTCACCTCCCGATCTCCAGTAGGACGAAATTCGGGGTCTTTGCGCGAAAAAGCGTCCCGTCCAAGCCCCACAAGTCGTTCCTCGAGCACGGCGGTCTCGCTTGACGAAGATCGTTTCATCACGGATTATTCTGGCAGCTTTGACGCACCCAACTCAGGTACGCGCCGAGTCCGCTGCCTACGGTCAGCACCAGCACTTCCGGCACATCGTAGGGATGCAATTCCTTGACACGGGCGGTCAATCGCTGAACGTGGCGGGCAGTGGTCTTGATCAACAGCAGCTCTTCGGCATCCGTCTCAATCTTTCCCTGCCAGCGGTAGGTACTGGTCAGGTTCGGGATGCGGTTGACACAGGCGGCGAGACGCTCCTCAACAAGCGTGCGTGAAAGCAACTCTCCCACCTTTCCCATCTCTTTATCCGATCCCGCAGGCACAGTCACGAGCACTACCCGGACATCCGTGGCCATACACCCTCCAAATTAAAAAGGGGACACGTACCTTTTAATTTCTTCCCAAGCTACATTTGGCAAAACACTCCATGACAAAATTAAAAGGTACGTGTCCCCTTTTTAATTTAGGGTCTTCCCTAGAACAGCCCACTGAAAAGGGGCTAGATTCCAGGTATGGCAACAAAAAACAAGTATGCAAACCGTTCAAGAATTTCGGAGGCCAAATTTCGGCAGTTGATCCGTCTATTTGCTGCCGATCTGAACGGTA
>JAZDLX010000212.1:0-18627 GCA_043801585.1 bacterium | reverse complement strand
GGTCACCCCTGTTTCCCTGTCCCCAGCCTCGATCACCGCTTCATGAACACGAATCCCATACAACCCCTTGCCGCCGTGGCGGGGGAGCAGAGCGGGGTGGATGTTCAGGATCGCCTTCGGAAAAGCGCGGATCAGGTCCGGCGGCACTTTTCGCATATACCCCGCGAGGCAGATCAGATCCGTCCCTGCCGCACGGAAAGCGTCGATCAGCGTGTCTGCAAACAGTTTCCCGCTTCCGAAATCGTCGCGGCGGATGGTCCGGCATGGCACCCCGAAACCGCTCGCGACCTGGTGAACCCCGGCGTCGGCAAGGTTTGAAACGACCAGGACCCCTTTCGCGTTCAACCGGCCGTCCGCGCAGGCAGCGAGGAGCGCCTCCGCGTTCGATCCACTTCCGGATGCCATGATGCCAATTCCAACGGGAGAGCGGTTCATCGAGCGGGTTCCGTAATCAGGGTACCGGCATCGCTGTCCAGCGTTGCCCATGCGCCGATCGGCAGGGTCCAGGTGGGTCCAACATGGCCGTAGGGCGCTCCGCTGGCGAGCGTCACCCCGGGGAGAGCTTCGCGCAGCACAGACTCGGCGGTCGAGGTTCGATCGAGCTTCTCGCCTTTCACGTGTTGATCGAACCGGCCGAGCAGGATCGCTTTCACCCCGTCGAACGACCCTGTCATCAGCAATTGCGTCAGCATCCGATCAATGCGGTAGGGCGGCTCGTCGATTTCCTCGAGGACAACAACAGCACCTGAAAAACCGGAAGCCCATTCCGTTCCGCAGAGTGCGGCGAGCACCGCAAGATTTCCTCCGAGCAATGGACCGGACTCTTTCCCGCCGACAACGGGAGCAAGGGTTTCCCCGTCCGGCATCGGCAAAGGTTTTCCCCAGGCTTCACCCTGTACCATTCGAAGCCACTGCTGAGTCGAAAAGGCGTCGAGATTCCTGCCGAATCCTTTCGCCAGCTGCGGCCCGGAAAAGGTGACAAGGCCACTCCGTTTCCAGAGCGCCAGTTGGAGTGCGGAGACGTCGGAGAAACCGGTAAAGGATTTCGGATGATCTGAAAAAAGCTTCCAGTCGAGCAGGGGGAGAAGCCGCATGGTTCCGTATCCGCCGCGGGTGCAGATGATCCCATCACTCTTGTCATCGCCGAACGCCGCCATCAGGTCATCGGCGCGGTCGGAATCGGAACCCGCAAGGTATTCGCCGGAATCAAGGGCGTGGGCAGAGGTGTGAACTGTGTAACCGAGCCCACGAAGGGCGGCAATGCCGGATTCAACCTCTTTCCGGTTGACGGGTCCGGCGGGAGAAACTGCGGTGAGGATGCCGCCGGGTGAAATAGGCTGGGGTGTCATTTCCACAGGTTGCTGACCAGACGGTATTCACCGTATCCCATCTCGTCCACAAAAATGAACTGCCGCTGCAAATCGTAGTAGTACCAGATTTCATAGGGCTGCTGGTTGATTTCGAAGGGGTGGCGTTCCACCTCCGAGGGGGGGCCGAAACGGATATAGACCTCCCCGCGGTCCGTTTCCCAGCCGTTGCGAAAGGTTCCGAACAGGATGTTCGCCCGTTCGATTCGGCTGTAGTACTCCAGCATCAATTCGTTCTCCGGCGTGCCCGGACTTGGATCACGTTCCTTCCAGAATTGTTTGAATAATTCCTCTTTTTCGCCGGGAGGAGCTTTCACGATTTTTTTCATCTCGCTGGTTTTTGCGATATATCGGAGTTGGCGGACGGCTGTATCAAGGTCCTGGACAGATCCCGGCAGACCGCTGAGATGGATCCGGAAGGTGGTTCCTTTCAACGCTGTGTAGCCGTTTCCCGAAACCTGCATCTCGAAGGCGTAACGGCCGACGGGCAGGTCTTTGACATTGATCTTGAGGTAATCTCTTGTCACCGGCCTGGTTGCTTCGCGTTTCAGGTGAAGTTCGCGAACAACATCTCCTGACGCATTCAGTACCCGGGCGTAGATGGCGAGGCTGTCCGCTTTGTAGGGTTGGACTTCGTAATAGATGAAGATCGGTTCCCGCGCCGAGAGGATCACCTTGTCGACATTGGGCACGATTTCAACAGCGCCGTCATCGCCGATCCGTATGCTTCGCGCAACAATCAGGTCAGACATTTCAACGCCGCCAAGACCGTAGGATGGAACCTGGACCATCTGTTTCACCGTCGCCGAGCGTTTCGACTCCTGGTCTGTAAGGTTTGCAACGATCATATATTCACCGCTCGGCAGTGCAAAGACCGTCTGCGCGACGGAAACCTGTGCGGGATCGTTTGTGTCTTCGTACCGGGATACGACAACAGTCTCTTTCCAGACTTTATTCGTTACTCGGGGTGCGTTCTCATCATGACCCGCAAGCACCGAGAGATCTACTTCATAAGTCGCCTCGTACCCGCGCCCTGACCGGACAAACTGCAGGTCTTCGTAGGCAACATCCATATAAATCAAAACCTGGGCTTTTTCAGATGTCGATCCGAAAAGAGATACAGCGTCGAGGTAAAAGAGAGGTCGTGCGTTCTGAGCGAACTGTTTGTTCATCATATCGGGCTGCGCCCAGGAAACGGACGCACCGATGACCATCACCAGCAGGGTCGACATCAGTTGTCGGTTGCGTTTTGTCATTTCTCTCCTCAGATCAAGGTCCTGTCGGCTCCAGGGTCATCGTAAAAGGTTCAGCTTCACGTATGACACCGCAAACAATGTCTCCATGTTGCGCATTTCCAACGAAGACTGCCTCTCCGTCAATATCCGGAGCATCCCAGAGAGTGCGTCCGCGCGGACGATTGTCCTCGCCGATCGCTTCCACGAGCATTTCCGTGGTTCGCCCGACCCGCGACCGATACCATTCGTCGGCATGATCGAGGGCGAGTTCCTGCACTTCGAGCTCACGGGCGACTGCCGCCTCCTCGGTGGGCGCCGAACGTTTAGCGGCTTTCGTTCCCTCCTCTGGGCTATAGCGAAATACGCCGAGACGTTCGAAATGTACTTCGTTCAGCCGGGTCAATAATGTACGAAATTCTGCGTCTCTTTCGCCCGGATGCCCGACAATGACACTTGTGCGCAGAGCGATATCCGGAATCCGCGAGCGCAGCAGGTCTATCCATCGTTGCATTTCCGCCCAGGTAATCCCCCTGCCCATCGCTTTGAGGACAGCGTCGTCGGTGTGCTCGATCGGGAAATCCAGGTAGGGAACAAATGCGGGCGTCTCCGTCAACGCCTGCACGAAAGCCTCGGTGAACAGGGGCGGGTGCGTGTAGAGAACTCGCAGCCAGCCGTCCTCTTTCGCGACGATTTCACCGAGACGAGGGAGAAGCTGTTCGATCCGGATGCCGTCGTCCAGGTCGAAGCCGTAACTGTTGACCTCCTGGGCGGTGACGATGATCTCACGGACGCCTTGAGAAAGCAGCCGTGAGGCCTCCGACAGGATCGATCCAGGCCGCCTGCTTGTGTACGGGCCACGGATGTCGGGGATTGCGCAATAGGCGCAGCGCCGGTTGCATCCTTCGGCGATTTTCAGGTAGGCGACAGGGGATTCCTCCGCCCGGCGAAGATTGGCGAGCAGATCCTCGAGGGCGCGGGGGACTCTCCCGATGTGTGGCTTGCTGTCGGAATCAAGTTGCAGGGTGTCTTTGACATCGGGTGACAGGTTGTGGATCAAATGCTCGAATTGCCCCGGACCGAACCAGCCATCCACTTCAGGGAGATCGATACGGAGAGAATCCTGATAACGGGCGGGGAGGCAACCGGTGACGTAGAGACTGCGGTTTGCTGCCTCACTCTTCCAGTTCGCGCCCTCGAGCATCGCCTCGACCGCTTCGGCGCGGGCGTCGCCGATGAACGCGCAGGTGCTGATGATGACCGTGTCCGCCGAGTCCGTCTGCTCGACGAAGACTGCCCCCTGTTCGGCCAGACCCGCCGCCAGCAGGTCATGGTCGACGTCCAGTTTCGGGCAGCCGAGCCGGTGCAGGTAGATCTTTCGCCCCAATCCATGCTCCTCAGACAGAAGAATTAAAAAGGGGACACGTACCTTTTAATTTCCATGTCAGCTCGAAAACCTATAAAATCAGCGCTATGGAAATTAAAAGGTACGTGTCCCCTTTTAATCCCATAAAACTCATCCGCCGAAGACGGCATCGACGATGAGTTTCGCGTCGAAGGGAAAGAGATCCTCTATCCCCTCGCCGAGGCCGATCCATTTCACCGGGATTTTCAGCTCCCGTCCGATCGGGACGAGAACCCCCCCCTTGGCGGTGCCGTCCAGTTTCGTTACGACGAGGCCGGTGACGCCGCTGCTCTCGGAAAAAATCTTCGCCTGGCTAAGCCCGTTCTGGCCGGTGGCGCCGTCCACAACCAGCAGCACCTCATGGGGGGCGTCAGGAATCTGCTTCTTCGCAACACGGTTCAGTTTTTCAAGTTCAGTCATCAGGTTGGCCTTGGTGTGCAGCCGTCCGGCGGTGTCAACGAGGACATGGTCCACACCGCGCGCCTTGGCCGCCGCGAGCCCGTCGTAGACCACACTCCCCGGATCGGCGCCGGTGACTCCGCGCACGATGTCCACCCCGGCCCGTTCCGCCCAGATCGCCACCTGCTCGACAGCGGCGGTGCGGAAGGTATCCGCTGCGACGATCAGCACCTTTTCCCCCGCATTCGCATAGAGAGCCGCGAGTTTGCCAAGGGTGGTGGTCTTGCCGGTGCCGTTGACACCGACGATAAAAGTGACAAATGGTTTTGCAACAGGAGTCGTTTCATCCGGGGTAGCGACGTCTATCGCCGAGGCCTCCCCGATCATCGCCGTCAGTTCCTCGCGAAGGGCGACTAAAACAGCATCGCCCGCCAGCTCTTCGTTCTTCGCCCGTTCACGGAGACGCTCCAGCAACTCATGGGTGGTTTCTACACCGAGGTCCGCGGTGATCAGCACTTCTTCCAGCCGTTCGAGAGTTTCTTCGTCGAGCTTGCGCCCACCGACAGCGGTCCGGATACCGGAAACGACGGCGTCCCGTGTTTTCGTCAGTCCCTGGCTGATCTTCTTGAAAACGTTCATTGATTTGTATTCACCATGTCGTTTTGAGAATGGAAAGGTAGTAGTACCGACAGGCTTGCGGAAAAGGGTTCATCCGTCTCGCGAGGACAGGTAGTGAAAATTCAGACAGTTTGAATATTCGTTTTCGTGCATACACTCTATCTAAATCATATCTGTTAAAACGAATATTCAAACTGTCTGAATTTTCCGGAAGGATGTTCAGCCATTCACGTTCGAGTCGCCCCAGCCGAGTTTCTGGCGGAGGATGGCGTAGAACTGGCGGCCGGCGAATTTGACCACGCAGGCATTGCTCTTTGCGCGACGCACGGTCAGCGACTGGCCGCTTTTCAGTTGAGCGACGGTCCGGCCGTCCACCGCAATGGAAACGCTTTCGGCGGAGGTTTGGGCAACCACCTCGATCGTTTTGTCATCGTCAATGACGAGGGGACGGTTGGAGAGGGAGTGGGGATTCAGCGGGACGATCAGAATGCCGCCCATCTTCGGCTCGAGGATTGGGCCGCCGGAAGAGAGGGAATACCCTGTCGAGCCGGTGGGGGTGGAGACGATCAGGCCGTCGCCGCGGAAGGTGGTCAGGTAGACGCCGTCGATGCTCGCGCTCAACTCGATCAGCCGGGCGTACCCAGCCTTGTCCACGACCACGTCGTTCAATGCGTACCAGGGGCCGAGCGGTTTGCCATCCCGGGCGGTGACCTCGAGCAGGATCCTGTGCTCGAGGGTCCACTCGCCCCTCAGGAGCTGTTCCGTGCGATCGTAGAGTTCGTCGGTGGAGACTTCCGTGAGGTAGCCGAGACCGCCGAGGTTGACACCCATGACAGGTGTTTCCTGCCCATTGAGGAGGCGAATGGTGTTGAGGAAGGTGCCGTCGCCACCGAAGGAAATGACGACGTCACTCTTCCGGCCGATTTCCTCCGCCGGAACGATTTCGCAGCTTTCGAGACCCTTCACACCTTGGAAGTCATCGCTGACAACAAACTCCACTTTTCGTTCGTGCAGCCACGCGACATAGGGCGGCAGGACGTCGATAATAGCCTGCTTGGTCCGGTTTCCTGTAAGGGCGAGGATCATTTTCGCTTCCCGGGAAAAAGTAGTGACGGTAACTACTTTTCAAATTTGTTGCCGTTCTGAAAAGCAGGGTATAAAGGGTGCGAAAAAGTAGTTACTGTCACTACTTTTTCAGGAGTCATCGACCCAGCGCCTCCGGGTCGATTTCCTCTGACGTGCCGTTTTCGAGGAGCTTCCGCACACGGACCTGCGCCTTGTCGAGCACCTTCCGGCAGCGGACGAGCACAACCTGCCCCTCCTCGAAAAGCTTCAGGCTTTCGTCGAGGCTTTCGCCGCCCTCCTCCAGTTTCTCGATAATTTCCTCGAGTCTGGCGAGATCCTGCTCGAAGGTCGGTTCTTTATCTGTTTTTCTGGCACCACTCATCGGTGTTCATCCTCACGTCTGTGGTCAAAGATAGGGATCAGGAAGGCTTCTTTGTTCCCGTGGGTCCCTCTCCGGGGCGAACCTTCTCCACCCGTGCTTCCGCCTGACCTCGCATCAGGATCAGGTCAATCAGCTGCCCCTCCATCAGTTCAGCGACGTCGCGGACCACCGTTTTTCCGCTTTTCACAACCGCATAGCCACGCTCCAGCACACTCAGCGGGGAAAGTGCCGTGAGCCGGTCACCCTGCCGCCCGATCCTCTCAGTCAGCCGCTCAAGCCGTCCAGCGATACTCCGTTCCGCCCGGTCACCGAGGTTGTCGAGACGCTGGAACTGCTGTTCGATTCGGTCGGGAAGGCGGCGAAGGCCGTAGGCTCCGGCATATCCGTCAACCCGCTGCCGGAAGTTTTCGATCACCAGCCAGGTGGAACGTCCGAGGCGGTTGCCCAGAGTTGCAAGATGACGTTCGGTTTCATGGCGGTCTGGCGTCGCTCGTTCAGCGGCTCCGGTGGGTGTGGGGGCGCGCAAGTCGGCGGCGAGGTCGGTAAGGGTTGTGTCGGTCTCATGGCCGACGCCACTGATTACGGGAATCAGACATGCCGCAATAGCCCGCACCGTAATCTCCTCGTTGAACGCCCAAAGATCCTCGAGTGAACCCCCGCCACGGGCGATGATGATTACGTCAGGCGGTTCAGGCAGAGCCTGCAATTTCGCCAGAGCGTCCGCAACGGATTGCGCCGCGCCTTCCCCTTGAACCCGTGCGGGAGCGAGAGTGACGTCGATCCCGAATCCGCGTCGGGCGAGGGTAACGAGGACATCCCGCACCGCCGCGCCGGTCTCCGAGGTGACGACCCCGAGCTGCCGGGGATTGCTCGGGATGGGCCGTTTTCGCGTCGGGTCGAAGAGTCCCTCGGCGGTGAGCTTTTCCTTGAGCCGTTCGAACTCCACAGCGAGGGCACCACGGCCTCCGGGTTGCATCATCTCGATAACGATCTGGTATTCGCCGCGTGGCTCGTAGACAGAGAGACGCCCGAAGACGAGCACCTCGGTGCCGTTCTCCGGGCGAAAATCCAAACGCTGCGCCTGAGTCCGCCACATCACACCTTTGATCGATGCGGCGTCGTCCTTGAGGGTCAGGTAGAGGTGTCCGCTGCGATGCAGCAGCACGTTTGACAACTCCCCTTTCAACCACAGCGGGGGAAACGCGCCTTCAATCGTCCGCTTGATCTGGTGGGTCAGCTCGCTGACCCCATAGACGTGGTCGGCGACATTCATTTGCGCAGGATCCTGAGGATCACCGTCAACAGAAGACTGAGCAGGATGCTGGTGGCGATCGGAATGAAAATACGGACGCCTCCCCACTGGAGGACGATGTCCCCGGAGAGTCGTCCAAACCCCAGCTTGCCCAGGAGCAGAAGGGCGGCTCCAGCGAGGACGAGAAAGCCACCGGCGAAAATCACCAGTCGGGCCAGGTCCTCCACTGTGCCCTCCTTAACGCTTCTTCTTCTTGTGACGGTCGCGCTTCCGACGCTTCTTCCGCTTGTGCGTCCGAATCTTCTGAAGCTTCCGTTTTCTTCCGCAAGGCACGATTTTACTCCTTGATCCTTCATTCTTGCCGTTGGTTCCGGCACGAATTCGTCAATGGTCGGGAAAAATAACGAGGCCTGAGGCCTCGTGGGAACTTCAAGAGTCACGGGGCTCCCCGAGGTGCCCCACTACTCAGGGGGTCTTACTCGTTGTTCACTCTGGCTTTCAGCTTGTCCGAGGGCCTGAATACAGGGGCTTTTTTTGCTTCAACCCGTATTCGCTGGCCGGTCTGCGGGTTGATGGCGTCGCGAGCGGCGCGTTGTTCCACCTTGAAAGTGCCGAATCCACGAATTTCAACGTGATCGTCCTTGACCAGCGCCTCGCTGATCCCTTCCAGGATACCTTCCACAACCGCAGCCACTTCCACTTGTGTAAGTCCCGTTCCGGACGACACTACCGCCACCAAATCCGCTTTGTTCATGGTGCTGTCTCCACCTTCCATCGATACTGGAATACCGACCGGTTTTCAACCCGGGAAACCGTTCTGGATATTGCTTTGTCCAGCACCCGCTCCAGCCAATCCAGGTTTCCCCTGCGATAGGGGTGGACAATCCGCGGTTCGCCGGAAATGTCCGCCATCTCTCCGGCTAAATGCACCGCAGCATTCAGATCGCCGAGCCGATCCACGAGGCCAAGTTGCATCGCCTGCCGTCCCGTGTACACCCGGCCATCCGCCACCTTGCGGACCGCCTGCAGGGTCATCCTGCGCTCCTGTGCGACCGCTTCGGTGAACTGGACAAAAGCGTCGTCAATATACCCTTGAAAAACCTTTCTTTCCTCGTCGTTCATCTCTCGAGACGGATTCCCGGAGTCCTTGAAAGGTCCACTTTTTATCACCTCGCTGGAGACTCCGATTTTGCCAAGGAGTTCGCTCCATTGGGGAAATTCCATCAGGACACCGATGGAGCCGGTGGTCGTTCCGGGATTTGCGACAATGCTGTCGGCGCCAAGCGAGGCGTAGTAGGCGCCGCTAGTGGCGATTCCGCCCATGCTGGCGATAACCGGTTTTTCTTTACGGGCGCGCTTCAGGGCTTCATACAACTCCTGGGATGCCGCGACGCCACCTCCCGTGCTTTCCAGCCTTACAACAATCGCTTTGATCCGGCTGTCCCTGCGGAAGTCGTCGATTTCCTTAATCCATCCCTGGGTATCCCAGAGCACACCCGAAACCTCGACCAGCCCCACGTTTCCGCTGCCGAGGGGTAGAACCGAGCCGCCGTGCGTTCCCCGGGTCGAAAGGAATGTCAGCAGGATGACGAGGGCAAGTACGGCGACAAGGAGGAGCAAATCCCGCCGTCCACGATTGTTCACCGCGTCTCCGGAGCGTGATGGATAATGAGTTCTTCAGCAGGCTGTGCACTACGAACGTCGCGAATCAACAGCCATCGTGTCAACTCTGCCGTCATCGATGAGGGGAGGCTGGCGTCCTTTACCTGCGGCTCGGGAGTCTGAACAATGGAGGCTGCAGGAACAACAACCCTCCTGCTGGCGACATATGGTTGGGGCGGATAGACAACAAGTTTCTGTCCGGGACGAATGACGCTGCGTTTCGACAGGCCGTTCCAGCGAAGCAGTTTACTCAAACCGACATGATAACGTTCCGCGATCTGCGACAGGGTATCTCCGCGACGGACAGTGTGGACACGGCGCTGATATCCGTCGGGCAACTCGGGATCGCTCATCGCATAGAATGCCGCGGATTGCACCGAGGAAGATGCCACCGGAATCAGCAGGTATTGGTTGACATTGATCAGGTGCGGATTGGAGATGCCATTCGCGGGCACATCCATGATCGCACGAGTAGTGGTACCGTACTGCGTCGCGATCATCGAGAGGGTTTCCCCGTTACTCACTTTGTGCCGGGTCCAGGAGGTTTTCTTGTCGTCCGGAATGGATGCGTAGGCGTCATCGAATTCCACCCCCAACCCCTCGGGGAGAATTACTCTGGTCGAATCACGGTTCGGAGGCGTGCACCAGCGGATCAGCGAAGGATTCAGTTTGCGCAGGACATTCAGATCGACCTGCAGGGCATCCGCAAGCGCCGAAAGTTCCACCGGCTCATGAATCATCACCATATCATGTTTTGGAGCCGTGGCATAAACGATGGGCGGGAAACCGTACGTCTCCGGGTCCTTCGCGATTATCCGAGCGGCCAGGAACGTAGGCACGTAGTTCCGGGTCTGGCGTGGCAACCGGTTCAACCTCCAGAAATCCGTGCTCCTGTTGCGCCGGATTTCACGACGGATGCGCCCCTCTCCGCAGTTGTAGGCAGCGAGGGCGAGATACCAGTCCCCGAAGTGTTCGTGCAGTTGGCGGAGAAACCGCGCCGCCGCGTGCGTCGCCTGTTCCGGGTCGCGGCGTTCGTCATACCACCAGTCCGCCTGCAGATCGAAGATGCGGGCGGTTGAACCGATAAACTGCCAGGGCCCCACGGCGCGAGCCCAGCTGCGGGCGTCCTCACGGAAGCCGGATTCGATCATTGACAGATAGACGAGGTCTTCCGGAATACCGTGCTGGCGCAGAATCGGCGCCATCCGGGGGATCATTTCCCCCGCGCGCGACAGCCACCGTGACATGGCTACGCGTCCACGCTCGTTCTGCGAGAGGTAACGGACCATCCGCTCGACCTTGGCGTTGAGCGTGTCGGGGATGTCCGGGAGCCGATCGATTTCGTTGATGTTCGGGTCCAGTACGACTTCAAAACTATCCGGGGCAAGAACTTCAAGCAGGCTGTCAGTGCTGAAATCCTCCTCCTGCGCGGCCAGAAGCTCCATCACCCCTTCATCCGTGGCTACCATATCCACAGCAAAGGAACCGAAGTTTTCCTCGTAAGTGCTTCTCCACTGCAGAAGGGTATCGACAACGGCTTCGCGGGCCTTCACGGGCAGGTCGAAGACAATGCTCTGAAGTGCGAGGATCGCCTCCATGGTTCGTTCCTCAGAACCGGAGGTATCCCCAGCGGCGAGAAGGCTGTCAGCCTGCCCCATCCAGAGGGGTGTGGCTTCGAGCAACTCCTCGGGTCGAACACGATTTGGAGTTTCAGCGGGAACGGTTTCCTGCGGGACGATCTCTTCTGGAACGTTATCATTCCGTTTCAGGAGAGAAGTGCCGTCTGCACAACCGATATGAATCGCTGAAACAACAGCAAGCGCGCCAAAACCCTTAAACCACCACCTGTTCAAGTGTCGAAACATGATCAGCCGTCATCTCATAACAAAAGAAAGGCGATCTCGCAGGATCGCACGCGTTTTCGCAAACGTAATACATAAAGAAGAACCCCGCAAGTCCGTTGCAAATCATTCATTCAACATTATCCTGGACCCGGGGATTGCTTGCCGAGCCGGAAAGTAGGACGTACTTTGCCTCCATGAAAGCATCGGCACTCCCAGTGGCTCTCTTGATGGCTGCCGCAACTCTCCTCACGAGCTGCGTTACTCACAGATTTTTCATCAATTTGCGAGATAATGGCAGCGTCCAGTACGCAGTCGAAGGAGACAGCGTGGATGTCATGGACGGCTTGATCAAGTTGCCATCGGACGACGCATGGATTCAGACGAGTCATGAGAGAACGGAGGGAGTGGACGAGGAGCCATCGCTCCGTTTAAGCTATCAAGCGAAGGATGATGGACGCATCAACCATCCTGTAGGACCGCCTGAGAACCCTGGAACTCTGACAATTCGCCGCATGGGAAGCCCATTGCACAAATCCTTGGTTCTCCAGGCCAGATTTCCCTCCTGGGAAGTCGGGGAGCGTTACGGCGACCCGGAGAAATACCTCCCGGAAGAGCTTGTGGGGTCCTTCGATGATCCTGAACTTGATTCCCTCCCCCCGGAAAAACGCAAAGAATATGAAGCAGCTTACTGGAAAGCCCAGGTGCTCGCGGCGAACGACCGCTACCGCCGAATGCTTGATGATATCGTGCTGTCTGAATTGACACGCCGGGGCAAAGAACCTGACGAAGACCACTACGATGAAGCGTCGAAGAAGTTTGAAGGGACGATCCACGGGCTCGTGGAACGGGCGATTGCGCAAGGCGAGGACAACGCGGATCTCGACTGGTACGTGGATCTGCGGATGCCGATGGCCGAAACCGCGATGGCTCTACTCGGAGGAGTGACAGCGGACTGGCTGCCCGTTGCGGATTCACTGGAGCAGAGGTACCAGAGCTGGCTTGATCTCTCGGACGAAAGCGTGGTTCTTGAGCTGTTGATGCCCGGCAGGGTGAAGACGGCGCCCCCGCCCGACACCCTGAAAGGGGATACCCTCTCCTGGGAGTTCACCGGCGAGACCCTGTCCGACAGCACGTTCGTTATCACGGCATCTTCCTGGGAGCCACGCTGGCCCGGGGTGATCTTTCTGATGTTTCTGATCGAGATCGTTGCGGCATTGCTGCTGCATCGACGGTACCACCACGAACGCTGAACTGCGTGCAAAGCATGGGCAATACCCTCATGAATACGTCAGAGCTTCTCGGCAACGTGCGCGAGCTTTCAGTGCGGGCCGGCGATTTTCTCAGCAAGGAACGCGAGAGTATCAAGGCGGAGCAGATTGAGGTCAAAGGGCAGGGAGATTTTGTCAGCAGAGCCGACCGTGGTGCCGAGGAGATGCTGCGTGAAGGGCTGTTGAAGCTGCTTCCAGGCAGCGTGTTCATGGGTGAGGAGGGGAGCCCGGAAGCGAGAGGTGGTGAGTGGCGGTGGATCGTCGATCCGCTCGATGGCACGGCGAACTACCTCGCTGGTTTTCCTATCTGGGGAGTTTCGGTCGCCCTGGAAGACCGCCGGAAAGACCCCGTTGGATTCGGTCCACGAATCCTGGGCATCGTCCACCTGCCGGTGATGGGCATCACGTGGTCGGCTGTTCGTGGAGAGGGGGCCTTTCGCAACGACAGGAAGGTTCACGTCCAGCAGAGTCCACAGGCCCCGAGGATGCTGCTTGCAACGGGATTTCCCTTTCGCAATCGGGACAATCTCGATCACTACCTGGAACTCTTTAAAAGTCTTTATCGCCAGGTCGGCGATGTGCGCAGGGCAGGTTCCGCCGCTTCGGATATCTGCTGGGTGGGGGATGGAACATACTCGGGTTTTTTTGAGATGAACCTGAATCCGTGGGATATCGCAGCCGGTGGATTGATTATTGAAGAGGCAGGGGGAGTGATCACCGACTGGTGGGGCAACGACTGTCTGGAGACAGGGTGGGTGATCTGCGGTTGCCGAGAGGCGTACGAACTGCAGAAGCGATCTATTGAAGAGCTTGATTTTTCGCCACCAGATCGCCGCTGGAGATAGCGCGGAGTCCACAGGTTTCGCTATACTTGACCGGCAGCATTGGATCAGGCAACGACGAATGAGGTGAGGGGATGGACGACAACATCGCCTATCAGGCACAACTGGCAAGACTGGCGGACGCCGCTTCCTTCGTGGTGCGCTCGGTGGGAAGGTGGTTGCGCCAGCAGCGGGAGTCGATCACCGAAGACAGGGTCGAAATGAAACAGCCCGGCGATTTTGTCACGGAAAAGGATCGGGTAGCGGACGCCCGGCTCCGCGAAGAGTTGCTCGCCATCCTTCCTGGAAGCGGCATTCTCAGCGAAGAAGATAAACCGATCAAGGGCGACGGACGTTGGCGCTGGATTGTCAATCCCCTGGATGGAACGACCAATTACCTCGCCGGTTTGCCGCATTGGGCGGTTTCCGTTGCGCTGGAGGATCGCTCCGGAACACGCAGCAGCTGGGGGGAGCTGGTTTTTGGAATCATCTATCTGCCTGTTCTTGACCGTCTCTACCTGGCACGGAAAGGGCACGGCGCCAAGTGCAACGGCAAGCTGATCCATCTCGGGAAACCCCGCCTGCAGCGCCGCTCAACCATTTCCCACTGGTGGCCGATGTCCACAGGAAAAACGATGACGGGATTCCTCCAGATCATTGGCAACCTGCACGGCCGCGTCGGAGGGATTCGCAACATCGGAAGTCCAGCGAGCGAACTGGCGTTGGTTGCGCATGGGGAAATGGACGGTTTTTTCGCCACGGACACGGAACCCACGGATCTGGCGGCGGGAATTCTTCTGCTTCAGGAGGCGGGAGGTGTTATCGGTGATCCCTGGGGACATGACCCCCTGGACAGCGGTTGGATCATCGCTGCGTCAGAACCTATTCACGAACTGCTTCGCAAGGAAATCCGAGAGGTCTTCAGGACGGCACCGAAGAAAAGGGACAAATCCTGATGGTTCACCTCCCTTTATGTGAAAACAGCTTCAGGTAGTGCATGAGCCGTTCTCCTCAACACCCTTCTCCGAGAGGGGTTTGATTGATCGGCAATTCCCGATAGAGAGCTCCCCCATTTCGATATTGATTTCACCTTTGTCTTGCGTGTCCGTTGGCAGTCTCTGCACGTTGCCGGAGGAAAGGCAAATTCAGGAACAGGGGGATGCCATGCCCCAGCGACGATCCGCCGTGGCCGGGTCGTTCTATCCGGCCGATCCCGAAACGCTCCGGCGTGAAATACACTCGATGCTCGAGAGCGCAACCAGTGACTACCCCGGCGATATTGTCGGATTGCTTGCGCCTCATGCGGGGTACGTTTACAGCGGCCCCGTGGCGGCGGAGGCGTATCGCCATCTCCAAAACAAGTCCTACGATGCCGTTGTCCTGATCGGTCCATCTCACCGGATTTATCTCAAGTACGCCGCCGTTTTTCCTGAAGGTTCGTGGCAGACCCCCCTTGGTTCTGTGCGCATCGATGCGGATCTCGCCTCCGAAATCTGCTCCGCGGGACAGGAATGTGCGCGAGCAGATGCCACCGTCCATATGCTTCAGGGGCATTCGGGAGAACACAGCCTCGAGGTGCAGATTCCGTTTCTGCAGATGGCGCTCGGCGACGTTCCAGTCGTCCCGATCCTGATGGGGAATCAAAGTCCAAAAAGCTCCTCGACGCTGGCATCCGCGATTGCCCATGCCGCCGGAGACAGACGAATTCTGCTTGTGGCTTCGAGCGATCTGTCGCATTTTCATACGGAGCGAGAAGCACGAATGCTTGACAGCCGGATTCAGGAAGCGGTGGCGATTTTCGACGCGGCGATTCTCTGGTCAACGATCCAGAAAGAAGGCGCAGAAGCGTGTGGTGCGGGTCCCCTGGCCACTGTCATGGAAGCGTCACGTCTGCTCGGAGCGACCCGGGCGGTTCAGCTTTCCTATGCCACTTCCGCAGATGTTCCCCATGGGTCGAGAGACAGTGTCGTCGGCTACCTTGCGGCGGCGTTCGTGAAGGGGGAGGCGTGAGCGGGGGCAGCGTGAACGAAGATCGATTCAACCCGTCTCAACGGAATGAACTGTTGCGGGTCGCCCGAGAGGCGGTTGCAATGGCGGCTCGTGGCGAACGGCAACGGTCTCCAATCACAAGCGATCCGGAACTACGTAAAAATTCAGGAGCGTTTGTCACCCTGACCGATCGTGAAGGCAGCCTCCGCGGTTGTATCGGGTACATTGTAGCCGACCGGCCACTCCTTGACACCGTTGCTCAGGCCGCCGCGGCGGCAGCGTTACGGGATCCCCGTTTTCCACCGCTGACTCCGGAGGAGCTGGACAGCCTCGGAATTTCAATCAGTGTGCTGAGTTATCCCCAACCCGTCCGTGAGATTCAGGATATCGTTCCGGGGCGTCATGGGTTGATCGTACACAGGGGTCCGAGGCAAGGGTTGTTGCTGCCTCAAGTCGCTGCCCGTTATGGATGGAACGTGACTCGATTTCTCGACGAAACCTGCCTGAAGGCGGGATTGAATCGAGGAGATTGGCGAGATCCGGGAGTCGTCATCGAGTCGTTTACAGCGGAAGTCTTCGGCGATGGCGAGCCCGAGGTTGCCTGACGGTTGTGTGATCTGACAACATCCGCCTTGTTGGTCCCTCCGAACGTCCTCTATATTCCAACGCAGTAAAATCCAAAACAGGGGAGTTCGATCTCGACGTGAGCAACGCGAGCAACAAACCGCAAGTGATGGACGAGGAACGGTTGATGGAGCTTGTGAAGCTGTTCGAGGGCTTCACGCAGGCGTCCTCAACCTTTGCACAATCCTATGCGGCGCTTGAACAGCGGATTGCACAACTTTCCAATCAATTGGAGGAACAATCCTTCCTGCTCGAACGAACAGCAGGCTTTCTCTCCTCTGTTCTCGCCCATGTGCAGGTCGGAATCGTTGTCGTGGATATGGACGGCCGGGTTTCCCTCTTTAACGAGGAAGCGGAACGTCTGACCGGATTGCTTACGGAAGATGTGATCGGAGGGTTCTACGGCGATATATTCCCTGCGCCCGTGAACGAACCGACCTCCGCGATCTACACGCTCACCCACGGCAGTGTGATTGAGAGCCGTGAACGTGACCTTTCTCATACGGACGGCAATACACTGCCTGTCCGTTTTTCTACGGCCTGGATCTACGGTGATGACGGACAACCGTTCGGCGTCCTCGAATTCTTCGAGGACCTTCGGCCTCTGCGCGAACTCCAGACACGGATGCAGCAGAGTGCCAGCCTGGCGGCGTTGGGAGAAATGGCGGCGCAGGTGGCGCACGAGCTGCGCAACCCTCTCGCCGGTGTCCAGGGATTTGCCCAGTTTCTACAGGAGGACATCGAGGAGACGCATCCGTCGCGCAAAATCGCGGAGAAAATCATGGTCGGTGTCAAGGACATCGACCGCATCGCCAGCCGGTTGCTTGAATTCACCCGCCCGATGAGTCCCAATTGCCAGGAGGTGGATTTGTGCGAAATCCTCGAGCAGGAAACGGAACTCGCACGAGCAGAATTGGCGGACCGTGAGGATGTAGCACTTGAACTTGAAGTTCCCCGTGAACGGGTAAAGGTCTGGTGCGATGGGAGTCTGATCAAACAGGCCGTGTTGAATCTCCTGAAGAATGCCATGCAGGCGTTGAATGAGTCCGGAGGGAAGATTCTGATATCCTTGCATTGGGATCTTCTGCGAAACAGGGTGCACATCATGGTGAGTGATAACGGTATCGGAATCGAGGAGGGGACACTGCCCAAGATCTTTAACCCATTCTTTACGACACGTTCCCAGGGGACGGGACTTGGACTGGCCATGGTGAAAAAAATTGTCGAAGCACATCGGGGCACTATTGATGTAACATCTAGACTGGGCGAAAGAACGAATTTCCTAATCGAACTTCCCATCGCGAGGGGTGAATGAGCGGTTCACGTGTGTTGGTCGTCGACGACGAAAAACTTGTTCGGGAATATCTGGAAGAGGCGCTGACGCGCCTTGGCCACGTTGTGACCGCGGCCGAAGACGGCCAGGCGGGCATTGAAACCATCGAATCGAATGATTTCGACCTGATCTTTACCGACATTAAAATGCCCCGGTTGGACGGACTCGGTTTCCTTTCACAGGCGGTGCGGCGTCAACCGGATACGCCTGTCATTGTCCTGACCGCGCACGGCACGATCGAAAGCGCTGTCGATGCGATGAAGAAAGGCGCCTACGACTATCTGAGCAAACCTATTGACAAGGAATTGCTCAAGCTTACCATAAACCGTGCACTCCAGCGGAGACGGCTGGTGCGTGAAAACCGCACCCTGCGAAACATGGTCGAACAGGAGCAGGGGATCTCCGCCATCGTCGGAACATCGGAATCATTGCGCCACGTTGTCGAGATGCTCGAGGTGATCGCTCCACAGCCAGTGGATGTTCTGATCACGGGTCCATCCGGCACGGGTAAAGAGCTTGTGGCACGTGCTCTCCATTGGTCGAGCCCGAGGGCGGATAAGGCCTTTATCAAGATGAATTGCGCAGCTCTTCCGGAAGGGCTGATCGAGAGCGAGCTTTTTGGACACGAAAAGGGTGCATTCACCGGGGCGATCAAGACCCGCAAGGGAAAATTTGAGGCGGCGAACAACGGTACGATTCTACTTGACGAAATCAGTGAGATGCCCCTCGGACTTCAGGCGAAACTGCTCCGTGTGCTGCAGGAGCGGGAGTTTGACAGGGTCGGTTCGAACGACACGATCAGCGTAGATGTGCGCGTTGTTGCAACGACAAACAAGAACCTTGTTCAAGAAGTCAAGGAGGGGCGATTCCGTGAGGATCTCTATTTCCGGCTGAATGTCGTCCCCATCTACCTGTCTCCGTTGTCCCAGCGGCCTGATGATATTCCTGCTCTGATCCGCCATTTCGTGGAGAAGTACGGAGTCCGTTACGGACGCCAGTTCGAGGCCATCGATGATGACGCGGTGGATTACCTGAAAGCTCAGTCGTGGCCGGGCAATGTCCGTGAGTTGGAAAACCGCATTGAACGGGCGGTTGTCCTTGCGCGTGATCTTGTCATCCACAAAAGCGATGTTACACTCGAGGCGCCATCCTATGATTCGTCTCCCGCCACAACAGGTGGTTCGTTTGGTGCGGTCACAGTGGCGGAGCTGGAAAAAAAGCACATTCTGCAAACGCTGAAGGAACTGGGGTTCAACCGGACGAAAGCAGCCGATCAACTCGGCATTTCGATTCGAACCCTTCGTAACAAATTGAACGAGTATCGCGAACAGGGCGAGGATATCCCGAAAGGGTAAACTTGCTTACA
>JAZDLX010000192.1:0-15181 GCA_043801585.1 bacterium | reverse complement strand
AGCGCATCGCCATTGGGATCGCTGCAGGTCCACGAAAGCGTTGTCGAGGTAGATACATCTGTAGCATCATCTGCAGGAGATGGATTGGTCGGTATGAATGGGGGTTGATTCTTGACATATCCAGGATTTTTTGGATCTTTGGGATTGTCGTGCTCCCCCTCGTCCACGGGCATCTCATCGCAGGAGGGGGGGATCAGCAACAGCGCGAATAGTAGTGTTGTGAAAAGAAAGATTGTTGCCGGGCGCAGCGGAAGCAGATGGCTTCTCAACTCCGTGGTCGATGATGCCCAGACAATTTTTCCGTTGGGATTGAGTGGTTCTTTCATTGTCCGCCCCCCCCACATCCAAAAGATATTGAAAATCCGACACCGGGCACGAGTCTTCCTCCCGCCTCCCTCGAGGGTAACGCAACCAGTCCAAATTGCAGTGCGACCGAGGAGTTATTCGCGTCATCCATAGAGGTGATGCTGACTCCGCGATCCGTCGGGTTCAACAGGATGTCGATCACGCTCCAGATGTAGAACCCCGCCACCAGCACCGACGACGCGACCACCATGCTACGGGTCGCCTCCACGTTGTTGTAAGCGTTCATGCGATCCTCGTACCTGGACGCGATCTCTTCGGGTAGGATGGCATTGTCGTAGTCCTCCCGCGCATCCCAGTAGAACTTAACTTCCCGGTTGTAGTCCGAGATCGAACTGGCGAGCATCGTCACACTGGCGATCTCACCGACCATCATCACGGCACCCCTCACAGTTCGATTTAAATACATTTGTCCGTTGCCAGGGAGAATCAGGGAACGTGTCAATGCTTTACGGAAAGTCTTTCGCTCCAGGTCGGATGCGGGTTCCAGGGCCTGTCCGTCAGTGATGAAGACATTCGATTTACCGTCGTCATACCCCGGTCTCCTTAACTTGATGTGGTAGGATCCAGTGGGTAGAGTTCGGTCCCCGAGAGGAGCCGTGCCGATCAACTCGCCGTCCAGATAGACCTCGGTGTTCAGGGGGAGAGAAGATAGCTTCAGGGCTCCGGTCTGGCGCACGAGTTCAGCGTGGACCGGGTATTCCTTTTCCTCGTTGACCTCAACAGTTGTGTGGAAGGGGTCGTGGTCTTTCGCGTTTACTGTGATCTCATGGCTACCGAGGAGAGTCGATGAGCGAAACGGAAAATCGACCGTTTTAGATTTGCCGTTAACCGTCACCTCAGCACGGGCCAGGTTCGACGTGACGATAATCAATCCCCCGGCCTTCTTGAGGGACACCTCAACACGTTTCGACTCTCCTGCTCCCAAGGATAGGGTTTCTTCGTGGGGCGAATAATCATTGAGTTCAAGACGGACCGTGTGCTGTCCAGCCGAAACCGAATTCAGCGTCAAAGGAGTGACCCCGACTGTCTCACCATCGAGGATGACAGTTGCATCGAATGGGTCGGATATTACTCGCAGGGAAGCCATCCCCTGCTCCAGTTTGATCGTTGTACGTGTGGTCTGGTCGGCAGCAACAAAAACAGAGGCGGCCCCAACGAGGTTCCCTTTCTCCAGACGAATCTGGTGCGGACCCGCTGATAACCCTTCCAGGAAAAGGGGTGTGATGCCTTGGCGCTTCTCGCCGTCGATGAAGATCTCCGCCCCATCAGGGTCGGACTTGACAAAGAGGTCACCTTTGGCTCTCGTCACCGGCGTCGTGGGGAAGGCTGGTTGATATTCAGACGATGGGGCAGCGAGACCAGAGATCATATAGGCAACCTGTTTCATGCTCACCGACAGCACCTCATCGATGCTGCACTGGCAATCCACGTTCTTCAGGTCAATGATCTGCCCCGACCCCACATCGATCCGCCGAATGATCAACGAATAGGTGTTGCCCACTAAACCCAGCGAACCGGCGATTATCTCCTCCACGCCGAGAAGCTGGCCCGCCTGAACCGCGCACTCCGTCGAAACGCAAGACAACTGAAAGCCCTGTTCGTTCAGCACATCCTCCATTCGTGAACGCTCGATGACATTGTATCGGCCAACCATGAACAGTTCCTGACGGAGCTTGTCCGAGAGGGTGCGGCTGTAGCCTTCTTTGATATCGCCGGAGAGTTCAAGGTCGAGGATCGCGATGTTGGTGCGTCCGGTGGACTGGGCGACAGCCAGGCATGGCTGGAACAGCAAGGCGAAAACGAAGATGGATGCGGTGAAAGCTGCCAGCGTCATTCGGCGATGTGTCATCCTCCCCCCCGTGAACAATCGGTGGACAGTGCTTGTCGTTGATAGCGAAATTTATGATACGATGATGTGATGTACAGCACATTAACTCAACGTTTCTATAATGTTTGAACAGTAGTCTCTTTGGTCTGGAATCTTCAAAAAAGTTGGCAAGCTGAAAGCGGGAAGATCCAACTTCCCCGCCCCTGGTCACTTTCGATTACAGGCGATCGAGCAGTGTTTCGATCGTGTAGTTCGATTTCCGGATTGCCCGGAGCGCGAGGTCCGACCAGCGCAGGCGCGTTTCGTTGTCAGGCAGGGACGTCAGGTAGCCGGGACGAGCCGTTGTGTCGTGAAATCCCGCCCAGTCCACAGCTCCGTCGAGATCCACGTTGCTTTCAGCCAGTTCGAGAAGTTCGAGGGCGCTGACGGGATCGGCGGGTGCTCCGCTGCGGGATCACGCCAAGGATCAAGAAGTGAATCAAGGGGATGACCGGCCATCGTCTTTTCCAAAAGGTTCGCAGGAAAAGGTACGGTTCGACGCAACGCGGGGAAACGTGAATAGCTGAGGACATTAAACAGACTGAGACGCCGGAGGCCGAAATGATCAGATCGGACCCTGACGCCAGCGGAAGGGGAACCAGGTCAGCGAAACGTCAAACCGGCTGATGGATCGGGAAATGGAGTCCCCCAGGATCGGCTCACGTCGATAGCTGCCGAGGCTGAAGGAGGTGCTGAGGAAAAGCCGAAGATCCAGCTCGTACTCGATCCCCACCGTTCCCATCCAGGTTTTTTCCAGATCGCCCTCGAGGAAACTGACTTGTTCGCTGTCCTTGTCGAAATCATAGGGCTGGAGAATGCTTCCGCCAACATTCCTGTCGGGGGGATTCGCGCCGTGAAGGACCAGCGTCCCCTGCGTCCAGACGTTCAGGATCGGGGAAATTGTCTGACGCCACCGGGCGAGGAATTCCGCGCTGTTCGGCTGCAGCGGGAGACCGAGGTTGGCGCCGTAATGCTGCGGGACGTTGATCGGCCGCGTGTGGGTGTAGACATAGGGGCGCAGCATCGCCCATTCGAGGTTCAAGTCGCCGTTGTCGATGCCCAGCGGGTCCACTGCGTGCACACCGAGCTGGTAACCGTGTTTGTTGCCGAACCAATCCGAACCAAGCTGCGAAAACTGAAGTTCATCGAGCAACCATGAAAACACGACTTCATATCCCCGGGCGGGAATCAGACGGAGGTCCAATCCCATCAGCACGTTGTCCCGATCGTGATTGTAATGTTCCGCCGACCAGAGGAATGTCGTCGGCGGAAGGTAGTCCCAGTCGATACCTCGATAACCGTACACCACCATGTCCCAGAATCCAATCTGGAGGTTGCGAAAGACCCGGAATTCATAACGGTGGGCGGCGACCCATTTTTCCGAGTATTGCGTGCCAACCGTGTCCGTTCCGGTGGTCAGGGGCCAGGTGATCGGCGGGTCCTGAATCAGTTTGGCCTGAACCCACGTGACTTCGAGCGGCTCGAAGGTGAGTTTCAGACGAGCCTGGGTATAGGGGCTGGGATTGTTGGAGAGCGAAAAGGAACCCGTGGCGCCGGACGCCCAGAGGTTTGAGGTTTTCCCGAAAATCGCGTAGATGTGGTTTCGCTCCCAGGAGATCATCGCGTCCGTCTCGTCGAAATCGAATCCGTCGGAGGTCCTGCTGTCGGCGTTGAAACGGATCGGGTACCGTGTGGGGTCGGCAAGCTCGATGTCCCCCGAGAGGTGGGCATCCCGCACGTGCATCAGCAACGCTACATCTCCGTACCGGCCGTAGGCGGAAAGTCCTGTGGCAATCCGCTTCAGGGAGCCCTGTGTTTCGCCGTTGTCCACCTGCTCCACGCCGGCATCCGCGTGCAGGTTGAAGCCGATCAGCCAATCGTCGCCGCTGGCGTGCCATGCCCACCGAGGATCGCTGTACATCTTCAGCGGTTTCCAGGGGAGATGCTGCCCACGAGTGCGCTCCCATTCGAGGGGAGTCCGCGCGACGTTTATGCTGTCCGGGAGTTCGTGTGCAAAGAGAAACAGGAAACGGTCGAGCTGACCCACTTCGACTCCGTTCATCCGGGCGCGATGTTTCATTGCCTCAGCGAGCAGCAATGCAACCTCGCGTTCGCTGTAGGGAAGCGAACGTGAGAGGCGGGTGTCCAGGTAGCCTTTCAGTTCACAGCGGGTGAGGAAACGGTATACTTCATGTTCCGGGGGGACGTCGACCGCGAGCACGGCGTTCGCTGAAAGGAGCAACAACAACAGGGCCGCCAGACCGGCGGCCGTGAATCGTTGACGTCCCGTCCCATGAAGCCTGCGCATACCCCCTCCGGCGGTTCATCCGCCTAAACCTGCTGCTCCGCAAGGAACTGTTTCAAGTCAGCGATTATCTGCTTGTCGGAATCATCGCTCATGGGAACCTCGTCCAGCTTCTTCTGGATCGCCTCGGCGTGGAACGGAATCTGCTCGAGGTAGGCCGCGATCTCCGGGAAAAGTTCACTGTCCATGGCATCCGTGAACAGCGTGCACGCGGAAACCTGACCTTCTTCGAGGGTGAATCCGATCTCCACCCCTCCCCACTCGAACCGGGTCGTAAAGGATACGTCAAATTTGGGCGTGCGGCCGTAACGCCACTCCCAGGACGAAAATTTCTCGTAGAGTGGGGTCAGATCCGACACTACTTCCGCCGGAGAAAGTACCTCTCCCTCACCACCGTAGACCTCCAGGAACGCCTCCTGCAACGCTGCGGCGACCTTCTCGACGGTGATTTCCGGATTGAACTCCGTAAGATTGACCATTCGGGATTGAACCGAAGTAACGCCTTTGGACTGGATCTTGTCCTGACTGACCTGCAGGTATTTCCCGAGATCCTCCATTTTTGCATTGACCAGCACGGTACCATGATGCAGTCCGGCATCCGGTGTCAACAAAAAGGCGTTTCCGGAGAATTTACGGCTATCCGCAACGAGATCGTTACGGCCGGAAAACTCCGCATCGATTCCCAGTTTGCGCACACCCCGAAGAATGACCTCGAGCTGGCGATGCAGGTCGTACAACGAGCGGTCCATGACGAAGGTGAAATTCAGGTTTCCAAGGTCATGGTACACTGCACCACCGCCTGAAAGCCGACGTGCGAGTTTCCCATTCGAACCCTCCAGCTCTTTCCAACGAGCTTCCTTCCAGGCGTTCTGGTTGCGACCGATCACAATCGTGTGTTCGTTCTGCCAGAGATAGAGGATAACCTCGTTCGGCGCCACATCCTGCAGCAGCGCCTCTTCAAGGGCGAGGTTGTGCCAGGGGTCGTGGGAGGTGGAGCGGATGATCCGCGTATGCATCGTTTGTTCTGCCACTCTGCTCCTAGTGTTGCTAAGTCCAGTATAAATAATCACACAGAATGTGCTCGTTCGCACAATCTAGATCGCCGCCGCGGTTAAGGCAACTCGATTGTGCCGATCCGTGATGCCCCCGGGGACAGTGGCTCTCCGGGGAAACATCATTTAATCGTCATCTCCGTGTTGATGTTCAGTGTCGCCAGGGGTTTCGCCGGTTTTCGCCGCACTATTCCCCGTCTCCGAGCGATGAGCCTGTGCCGTCCAGCCTTTTACGATCTCCGGATGCCGGATGTGTCCTCCCACTTCACCCGTGTAAACCATCAACGCAAAGGTAAGAATAGCAAGCAGATACACCAGCCAGGGCACGAAACCGGGCAGTTTCCTTCCCATCCAATCCATCACCAGCATCAATAAAGCGGCGAGACCGGTTATGATGGCAACCATGCTGGCCTTATCGGCCGCTTCCTCGTGGGCTTCAACGTTCGCCGACACGATACCGGGAGTGCCGTGAAGCAATTCGTGGGCTGCGTCTCCGGAAAGGACCGAGAGAATGGAGAAAAGACCTGTGACCACAAAGAAAACCAGCGCGGCCCTGCGAACGTTGGCTCCAAAACGGGGATGCAGGGAGAGAAGAAGCAGAAACAGCCCGAACGCAGAACCCAGGATCGGCACGTGATTGACCAGAAGATGGATGTGTGGGGCATTCATCGGAAGGCTCCAGTTGTGTGGTTGACTCTGTTCCAAGGGACGAAGTGGCGTCAAGATCGGCGATTTTTTCGCTGCACACCAACCTTATTCAACGAATCCCGTTTTCCCTGGAGACGTCCGATACCATCCGGGTGCATCGAAAAGCGGGACCCATAGGGAGTCCCGCTTTTCTGAGAGGTGCATCCCATGGGCAGGGATGATGTGGGGTCAAAATCACTTGGATGATTGTGTGCCGGAGCGCATTCCATGCAGCACTGCGCGGCGATGGGCGCCGGGAGTCATTGCTCCCTGGCCGTTGACGGGACTCAACCGACAGCCTCGGTGAAAGCCATTTGCGTTGCCTGCGTTGTCACAGATTCCGTCACCATTCTCATCAATAAATCGAACGCCTGCTGTGCTTTGTGTGCGGTACATAAAGGCCCTTTTTTCGGCCCAGACGTGGCGGGAACCGCTGCCGTCAAGGGGACGGACAAAATCGGAATCCTGGCCGTTGGGAATGCCGTCGCCGTCGAGGTCAGGGGCGTTATCGTTGAAACCGTCGCCGTTGAGATCGACGAAACGGGGGCCGTGCTGAACGGGTGCCGGCGTTTTGTCGGAGGCGAAAACGGATGCTGAAGTGATCAGCAGTGCGGTCAGCAGCAGTAGCAGCAGTTTCACAGTCTTCATGGTATCAGTCCTTTGGTTTTCGTTTTCGTCGTGATGTTTGCCCGAAGGAATGCATAGCCTGTGCCAATCGTGGCATTCGTTTAGTAAAGCAAAACATCTCAAGACTTTACCTTGTCAATCCGAACTTGGAGCCCGAAAAGGAATTCCCGTTTTTTCGACCCCTCATCCGAGTGTCTCGGCAAAATTGCCGAGATGTGTCCAAATCTCGTGATTGGTAAGCCATTGGTTTTTGTATCTTGCGCTATATCCTTCTCGTGTGAATGTTGCGGCATGAAAATGGCATGGTATTCACCAACGAAGAGATCAGGGTGAGGATGAACGGTAAAAGCACCAACGGCTTGAACAGGAAAGAGGGGTTCTCCCGCAGAATTCTGATCGGGTTGCTGACTTTGCTCGTCCTCGCGAGCGCCGTTGCGGCGGTTTTCGATTGGCGCCGGGTCCAGAGAACCACCCACGACCTGACGGTTCGCCAGGCGCAGGATCTGGCGCAGCGGTTGCAAAATCAGATCGAACTGGTGACCAATGGTGACCGGATTGTTCGCCAACTGCAACGTGATCACCTCGTTTCTGTGGCGGATCTCATTGCCCGAAGCTCGATTCTCTCTCGTCTCACCCCCCTGCAATGGGTCGGATTGGCGAAGGAGGGTGGCGTCAGGCACTTCGAGCTGTTGGATCCTGCCGGGAAAAGGATCGGCGGCACCCCTGATGCTCCCGATGTGAGCGACAGCCTGCGTGCGGAATGGATGGAGGATCTTCTGTTCGATGACGATGGCGTCCTTGACCTCGGTGTATTCACCAGCAAGGACAGCAGCGAATCACTGATCGGTGTCCTCGTCTCTCTCCAGGATGGTGCGTTGATTGTCGACGGCGATGCCACCACGCTGCTCGACTGGCGGCGTCAGGCGGGTCTGCCAGCCATTCTGGAGTACCTGCAGCGGTATCCATTCGTGGATTATGCGGTGATTGTTTCGGGAGACGCGATTCTCGCGGGAACGTCTCCGCTGCCGAACTGGTTCGGCACCGAAGAGGATCCGTTCCAGATGGCCGCGGATACGACCGGCGGTTTTACCGCCAGCTTTGTCGGCTCCACACGCAACCTGAAATTCGAGGCGGCGATTCCCCTGGAAAACTATCCGGGTGTCGTTCTCCGGCTCGGCATCAATACAGGTCCCCTGCAAATGATCCAATCCCGCAGCCTTTTCGGGTTGGTGCTGCGTACCGTTCTCTTCATTGTTCTCGCGGGGCTCATTCTCGTCTGGTTCGTGACACGTGAGCATCATCACGCCCTGACCCTCGAGACGGAACGTATTCGCCGGGAGGTGGAACGGCTGGAGGCGTCACGGTCGGTGTCTGAACGGCTTGAGGCGATGGGCAAACTCGCCGGCGGAGTCGCCCATGAAATCCGCAATCCGTTAAACACGATCGGAATGGTCGCACAGCGGTTGGAGTCGGAATTTGAGCCTTCAACGGATGTGGAAGAGTATCGCTCCCTGCTTCGTGCGATGCGTGAAGAGGGGAGGCGTATCGAGAGAATTGTAGAGAACTTCCTCGCTCTTGCCCGTCCGCCCCGTGCCGAACTGCGAGAGGGCAACCTGACCCAGACCCTCGACTCTGTTGTGGCGATGTTTGCTTCGAGCGCCGCGGCAGGAAACGTGCGGTTTGAACACTCAATCGATCCCATCACACCTTTCGCATTCGATGCGGAGCACATTCGCGCTGCGGTGTTGAACCTCCTGAAGAATGCTTTGGATTTCGTCAGCGGTGAAAAGGGATGGATCCGGTTGAGCGCGCATGCGAATGACGATCGGGTTGTCATCGAAGTTGCGGATAACGGTCCGGGTGTTCCCAAGGAAGAATGGACACGGATCTTCCACCTGTATTACACGACCAAGGCCGACGGCACCGGAGTCGGACTGGCGGTTGTGCAACGAACAGCCGAGGAGCACGGCGGTCGTGTTGAAGTCGATGATACGCCGGGAGGTGGAGCAACCTTCCGTCTGGTGCTGAAACGGGAGAGGACATGAGCGCATACCGTATTCTGATCGCGGACGATGAGGCTTCCCAACGTTCGACCCTCGCGGGATTCCTGCGCAAGAAGGGATACGAGACCCTGGATGCAGCCAGTGGCGACGACGCGCTGAAAATCGTTCAAAGGGAAGCGCTCGACCTGGTGCTGACCGACCTGCGGATGCCGGGGCTCACGGGCATCGAGCTGCTCCAGAAAGTGAATGAGGCGAATCCGGAAGTTCAGGTCATCGTCATGACAGCGTACGGAACCGTTGAAACGGCGGTGGAAGCAATGGCCGCTGGAGCGTACACCTTCGTCCAGAAACCGGTCGACCTTAACGCCCTTGAGCTCCATGTCGAGCGTGCCCTGGAACGCAAACTGCTCGCCGAGGAGAATCGTGAGCTCCGTGCGCGGATGGGCGAGAGCGATGGAACGGCGACAGGGCTTATCGCCGCTTCCGAGGAGATGCGCGAAGTCCTCGGGCTGGTTGCACGGGCCGCTCCATCGAGGGCGTCGGTGATGATTCTTGGTGAATCGGGAACGGGAAAGGAACAGGTTGCCCGCGCCATCCACCTTGGAAGTCCGCGGGCGAAAAAGCCCTTCGTTGCCGTCAACATCGCGGCAATCCCCGAAACCCTCCTGGAATCCGAACTCTTCGGACATGAGAAGGGATCGTTTACGGGAGCATCAGAGCGGCACGTTGGCCTGTTCGAGCGGGCTTCCGGTGGCACGCTCTTCATCGATGAGATTGGCGACATGCCGCCCCATGGACAGGTCAAACTGTTGCGGGTGCTGCAGGAGGGAACCATCGAGCGTGTCGGTGGAACCGGCAGCATCGAGGTCGATGTGCGAATCGTCGCAGCGACTCACCAGAAACTCGACGAACTGATCCGGGAGAAGAAATTCCGCGAAGATCTCTTCTACCGGCTCAATGTCGTTCGTATTGAAATCCCTCCGTTGCGCCAGAGGAAAGCGGATATCCCGCCGCTTGTGGATCATTTCGTAAACCGGTTCAGCACTGTCAACGGAAAGTTGGTGAAGGGACTGGACCGGGACGCCCTCGACGCAGTGATGAAATATGCCTGGCCGGGGAATGTCCGCGAACTTGAAAACGCCATGGAAAGCGCGGTCGTGATGGCCCGGAGCGAAACCATCGGCGTGCGCGATCTGCCGAATCATGTGCGCGGTGGCAACGGTTCCGGGGGAGCCGGTGGTTTTCAAGACGATGATTCCCTCAGCCTGCCCGACCGTGTTGAAGCCTTTGAACGGAGTATCATCAACCGGATTTTGGAGGAAGCAGGGGGTAACCAGAGCGAGGCGGCCCGACGGTTGGGAGTTTCGGAAAAGGCGATACGGTACCGTCTCAAACGGTGGGAGGAGGCGGACGAGAAAAACCAGTGAGGAAAATGTACCAGGTACATTTATCCCGATCAGAATCATTGCTTGACCTCGCATGTGAAAAGGCACCTGGTACATTTTCCTGCAAGCACCCTGGTCAAACAGGCGGCCGTTCACTGTTCGACCGGGCTCTTAACGCATGTCCCGATCGCGTGAAAAAGGAGTGGCAGTTACTCTTTTTATGGGTCTGAAGGCTGAGTGACTCGACCGATGCGGGAGATGTAAGAATCGAAGTGTACCCTCCGGGCGAATTGAAAAAGAGTAATTGTCACTCTTTTTCACGGCTTTCTTCGGCAAGAATGCCGAATTGTCGTCGCGGTGGACGAGGACGGGTCTCGATGATAAGGGATATTTGTCAGGTGTTCTCGAACTGGTGATCGTAATACCAAGAAATACAGTGTATTAAAGACGGGTTGTCCGAGAGCTTGAGAAGAGTGCGGAGTGGCACACCCGTTGCACTTCAGCGGACAGAAGCAGAGGTGATGAAAGATGATAGGAAGAATGCACTTGACGATATCCGCGATCATCCTGGTCGTGGTCGCCGGAACGGCTGCAGCGCAGCCACCCCCTCCGCCTCCTGATTCGATGGGGAGGTGGCAAGACAGACCCCCGGGTGGGCCACCACCCTCCCATCCGTTCGTCGATTTGAACGGTGACGGGATCAATGACCTTGCGCCGGATTGGAACCGTGACGGGTTGCCCGATGCTCTCGATCCGATGTTCCGTGGCCCCCAAGCGCGTTGGCGGATGAAATGGTTGCTGCTGATGCCTGAAACTGCGAAGCACGACAGTACCGCCTTCGTCGAATGGTGGTCCCAGTTCAACACCCAGGTTCTGCCGGATCGTGCCTGGCATCGCTGGCAGAACGCCTGGTTTTATTCCCTGCCGGACAGCGTCAAGAACAATCAGAAGGCGTTCAGAAACTGGTGGATTGAATCACGTCGCCCCGAGGGGTGGGAGATGGCCTGGCACAGCTGGAGACGCTGGCTGGACATGGGAGGTCCCGAGTGGAGGGAGCGTAAACACAGGATGGATCCGAATGAGCCAGGAATCAGACCGGGCCAACCCAGAGGCGACCCCAGGCGCCACTATGGGGCGATGTGAGAGAGGAAGACCATGAAAAAGCCATTCCTCCCCATCTTCCTAGTCCTGATCTCGGTTTCGCCATCCCTCGCATTCACCCCACTGGGTTGGAGTGTGGGGGTGGATGCCGGTTCGACATCGAATCTGTTTAATGACAGCCTGGACATCGAAGATCGCTATGGCAGCCTGTCGCTGAGCCTCGAACAAATCCTGTCTCCCAACCTGCTCGTCACCTACGACGGATATGGTCAGACCTACAACGATTACGGCGACCTCAGCAACATCCAGCACCTTGCTGGACTGGAGGTGGGAGGATTCGTCGGGAGCCGTGGGGAAGCCTGGGGAGCGGTGCAGGGTTTCACTCTCGGATACGGCGATGCTTACAACCTGTACAATCGGCGGGGATACGGCGCTGAAACGGGGATCAACTGGTATCTGTCGAATAGGCTGCGCCTGCGTGCCACGGGTTCATGGAATGCCACCCACTATCCCAATGCCGACACCCTGGCGGTGGACTACAACGATCTGCAGGTCTATGGCGGAGTGAACATCGCGACAACCATAAATCTCGCCGCTGACCTGGAAACCGGATTGCAGCGCCGTTCCTACAGCGATCTGAATACTGCAACCTCCACCACCTTTTCCTGGACGACACTCCGTCTCTCCGGCAGGCTGGGGCAGGGGACGGGAGGTGCGTTGACCCTGATGATGAGGAGCCAACTTTCCGTCGGCAGTAAAGGTTTGGTTGCATTGTACGAGGGTGGCGTCGATCCGGGTAACCTGCTCTGGGACGGTTGGCGGGTCGGCGGCGAAGTCAACCGTATTGCCGGTCCCTGGCGATTCACGCTCGGTGGACAGGTTGGCGTGGCTCGCTATGTTGAGATTCAGGCGCTCACGGACCGGGAAGCGCGAGACGATACAACCCGCCGCTTGATGGTCGCCCTACGCCGAACCCTGAATACACCTCCGGAGGCACCTGCCGTTGCGGTCGGATTCTCGGTTTCATGGACAGATAACGCTTCAACGGTCAGTTACTTCACCTGGAGTGGCTTCTCCGCCACCGTTTCCCTCTCCCTGATTTCACTGTAACGCTGGCGCCGATCGAAGGACGGGTATCATGAACACGTACAAACGCACTTGGTACAGGCAGAGAGCCCTGGCACTCGAAGTCGGAATTGTTCTGCTCGCACTGGTTCAACTGGGGTGCCGCGACACGCTGAACGTCGCCCGGTTGCAGTCGCCGATTCAGGTGGACGGCGACGCCTCGGACTGGGACACGTATCCACGTTACTTCTTCGAGGATGCGGGTGTTTCCATCGCCTTTGTCAACTCCGATTCCGTTCTCTTTTGCCTGGTGCAGCGAAGAATCTCCACCAGCCGCCTGATGTTGCCGGTCACGTTGTGGTTTGAACCGAAGGGAGGCAAGGCCTCACGGTTTGGCGTTCTTCTGTCGAGCGGTCCGATGGGGGAAAGAGGAAACAGGATGGATCCGATGATGGATGCCGATGAACCTGAGGATCCGATGGAGATGCCGATGGACGAGCGGGGAATGGACCGTGATGACCGCCTCGAAATGACGGTACGCACCGGAGTCCAGTCCAAGGCGATGATTCGGTACGGAAGCGATGACCTCCGCACCGACATCCCGGCGGACGGGTCCCTCGGTTTGATGTGGGCTACCGGAATCAGGAAGGATGTCATCGTTCAGGAGATCTCGATCCTCCTCGGGGAGTGGAATGGTTTCGACGAATTCGGTCAGACATCACGGTTTGCCCTGGACGCCATGCCGGGCATGAAAGTCAAAGCGTCCCTCTCCTTTGTGCAGATCCCCAGCCGAAGGATGCAGAAGGGACCCGGCGGTATGATGGGGGGACGTCCGGGCGGCGGTAAGGGAGGCGGTGGCATGGGTGATGGAGACATGGGTAATGGTGGTATGAGCGGTCCTCCCCCGGGAGGGAGGGGAGGAGGACAGCTGCCCCAGGGTGGAAAACGCCAGCTCTCGGAGAGCAGCGAAACGATCAAACTGAGATTGGCGAAGTGATCCCTGTTCCGCCAGATCCTCAGACCTGACGGAATCGTTTGATGCGAAAAGACAAGAGCGGGACATCCGCAAGGTGTCCCGCTCTCTATGTTCACCACGCCTTCCCTGTTCCGTCAGGTCCACAGGCCTGATGGAACGATGGAAGCGGAAGGAAGAGGCAAAGCTATTTCTTCAGCGCGACGAAACTCGTCTGACGGCGGCCCTGGGGGTGGAACTTGACCAGAACAGCGCGGTCGGCATCGGCGAGTTTACTGACCGCCTTGCGCCAGTCCCCGAGGTTCTTCACCGGAGTCTTGTCCACCTCTTCGATGACGTCGCCGGGCTGAAGCTTGCCTTCGGCGGGGCTTCCGTTTTCAATGTCAATGACGACCACTCCCTCATCGACTTGGAACTGCACTCGGCCGAGACGCGGGTCGTTCAAATTGGCGACCTCGAGACCCATCCATGATTTCGGAGCTTGGATTTCCGAAGAGCCCTGGCCGCTGTCGGCGATCAGATCCGCACGGTCGCCGAGCGTGAAGTTCAGTTTCTTCTGCTTGCCATCGCGTAGCACTGTCAGCGACATCTTGTCACCGGGTGCGTGGCGGGCGACACGGAAACGGAAATCGTTGACGTCGCTCACCGCGTCGCCGTCGACCTTGGTAATCACATCCGAGGCTTTCAAGCCGCCTTCTTCCGCGGAGGTGTTTGGCTCGACGGATTCCACGAACACACCATCGGTGTCCTTGTCGATGTTCAACGCCTCTTTCATGATCTCCGTCAACTCACGCGGCAGCATCCCCAGGTAGCCACGGCGTACCGTTCCGCTCTCCTTGAGCTGGTTCACGACGTCCTTGGCGAGGTTGATCGGGATGGCAAAACCGATGTTCTGTGCGCGGGCGTTGATCGCCGCGTTGATACCAATGACCTCGCCGTGGATGTTGGCGAGGGGACCGCCCGAGTTGCCGAAGTTGATCGAGGCGTCCGTCTGGATGAAATCCTGGAACGTTGGACCGCCACCTTCGATGTTCAGGTTGGTGCGTCCCTTGGCGGAAATCACACCCACCGTCAACGTCCAGTCGAGTCCGAAGGGGTTGCCCATGGCGATCGCCCATTCGCCGATTTGCAGCGAGTCGCTGTTGCCGAGAGGGGCGACATGGTCCGCAGGAACGCTCCCGATGTCCAGCAGCGCAAGATCCGTCTCCGGATCGGTGCCGACCACTTTCGCTTTCCTCTTGCTTCCGTCAAGCAGGGTTACGGTGATGTCGGTCGATTTATCGACGACGTGGTTATTCGTCAGCACGAGACCGGATGGATCGATAATCACGCCCGATCCGCTGGCGGGCACCTTCTGCACGTCCGGCTCCTTGTTCTGATCCTGGCGAGGAGTCTGCCACGGGCCGAAGAAGGGGAGGAGGTCCTGGAAAGGCATCCGTACCCTCTCCTCACGCAATACTTCGACATAGACCACGGCGGGCTTCAACCGTTCGGCCACCGCGACAAAGGGGCTTTCAAAATCCGAACCAATCACAGGATAGCGGCTTTGTGTCTGGAGTGTGCCCGTCTGGGCAACTGCAGGCGCCGACACAGCGGCAACCAACAGGACCGCTATTGAGGCTCGGACAAAGGAGGAGAATGAAGGTTTCATCGAACAGGTCTCCTTGACCGTTGGTTTTTCGTATCTGCGGATGTGACACGAGCTTTGAAAAGGTCCGTTCCTGTGGAAGTTAGAGGAGTTGGAGCCGGG
>JAZDLX010000190.1:0-8593 GCA_043801585.1 bacterium | reverse complement strand
AGATTAAAAATCCATTTTTTCAAGATAAATGGATTATAATTTGTGCAGGTTTAGGATGTTATGGAACGTCTGGATCAGCTTTTATTCTTAGCAAATCGTGGAAATCATTCTGGAAACGTTATAAAAACAACGATTTTTGTGCAGTTGTGCGAGTCAAATATGGATCAGATGAATCTGCAAGAATAGTATCTCAATATTAATTATCGAATTCCGTAGCCCGGCCGTGCTTGAGCGGGACGATAGAATCTTGTGCAAGATGGGATATACAAAGCTAAACAATGATCACATGCAGGAGGTCAACGATGAGTTTAAAAACAGTAGAACGACTCTGGCTTCTGACCATAATCCTTGCTTTGTTTACGTCATGTGCCGCTACGCGCAGAGTGACCAACCTCTCCCCAGCTTATCTTTATCAAACGCCCTCAATATCGAGCTACCAAGATCCTGAAGCTACACTCTCGGGTTATCGAACATTCTCCGTCTTCCCCGCCTCCTTGATCTCTGAGGACACCAAGACCAACGAAATCATGGAAAAACAGCTACTTTTCTTTCTTCGAAACTGCCTCGAAGCTAAGGGTTATCGCTTTGTTCCACTGGACCAGAATCCAGATTTCCTTGCGACCATCGGCGTGTCTTCGGAGTATAAAGAATCTTATGTACCCCCGTCTACCGGAGTTCTGCCGGTTTGGGTGCCGGGTCATACAATCACGACGTATGGAAATAAGTCCGGGACATTCAACTTCAATACGTATGGCAATTACTCTTCCTACGGATGGGGCACATACTCGGGCCAAAGTTCAAGTACCACATACATGCCTGGGTACTTGACCACAAAAAGCTACATGCGACCCGGTTACAGCGTTGGGCACTTCTATCCAGCCGCTTCGATCTCAATATTCGACGCTAAGAACCTTAAGAATGTTTGGCTTGGCACAGGCGCCGGAACGTCTGACAATCCCGACGTGCGGGTATCTAGTCAATTAGTCATTACTAATATCATAGGCAAGTTTCCTAATTCCCCTGTGAGATTGGAAGCAGGATCCAACGGGGCTGTAGGTGTGACACTACTCGTTTTCACAAACGATGGGAATAACTATGTTCCTACGATACTGTCCGTGGCGACAGGCGGGCCTGCTGAGAAAGCCGGGATCAAACCATTCGATATGATTCTGTCTATTGATGGCGTACAGCTTGTTAATAAACCATTCTCGGATGTTGTTCATCTTCTAGCAGGCGATCCTGGAACACCTTTAATCATGCAGGTATGGAGAACTGGGCAGCAGTACACGATGAACCTCATTAGAAAGAACAGAAATGAAATTAAATGGTAGTCACTCCCATGGACGACAGGTGGCCCGGACGGGTGGCCCGGGATGGCAATCCCGGGTTTCATATCCCTGCTGTTCCTGATCGCGATGAACTTCCAGCCTTCTCCCTTACCTTCTGCTATGACGACACGCTATCAGGACACGGCGCACGCCCGCTACCTGACCTTTGGCTGCTACCGCCGTAAACACCTCTTCTCCCACCCGGAACTGGCTGATCTGTTTGTCAAGAAGCTCGACCGATGGCGCAATCAGCATTCATTCCGTCTCTGGGCCTACGTCGTCATGCCCAACCATGTCCATCTACTCATCCATGATCCGGGCGCTGATCTTGGCAAACCGCTGTCCACATTGAAACGTTCATTTGCGCTGGATGCCATGGAGTGGCTACCACTGAAGTACCCTGTCACCTATGCGGAACTGGAGGCGATGGATCATGGCAAAACGGTGCACCGTTTCTGGCAGACAGGAGGTGGGTATGATAGGAACGTGTTTACGACGGGTGGCCCGGGATGTGGACCGTAGGTCCATTTCCCGGGTTTCATCTGGCTTTGAGGTGATAAAGGGTAAAGTTGGGGTTCAATGAATGAACAGCATAGTAGAAACCCGGTCATCAATCCGCCAAGGGGCGGACAAGGCTGACCGGGCCACATAACAAATAAACCCTGTTGGACCAGCGATTCTCCGAAATCGAGATTCCGGGCCACACAGAAAAACATAGCAGAAACTCTCTCAACAAGCTGACCGGGCCACAAATTACGAAGAGAAAAACTTTCTCGGGAAGCAACCCGCTACACGCATTATTTCACCGCCACGGCGTTGAGGCCGATCAGGTTCGTTTTGACCGTGCCGGCGCCGAAGGGGCTGGCTGCGAAAAGCGCTTTCACCTCTGCTTTCGTATAGGCAGCGTTCAGGGAGCTGTGCAGGCCGGGGAGGATCTCCTTCGGTCTTGTGGCGAGGTGCAGGAACCAGCGCATCGGCAGGGAGGTGTCGCGGCGCAGGTCGTGGAGGAACAGACGCCCACCCGGTTTCAACACCCGCCAGATTTCCGCCAGGGTATCCGCCGGATGCTCCCATTCATGGAGGGTGTTCGCGGCGACCACCCCATCGAAACGGTTGTCCTCAAAGGGGATTTTGTCGCCGACACCCGGCATCAGTTCGTACCGGTCGCTGAGGCCGTATTCGGCGGCGTTTCGTTTCGCCAACTCGATCATCGCGGAACTGATGTCGAGGCCGACAAGGCGTGTGCCCTCGGTCCTTTTCAGCCATTCAAGCCCCAGGTAACCCGGTCCCGGCCCGATTTCGAGCACCTCCCCACGGGTGATGCCGCTGGCAAGCAGGGCGTTGATCTCCATCCACCCCTTGTCACGGAACCGCCGCTGCATCCGGTCGAAGATTTCCACCGTGTAAAGGTCCTGGATGCCCTCGGTGGTTTCGACTACACGTTGACGAACCATGCTCACTCCCCCAATCCAGTCGCCTGTCCGCTGGCTATTAAAAGAAAACAATCTTTGAGAATTTCCAGAAGGTACAACCGTCAGGTCACCGCTTTCCCGACGGCTCCCGACGGATCGGGACAGGTCGGGACAGGTACTAATGACCTGACGGAACTGGAAATCTCCTGCTACACTGTTTGGACACTGGGACAGTTACCTTTTGCTACGCAAAAGCGAAACTGTCCTTTAGGAGGATTTCCGGATCACGCAGAAGAGGCTGGAACTATCCACCTCCTCGATGAGGACATTGGCGTTCAAGCCGGAGGTCAAGTGGATGAAGTCGCCCCGAGTGAAGGTGGTGGCGGTGAAACCATCACTACAGACGATAACGCCGTTCCCGGTTCGTTGCTCGTCGAGGGGGCCGAGTAATCCCTCCTCCGCCTGGGCGCGAAACCAGGCGAGACGCTCCGGCCAGAATTCTTCCGCGTAGCTCGAGAACAGGGCGATCCCGCCGGGACGTGTAACACGCAAGGCCTCCCGGATCAGATGGGCGGGCTCGACCTTGAACGCCGAGATGCCGTTTTGGACGCAGGCAACGACATCGAAGGTTTCATCCGGGAATCCCAACTGCCCGGCGTCCATCGCCAGCAGATGCAGTCCCGCATCCGGCAAGTCTTTTTCGAGGCCATATCGGAGGCTCTCCAGAGAGGAATCCACACCGACAACCGTGGCACAACGTTCCACCCAACCGGGGAGCAGGCGGCCATACCCACAACCGAGTTCGAGCAGCCGGTCACCGGGCTTGAGGTGGCTGGTGACGTACTCCGCCTCAGCGTCGAGGTACTGACGCAATCGTAGTGACGCGATCTCGTAGACATGTTCAAGACGTTCCGCGGAGAGTTTCTGCGCGTAGTAGTCGGTCATGGTAAAATGTACAGCCTGGGACTCGCGGATGAATATCCATGAACTTGGAACCCGGATAATCCTCAAGTGGTCAGTTAGAGCTGTCCGGGACTCCAGTTTCTTCCCCGGAAAAACTTTTGCAAATGGTACGATTCCCTTGCTCACTGCACACGGAAAGCCACAAGTTTTCAATCAACGAGCCCCATTGCTTCTCGGGGGTGCGATGAGTGTTCAATACCTTGTTTTTCTGATTCTCTTCCTGCTTAGTGTCGGGATTCGGACGACGTACGAGCTATTGAAAAGAACTGGGAATCCCGCAACGGAAAGCCGTCTGTTTATTCTCGCCGTCTTCGTCGCGATGTTTATGATGTGGTTCTGCTGGGGCGCGATGAATCCGATGGATCCGGTGCAGGTCATGATCCCCGGCGTATTGCGTTGGGCGGGCATCGTTCTATTTGTCCTCGGGCTTGTGTTGATCGTGGGATCGATGATACAACTGCGCCGGTTTGAAGGCAGCAGCCGTCTTGTAACCACCGGCTTCTTCTCCTGTATTCGACATCCAATGTATGCCGGGTTCCTCCTCTGGTTTGTCGGCTGGCCGTTGCATTTCGGCGGGGTCGTCAGCTTTGTGGCCGGTATTGTGGGAATGATCAACATTCTGCTCTGGAAACGGTGGGAGGAAAAGGCTTTGGTCGCAACATTTGGTGAGGAATACCGGACGTATCAGGGAAGAACATGGTTCTGAACGAAATTCACACGATTTGACTTTACGGCCTCCATCGTATACACGCTGTTCCGTATCGGTCTCTTTCCAACTTGCCGTCTTCTCCTATCCGTTCTACCTTGAATCCTTTCAAACATAACTCGAACTGCAAATCCGCGAGAACGATCCGATGACCCTTTATGACATCACCATGCCGATCGATGACAGCCTCCCCGTCTGGCCGGGAGACCCACGTCCCACCCTGCACGGCGAACGAACCGAGGATGGTGTTCGCACCTCAGTTCTCACCTGCTCGGCGCACACTGGCACGCACATCGACGCTCCATCTCACGGCATCGAGGGCGGGAAAAACGTTGAGGAGATTCCGCTCGATACACTGGTTGGTCCAGCGCTCGTCATCCAGATTGCGAATGAGGTGAAATCCATTGGTCCCGAGCTGCTTGAAGCGTACGGGATTTCGGAAAGGACGAAGCGTCTCCTGCTGAAAACGAGCAACAGCCGTCTTCATGCACGCGGATCGGCATTTGTCGAAGAGTACGTTGCGTTAACGCCCGGCGGAGCACGCTGGATACGCGACCGTGGGATCAGACTGGTGGGCATTGACTATCTCTCGATTCAGCTTTACGACACCTCCGGATTCAGAACTCACCTGACGCTGCTCGAGGCGGACATTGTGATTCTGGAGGGGTTGCGGTTGATGGATGTGCCACCGGGCGAGTACGAACTGTTCTGCCTGCCGTTGAAACTGGTGGGGTCGGATGGAGCGCCGGTGCGGGCGATTCTTCGTCAATCGTGGTCCAGTACGGTACATGCCTGAAAATTCACGACGCGGAGTGATGTCCCGCTTCAGCGGCGGATCCGGTGCAGGATGGGGAAAAGCGTAACGGTTCCCTGCAGGATCAGCAGAATCGAGAGCGCGAGTGAGCTGGCCTGTGGGTGATAGGCAAGTATTCGCCTGACCAGTTCGAAGCCAAAACCGATCATCCCAAGCAGCAGCAATCCGCCCGACCCGAACAGCAGCATCAGGTGCAGCAGGTAGGCGTGCCGGGAGAGTTTTCTAATCAGAGACAGTTCGCCGGCGTTCGAGCGATAGGAAGCGGCATCATCCGGGAATTGCTTCAGACCCGAATGTACACGCCATTTCGCGACAGCCGTCCTGGCCGCACGACCAGCGCCGACCGTGAGCACTCCGATCCCCGCGACGAACGCCGCACCAGCGAGTTTTCCTGTTAGGGTGCCGGGAGTGTCGTTCATCTCAATGAAAGCAAAGCCAACCACTGCGGCCGAGAAGAGAGTGGTGAATGCCGCGAGGGGATAGCGGAGCGCGTAGATCCAGTCGATCAGGAGGTCGGGATTCTGGCGGATGCGAATCACGACTCGGCGGAGCCTGGCGCGAAAACCATTCGGACGAGGCGGCCAAAGCAGACGTGTTCCCAGCAGCATGTTCAGCAGCGTTGCGGCGCTTTCGATGAAACGACGATAGAAATCCATGCCACACCCCGGTTTATCAAACAGCGTCAAGGTACAACATTGGGGAGGACATGTGGTTACCTCCTCCCAAGTGAGTGATAAAGAGACAGATAGCGCTCCTGAATGGCCAGAGGACATTCAGCCGCACACTGCTCCCATGATCGAAAACGTGCTTTGAACAGATCATCCGGCCTTCCGGGCGTGGTTTTTTACGGTGCGGTGAGATCCCATGGAGTGCAGGATCATCCTGTCATCATGGGTTCCCAGGCCACCTTGATCCGTTTCGGTTGCACCAGCTGTTCAAAATCCTCCACGCCCATCCGCAACATTTCTGAATGTGTCCCGGCGTTGAAAGAGATCATTCCCTTCTTCGGAAGTCGGTTGGCGACGAACACCTCCATCCCGTACAGGTTTCCGAAGGGTGGCATCGCACCGACTTCGCAATCCGGGAAAAGCTCCTTGAACTCATGTTCGCTGGCGAGAAACGCACGTTTCGCCCCGGTTGCCTGTCTCACGTTTTCCAGGTCCACCATTTTCGATGCAGGCAGTACAAGCATCGCCGGTTTGCCGTCGAGGAGGATGATGACTGTTTTGGCAAACGTGTGCCCTTTGGTATGAGTCCGTGCGGCGATTTCCTGGGCAGTGAAGGCACGCGAATGGCGGCAGACCTCGTACTTCACCTCGTGGCGATCGAGGTACTCTTTGAGGCGTCGGCAGGGCATCGCAACCTCCTTTCCGACGCGATGTGTCACCGGGGAGGCGTTCACTGATAACGTACATCGGAAGTCCGATATAAATCCAGACAGTCTCGTTCCATCCCTGATTCAATCGCCTCTTCACAATGCCGGAAGACACCTGTATGCTCTTGAGAATACGTGGGATTGTTCCGGAGTTGGAGCCGCACCACCCGATCTCGAGCAGATGTGTCCTCAGGCCACCCCCAAGGCGGTGACCTCTCTCTCTCTTGGTCATCCAACGATTGGTTTTCCTGAAAATTCGGCTCCTATCCACAAGAGGGCGGAAAGGTCCGGCCAAGCCGCACCAACGAAGCATCGGCAGGGATAGTGGTACCTTGGCGACTCCGCAGTCTCCGGAGGCGTGTGATCTCACACACCGTATTTCCCGTTCACGGTTTGTACGTTGTAATGGAAGCGTGTACGCAAAACTGGAAGCGCGACATGGCACTACGAGACGAAGAAAAAGCACTGAACTACCGTATTACCTTCCGCCGTTGGGCAACGGCTCTGCTGACGATTGAGGCGGTGAGCGAGGAGGAAGCTTTCGATCGGGTGGATGTTATCCTCGAGGATTCAGATTTCAGCGACAGCTATGACCTTGAAATTGACCACCGTTATTGGGTGTTCGACGAACCGACCGAAGCCCACCACATCTTTGCGGGGCCCGATGAAGAGCACATGACCCCCGGCCTGCCTGCCACCTGGGTGATCGAACTGGAACGCGCAGGATATGCCTACTTCCGTGTCAAGGCGGCCGATCGTGATGCCGCCATCCAAGCCGCCGAAGAGTTGATGGATGTGAACGAACGCAAATACCCCATCGACAACAACTTTTGGTCCACCGATCCCGATTTCGAGCTCGTTGACGTTGTCGAGATCAGTCCGTCGGATTGGGACGTCCACGCCTGAAACCTCATTTTCAGGTGTTGACGTTCGTGCAAGCCGCGCTCTGCGGTACATTGAACTCCCCGACAAGCCTTCGTCTCGCTCTTGACGCAGGGCGAGGCATCCGCCACCTTTCCCTGAACAGCTTTCAGGAGGCAACGGTGCGATCTTGGTGGGCGATCCTTTTTATCACGCTACTGTTCCCTTTTCATGCTGCGGATGCCCAGAAAGACAGCGTCAGCGTGCGAATGGTGGCCGGCAACCTGCGTGAAGCGATCGCCAACCGTCAGGTCGTCAACCTGATCGGCGAGTACTCACTTTACAACTGGCTGTTCACGCGGGATATCGTCATTGACGAAAAAGCACGTCCCCACAGCCACCCTGTTCTCACGTTGAACGCATCCTACCTGCAGGAGGATAAAAAAGCACTGGCGATTTTCCTGCACCAGGAATTTCGCTGGTACCTCGACCAGAATGCACGTAATGTGAACACAGTGGTCAAGGAATTGATGAAACGTCCGGATCAACTGATTCCGAACATCACTCAGACGATCGACAACGACAGCCTCTCCTGGCTGAACCTGCTGGCCTGCACGATGGAGACGGACGCGTTGAAACAAACCCTGGGTGAGACCAACACGGATTCACTGCTCACATGGCGAATGGAACAAAGCCCCCTTGCGCGATTCTACAAAGCATCCCTTGAACACGGCGAAGCCATCCATCGCCAGATGGTTCGTTTCCGCCTGGGGCTCCCACTACGATGACCGATTCAAAGGGCAAAAGGAAATCCGCACTGCGGATCATGCCGGGTGTTAAAGGTGGCCACGAGGGTCTCCCGGGACGGAAGAGCCCGCCGAGCGAAACCTCCGCTCCCAAACGCCGCCGTCTGTCCACGGACGAACTCGTCGAGGGCGTGCTTGCTGGCGACCGGGTTGTCCTCGCCCAGGCGATTACCCTCGTGGAATCCAACGCCGAACGTGATTTTGAACAGGCGCAGGAGGTGCTCAGACGCCTGCTTCCCCACACGGGCGGCTCGCTGCGGATGGGCATCACAGGTGTGCCGGGCGCTGGAAAAAGCACTTTCATCGAGGCGTTGGGTCTGCAACTGAT
>JAZDLX010000168.1:0-5957 GCA_043801585.1 bacterium | reverse complement strand
CCGCCGAGCACAATCGCGATCAGCCAGATATAGACAATCCGCACCCAATCGTGGATCATCTTGTGTCCACGGGCGGTGATGTGGTTGTAACTGGCGGCGAACTTCGGATTGCTGTTCGGATGGCACCGCCGGCAGGTCTCGACGACGTTGTCCGGGTGGATCGAAGACTCCGGATCAAGACGGCTGCGAATGTCGTGCGTGTTGTGGCAGTCCTCGCAGACCGCCACCGCCGTCCCGCCACGTTGGATCGCCCATCCGTGGTAACTGTCGAGGAAACTCTGGACCACATCGGGGGGCAGGCCGTAGCGAGCCGCCATCTCGGGATCTTCATGGCATTCCGCGCAGGCCACGGACGCCTGGTTTCTCGGGTTGACCGGGCTGCGTGGATCGTGCGTTTTGCGGATCAGGTGTTCGTCGTGGCAATCGGTGCAACTCGGCGCGTCTACGATACCATGAGCCAGTGCGCGTCCGTGAGCGCTGTTTGCAAACTGTTCGGATTCCCTCGGATGGCATTGTCCACAGGTGCGAATCAGGTTCGGTTTGTTCGTCGGACAGTCAGGATCGGAGGTGGCGAGCAGGTCGTGTGAACCGTGGCAATCGGAACAGACCGCGGTGTGCTTGCCCTCTTTCAACCCAAGTCCGTGCACGGATTGCAGGTAGTTTGGAAGGCTGATCGGCAGGCGCACGTAGTCGGAGGTTATCACCGTGCTGTTGGTGTGGCACTGTCCGCAGGTCTCCGGGATATTTTTATGAGCAACCGGACTTTCCGGATTGTTCTCCGGAAGTACATGGTGCCCGCCGTGGCAGTCGCCGCACATCGCGGCAACGGTGTTGCCACGCAACCGGGCGAGACGGTGAACGCTGCTTCGGTACTTTTCCTCCACTTCCGTGTGGCATTGGCCGCAACCGAATTGTTCGCGTTCGGCCGCGTCGGTGACCTGGTGGCTGCGGTGGCAGCTTAAACAGTTCATCTTGCCGTCGAAAATCAGCTTCTCGTGAACCGAGTCGCGAAACTGATCCTTGTATCCCTCGTGGCATTTCTCGCAAGCCTCGATGGTTCCGCTGTCCATATGGGGTTTATGCGTTGCGTGAACGTCGTGGCAACTCGCGCAGGAGAGCATGCCCTGGAGCTGATCCGCCGCCGCGGCATGATCGCCCGCCCAAATCTGCTCCATCGTTCCCTTGTGGCACCCCTCGCAGAGGTTGTTGATCGCCCCGACGGAGGGCGGCAAGGCCTTGGAATGCGTGGGGTGGCAGGAGACGCAGCCGGGACTGTTTTTGCCTTCCACATAGGCTTTGTGGTGAACGCTGCCGTCATACCGCTGCGTCTCACGGGTGTGGCACTGCTTGCAGGCATTCTCCGCCGTTCGGATGTTCAGGTGTTGGATCCCGTGGGGATTTCCACGACCGGCATGGCAGATTGCGCAGTCGGGTGCGTTGTGCGTACCGCGGCGGAGAGCCTGTCCATGAAAGCTCTCTTCGAACGTTAACGTATGCTTCTCATGGCAGGTTCCGCAGTTCACTTTTTGATAATGATCGAAATGGGGAAGATGGTCATAATTAGCGTTTTGCGTGTGGCAGTCGATACAGTCCAGGTCGGCGTGGACGCTGCCGTTGTAAACGTTGGTGTGGATACCAACGTTTTTACCGTCCATGGTCTGAAGGTCGGTATCTTCGTGGCACGCGAGGCAATCGTCCTTGGTCCAGGCGGCGTCTGCCGCCGTGGTCAAAGCCAGCAGGAGCAGCAGGATTGAGAAGAGACCCCATCCCCGGTGGTTAGCAGCGTTCATCTGTGTCTCTATCCCCTGCATAGTGTTTTGCACAATTCGAGGTAATTAGCCGCACACTCAGGTTCGCTTTCCAATGTCCGGAATCGAGTATTCAACCTGTTCCGGAACAAGGAGTTGGCATGCCTCGCGGAGGAAGACATACCGGTACAACCCTGATCTTTGAACGTTACGACTTTGCACTAAATGGTGCAAGGAATTTGGGGAGGCTAACGGGCCGGGAGGCGTTACTAATCCACCTGAAAAACAAGAAAATGGATATCGACGGAACTCCCAGATAGCATAGGAGTATCCAGACAGTTTAGGCGGGTGTTGGTTTATACTGTCTGGGAGTTTTTTCTTGTAGTCACCTGAGCGCAGCGAATGCACAAAGAAGTCATCCTGAGCGCAGCGAAGGATCTCTCGACGTGACGCCCTCACAAAATCCGATTCTCTCGCATCGAAAGATTCTTCATCCGTCGGCTGACGGATTCAGAATGACCTTGGCATTGAGTGAGCATCCAGACAGTTTAGGTGAGTATTCAGACAGTTTAGGAGGCCGTTGGTTTAAACTGTCTGGATACTCTATCATAGAAAACGCCGGAAGGAATCCCTCCTCCCGGCGTTATTAGTCTACTACGAAACAACGAAGACTACTGCTCCCACTCGTAAGCGAATTGACTGGGGTCGTACGTAACGCCACCGTAGGTCGCGTCGTTGGTCAATCCGCTGATGCCGTACGACATCGTATAGGCGTCGTATCCAAGAACCTTCAGGTAGGCAGCAACCTGGCTCGAGGTCATTCCGGTGTAGCAGTACACCACGATCTTCTTGTCCATCGGGATCTTGGCGAGCGCGTCCATCCCGAGGGATTTCAGGGTCAGGTCGCCGGTGTCGAAATTCACTGCGCCGTCGATGTGTTTCAGTTCGTACGCAGCAGCCGGCCAGTAATTGATGATGAACACGCTGTCGGGATCGGCGAAACGGTTCTCGTTCATGATCACGTCAGTATTCTTCGCATTCAGGCTGCCAACGCCGGCGCCGTTCCAGTACGCCATCGCCAGTTCCGCAATGGCTCCGTCAACATCGGTGGCGGTGGGGGCGATTTCGGGATACTCGTCGTAATCCGTCAAAGCAGGCGAGGCGCCGTCGGTAAGCAGGGCGAACAGGTCTGCGTTGGGGGTCATTGTCACCCAGCCGCTGTTGACATCGGCGTTCCATCCGCTGGCGCCGAACTTCAGGTTCCAGGCATCGTACCCCATCAGGTTCATGATACAGGTCGCCTGGGACGCCGTCTGGCCCGAGTAGCAGTAGTTGACAAACTTGGTTGTCGCTTTGTCGAACTGCGCAAGGCTGTCGGTCAGCACGTCCGGAGTCGTAAAGTACCAGAAACGGGCGCCGGGAACATGGCCTGCATCGTAGAGTGCCTGCGAACGCCAGTCGATGATCACCAGGTTCTCGTCCCCAAGTTCGTCGAACAAAGCTGCAGCGGTGATGTTCTTCGTGCCGGCGCCGAAGTACGCCTCTCCCCGCGCGGCGATCTGCTCGAACATCGTAAGCGCAGGTGTCGTGTTGTTGTCTTCGTCACTCGAGCAACCGGCAAAAGCTACCATCAACGTGACGAGAAGAAACACTACTGTTAAACTACGAAGCAATCTCATGGTACAACTCCTTCCGTTAGACTCTACCCACTATCGCGATTGAATTAAAACCTTTCAGGGCAATGGTGATGGTTTCGCGTCGTCCACCACATAGTTCTGGTTTGCGTCCACCTCCTCGGGATATCCCAGCAGCGTGGCCATCGAATCAAGCTCGCTGGCACGCAGGAACCAGTCGTTGCCGTTCTCCACTGCGTTGTGGCAACTCCGGCAGCCGTCCTGCCCGCCGCTGGTGTCGGTCCGCGCCGTATACTTGAGAATGTTGTGCGGGCTGGCGTATTTCCAGCTCGGCAGTGCGGAGTAGTTCGCCAGGTCAGTTTCCCCCCACGGCTCGTAGGTGTCCGGTGCGATCGGGATGTGGCGCAGCACCACGTAGTCGTATTCGGGGCGCACATCCGGAATCGGATTCAAGCCGATCTCGAAAGTCACATAGGAGCCGCCGGTGATCCCGCCGCCTGCCACGTGGCAGGAATTGCAGTTCTTGTAGTCCTGGCTGTGGCACACCTGGCACTGGAACACCGGATCGCCTGCACCGCTGGAAACGCCGTGCCGACGGTGGAACTCATTGTCTCCGCTCGAGCCGAACACCACGCTCTCGTCGTTGTAGGTCACCGTGCTATGGCAGTCCTCGCAACGGCTGATCTGGTGCGATGCGTAGCGTGTGCCGTAGAGGATTCCGTCACCGTGCATGTCGCTCGCGGTATGGCAGCTCGTGCACTTGAACCCCTTGTAGTAGTGGGCATCCAAACGGTATCCCACAATCGACTCCATGGCGCCGAGCTTGTAGTACTCTTCCTCGATGCGTGACGAGTGGCAGGCGGTGCAGACCTGGTTGAACGACGTTTTGCTCATCGTGTTCGGGATGGCTTTGAACAGATGCCCTTCCATCAAACCGCCCTGAACCGTGTTGGGCAGGCTGATGTGGCACTGGCCGCAGGTCGTGTGGCATTTGCCGCACTCGTTGCTGAACTCCTCCTCGATCTCAGGATGGTCTGACAACGAATACCCCGTACGGGTCTCGAACAGGGACCGATAACCGTAGAACGTCGTATGTGCACTCGTCTCGTTCGTCGAGGCGATCTGCGCGTGACAACGGCCGCAGGTTTCGATTCTCACCGAGGGATCCGCGATCACAGAATCTCCAGGTTCGTCAGTCCGCGTGTTCGCATGCGCCTCGTCCTTGTCCGTGGCGGTCGGATCGCCGCCGTGGCACACGGTGCAGTTGATCTCGCTGTGTGGATCCTGAGCGTATTCACTGGTCACAATGCCGAACTTGTCCCATGCTGACAGCACGGGTGTCGCCCCGCCTCAACCTTCGCCCGACGAACCCTCGGCCGGAGGCACGTAGTCCGTCGTCTCTTCGATGAGGTTCTGATCGGTGTGGCAGCTGACGCAGGTTGATTCCGTCGACAACACGCCATGCGTATCAGGGACCTCTGTGATGATGCCCTTCTCCTGTCCGCAGCCGATCCACCCAACGATCAGGGCGGTCAACAGGACGCACAACAGGGGCATCCAGCGATACTGACGCTTCACGGGATCACTCCTCAGTAAATGGGAAATGATGCTCTCGATGCGAATGGGAACGGGAGGAGGTGCGGCTGCGGTTTGCTACGAATTTCACAAAACGGATGCACAGAGATCCGCCACTGCGTAACTCCCCCTGCCCGAAGTTCCCAAGGACTTATAGCGAGAACTGGACGTATTTCAAAGAAACGTCACGTGCCGGTGAGTTTCGTGAAAATACTACCGAGATTGTACTAAAAGGTGCAAGCAGTTTGGAGAGCCTAATTTCGCTTCGGCACTTCGATTGACTCGCCTAACTTAAGCAGAAACGAGAGGTTGATTTTGGCAATGGAGTAAATGCAAGGAAGGCGATCGGCGCTGGCTGAAAGGGTTTACAGGGCATTGCGGAGAAACGGGGACCCCCCGCATCATGCCCCGGGCAGGCCCGAAGAAAGCGGGCAAGATTCCGATTACCGGAACCTTGCCCGTTTGACATTCAGCAACGGTGTACCGTTTACTCGCCCGCAGGAATGTGGTGTTCAATCTTCGGATACATTTCGTCGAAATTGAATTCCTTGTATGTCGGGCTTTTCTCGTTGTGGCATCTGACACAGGTCGCTTTCGCATCGGCGGTCAGGCCGGCGGCGATGGCCGCATTCTTGTCCTTCATCACCGTCATTTTCCAGAAGTCACCGCCCGCTCCGTGGCAGGCTTCGCAGCCGACGCCATCTGCGTTGAACTGAGCATCACCGATAGTGTGGCAGGCGAGGCACTCGGCGTCCGCCTGGGGATCGCCGGTCTTCCCGAGTTTCGCGTACACGGCTTTCGATTCGTCACTGGCAAGAACCGTGAAGGCCTGGGCGTGGGCAGTTTCAGACCACTTCTCGAAGATCATGCCTTTCGCTTCACGCTGGTGACACATCTTGCACTTGTTCACGCCTACGAAGGCGTGGTCGCCTGAGAACGCGGCGACGGAGGCGACCAGCATGACCGCCAGCACCATCAAGATCACACGACGCATTGTTCT